>DATBBM010000122.1:0-4241 GCA_036270955.1 Casimicrobiaceae bacterium | reverse complement strand
CCAGATACGTCGCGATCGGAGCCTCGCCGACCTGCTCGATACGCTCGCCCGCAATGCCCTCTCCGGCGAAGAATGCCAGGACGCGCGCGCGCTGGCCATCGTAAGGCGTTGCCAGCAGTATCAGGCGTGACGCAGGCACCGCCGCCAGGATGCGCGCCCAGAGCGCCAAAGCACTGCGCGAAATCTTGATCGGGTGGTTCATGCAGATGAACGTGACGCTGCCGGCGGTCGACGCCGGCAGCGGACCGACGTCGGGTGCTTCGACGTAAGGGTGATAGCACCATTGCGTCTGGGGCAGCCGCCAGAGCGCTTCGGCGTCGGCGGCCTCCAGCTGCACCGGCGGATCGGTGTAGACGTCGGTCAGACGGTAGCCGATCGTCGGAACGCCGGTGCTGCCCAGGTAGCCGACCCAAGACGCCTGGACCGGTGCCGGCTTGAGAAAAAACACCGGCAGGCGGTTGTGCGCCGTATGGCCGTTCAAGTCGACCAGGATGTCGATCGCATCGTCGCGAATTCGCCTCGCCGCCTCGGCGTCAGGCATCGAAGCGATCGGGACGAAATGGTCGGCCAACGCGGCGAAACGGGCGGTGACCTCGTCGCCGCCGGAATAATTCTGATAGCAGAAAATCTCGAAGCGGGCGCGATCGTGTGCGGCCAGCAGCGGCTCGGCAAATACCGCGACCGCATGCCGCCGCCAATCGGACGAAACGTAGCCTATCCTCAGCCGGCGGCCGGCACGCGGCGCCGGGACAACTGCGGGCAGCGGCGCGATCCGCGCGGCAAAGCGCTCGCCGAAAGCGCGATGTTCGGCAGCGATGCCGCTGGCGGTCGCGCGATCCGAGACGCTGAGCGCGAACAACAGCGCGCTCCAGTTGGCCGGTCGGTCGGGCGCCAGCGCGACGGCGCGCCGGAACGATGCGATCGCGGCATCGGTGTCGGCGATGCCGAATTGCAGCATGCCGAGATTGCCGTGCGCCTGTGCCAGGCGCGGCTCGAGCTCGATGGCTCTCCCGTAGGCGGCGATCGCGGCATCGAATTGGCGCTGTCGCGCACGCAGGTTGCCCAGCGCGTTGTAAGCGATCGCCGACGAAGGCTCGGCGGCCACTGCCGCTTCGATCTCGGCTGCCGCGCTCGCAATGTCGCCTTCGTCAAGCAGCGCATTGCCGAGATCCAGCCGGGCATCGACGAGCTTGGCGTCCAGGGCGACCGCCTTTCTCAGATCGACCAGAGCCTCGGCGCCGCGCCCGACAGCCTGCAGGGCGAGCCCGCGCAGGTGGTGTGCGCGCGCCCGGCGGGAATCGACGGCAATCGCCCGCGATGCATAATCGAGTGCCGCCGCCGCCTGCCCGCGGCGCAGGGCAAGGAGCGCACCGAAAGTCAGCGCCGAAGCGTGATTGGGATCCAGTCGCAGCGCTTCGGCAAGGATCGCACTCGCCTCGTCGGCACGACCCGCAAGCTGCTCACCGGCGGCGCGCGAGACCAGCCGATCGACCGGACCCGGCTCGCCGGCGATCTCCGCGCTCATCGGCTTGCTCCGTTCGCGGCTCCGGCGAATAGATCTACCGCCGGGATCGGGTGAAAGCAGCGCAGCGTGTGCTCGTCCGGGCCGATCGGCGTCATCTCAGGCGTTTGCGCGCAGATGGCGGTCGCGTAGGCGCAGCGGGCGCGGAATGCGCAGCCCGGGCCGATATCCAGCAACGACGGCGTCATGCCCGGTATATTGCGCAGCTGCTTGTGCTCGTTTGCCTGGCCGGGCACCGAGTCGAGCAGGCCCCGCGTGTACGGGTGTCGCGGCGCGCCGAGCACTTCGGCGGTCGTGCCCTGCTCGACGATCCGTCCTGCGTACATTACGCATACGCGGTCGGCGAGGCCGGCAATCACCGAGAGGTCGTGCGTGATCCATATCAGCGCGGCGCCCGTCTCGCGCGTGAGCTTCTGCATCTCGAACAGGATCTGGCCCTGAATCGTCACGTCGAGCGCGGTCGTCGGTTCGTCGGCGATGATCACGTCGGGGCCGTTCAGCAGCGCGATCGCGATCGCCACCCGCTGCCGCATGCCGCCGGAGAACTGATGCGGATAGGCGGCGAGCCTCGCATCCGGCGATGCGATGCCGACCTGCACGAGGCAGTCTCGGGCGCGCGCGACGGCAGCGTCGTACGACACGCGTTCGTGTGCGAGGATCGCCTCGACCATCTGCGTTTCGATGGAGAGCACCGGGTTCAGCGTCACCATTGGATCCTGGAAAATCATCGCGATCCGGTTGCCGCGCAACTGGCGCATCGCTTCGGACTCCAGCGTTGTGAGATCGTCGCCACGATAGATTATCCGACCGGCGACGATGCGGCCCGGCGCGTCGACCAAGCCCATGATCGAGTATCCGGTCACCGACTTGCCCGAGCCCGATTCGCCGACCAGGCCCAGCACTTCGCCGCGCGCGACGCCGAAGCTCACGTCGTCGACCGCCTTGACGACGCCCGCCCTGGTGATGAAATGGGTGCGCAGCCCTTCGACGCTCAACACCGCGTCGGTCATCGCTGCAACCTCGGATTGACGACGTCGCGCAGCTGATCGGCGACCAGATTGATACTGAAGATGGTCAGCAGCAGCGCAATCCCGGGGAAGAAGCTGATCCAGTACTTGCCGGAGAGCAGGTACTGGTAGCCGTTGGCGATCAGGAGTCCCAGCGAGGGCTCGGTGATCGGCAGCCCCAGGCCAAGGAAGGACAGCGTCGCCTCGAGCGCGATCGCCGCCGCGACCTGGACCGTCGCGACGACGATCAGCGGCGGCAGGCAGTTCGGAAGGATGTGCCGAAACACGATGCGCGAAGGGGGCAGCGCGAGGCAGCGCGCGGCCTCGACGTATTCCCTGCGCTTCTCGACCAGCGCCGCGCTTCGCACCGTCCGCGCGTAATACGCCCACTGCACGGCGACCAGCGCGGCGATGATCTTCAGCGTCCCCTGCCCGAGCACGGCCAGCAGGATCAGCGCGATCAGGATCGCCGGAAACGAAAGCTGGATGTCGGCGATGCGCATGATCAGCGTCTCGATCCTGCCGCCGAAATACGCGGCGGCTAGGCCCAGCGCGAGGCCGAGCGCGAGCGCCAGCACCGTGCTCGCCACGCCGACGGAGAGGCTGATGCGCAGGCCATAGAAGATCCCCGAGAGCATGTCGCGGCCCTGGTCGTCGGTGCCGAGCCAGAAAGTCGCGCCATCCGCCGACACCGATCCGGGCGGTAACCGGCCGTCGACAACGTCCAGTTGCGCCAGATCGTACGGATTCTGCGGCGAGATCACCGGCGCCATGATCGCCACCAGCATGATCAGACCGAGCAGCGCGAGCCCGAACACGGCGATCCGGCTGTCGGCGAAGTCCGACGCGATGCGGCGGAACGGCGTCTGTGCGGCTGCGCTGGCCAATGCTATCCCTTGCTGTCGGCCAGGCGAACGCGGGGATCGAGCGTCGAGTAGAGCAGGTCGACCAGCAGATTGATCACGATGAACATGAACACGGTGATCAGCAGATAGGCGACTATCACCGGACGGTCGAGCAGGTTGATCGAATCGATCAGCAGCTTGCCCATGCCCGGCCACGCGAACACGCTTTCAGTGACGATCGCGAACGCGATCACCGAGCCGAACTCCAGTCCGATGATGGTCACGATGGGGATCAGGATATTGCGCAGCACGTGGACGCCGATCACGCGCGCGTTGGTCAGGCCCTTGGCGCGCGCGAACTTGACGTAGTCCTGCAGCAGCGCTTCGCGGGTTCCCGAACGGGTGAGGCGGATCAGCAGCGCAAGCTTGAACAAGGCGAGGTTGATCGCCGGCAGGATCAGGTGGCGCCAGCCATCGAGCGACAAGAAGCTGACTGGCACCCCGAAAAGCTCCTTCGTCGATCCGCGGCCGTTGGAAGGCAGCCAGCCGAGCATCACCGAGAAGACCATGATCAGCATCAGGCCGACCCAGAACGTCGGCAGGGAAAACCCGAGAATCGATCCGGCCATGATCGAGCGGCCGGCGAAGCTGTTCGGCTTCAGCCCCGCCCATAGTCCGAGCGGAATGCCCAGCAGGATCGCGATCAGCATCGCGATCAGCGCTAGCTCCAGGGTCGCCGGCATGCGTTCCAGGATCAGTCCGAGCGCGGGCGTGCTGTGCACGAACGATAGTCCGAGATCGCCGTGCACTGCGCCGGCGAGGAATTTTCCGTATTGCGTCCACAGCGGCTGGTCGAGGCCCAGCGCT
>DATBBM010000121.1:0-3264 GCA_036270955.1 Casimicrobiaceae bacterium | reverse complement strand
GCGACCTGCGGCGGCGCCAGCTCGGGAAACTGCGCGATCGGCAGCGTCGGAATCGCGATGGCGCCCGCGAGGATGATCACCAGCGAGCAGACGGTCGCGAGGATCGGGCGGCGGATGAAGGTATCTACGAACACGGCTTTGTTGTCAGCGGCTGGGGTTACGGAATAGGGATCAGGGATTAGGGATTAGGGATTAGGGATTAGGGATTAGCACCTGATGCCGATGGTTTCGAAGCAGCGGACGCCGGAGTGTCCTGAATCGGCAATCCGTCCGCCAGTTTCTGCGCGCCGGACACCACGATCCTGTCGCCGGCTTTGAGACCGTCGAGCACGGGATAGTTGTCGCCGGCAATCGGTCCGACTTTGATCGGCCGTTGTCGGGCCGTGAGCGCGCCTCCGGCCGCAGGCTCCGCCACGAATGCGAACAGTTGTCCGTTGACGCGCAGCACGGCTGTGACCGGCACGACGAGCCCGTCGGCGGTTTTCCAGATGATGCGAGCGCGGACGTACTGCGCGGCGCGCAGCGCACCGTCGGGATTCCTGACGTTGCCTTTCACCAGCACCGACTGGGTCTGGTCGTCGGCACGCGGCGACACGAAGCTGACGGTGGTCGCCGCGATGCGCTGTGCCCCGTCGCTGCTCCAGACCTGAAGCGGCAAGCCGACCTTGAGAGCGGAGGCGCGCTCGATCGGCACCGACACGTTGACCTCCAGCGTGTCGTTCTGATCGATGGTGGTCAACAGCGTCTGGGGCGTCACCTGACTGCCGACGCGCACCGGCACGTCGCCGACGACGCCGGAAGTCGGGGCGGTGATGGTGAAGAAGCGGAGCTGGACCTCCTGCTGCTGAACTTGGGCCTGAAGCGCTTTGAGATTGGCGTCGGCCGTGCGCGCCGCGGTATCGGTCTGTTCGAGCTGCTGCTTGCTGATGGCGCCGGCCGTGTACAGCTCGTTGTTCCGCTGCTGCTGCTGGCGCGCGAAGCTCAGCGCGGCTTCCGCTGCCGCAAGCTCAGCCTGCTGGCTCGACACCGCCGCCTGCTGTCGGCGTGCGTCGATTTCCATGAGCGGGGCGCCTTGCCGTACGCGGTCCCCCGCCACCACGAGGATTTTCGTGATCTGGCCGTCGATCTGAGGCTGCACGGTGGTGGACCTCAGTGACTTGAGCGATGCGACGTATTCGTTGGCGTCCTCGATCGGCGCCGCGTGCGCCGTCGCGAGCACGACCGGTGTCGGCGGCATCGCCATACCTGGCGGCGGGCCGGCTGGGGTGCGGTTGCAGGCGCTGACGAGGACGACCAGTGCCAGCCCACCGGCCACTCGAGTGATCTTCATATTTTCTGAGTGTATTACACGTGTCGTAACGAGCACCTGACGCGAAGAGGGGTTCCGATCGCTCAGAGCTCGGCGCTGAGAAGCTCAGCGGCCAGCGCGGTTTCGACCGCTGCGCCATGCAGCATCGGTACGATGATCGCCGTGATCGCGCGGCGCCAATCGGCCTCGAGCGGCTCGCTCCACTCGCCGGCGCGCGAGCGGATGGCCGCAACCAACGCGTTACGAGCGACCACATAGTCGACCGGGCGCGCCCCCCAACCGACGTGCTGCGCGCCGAGGCCCCGCAGGGACGGTTCGAGCGCGACCACCTCGTCGAGGTTACGAATCACCAGCGCCAGCGCCGCTTCGAAATGCCCCTGCAGCGACGTGAGGTCCTGTGGAAACAGATGCCGAAGGCCAGGGGCCGCCGCGAAGAGTTCCGCGTAGAATCGCGACGACAATGCCCGCGCATCCTGCGTCACCTGACCGTGGCTGGCCTGCACCCGGGCGATGGACTCCGATGTCATAATGTGCGCGCCTCGCGATGACCTCCGACATGAAACCGGACGGCGGACCCGGCTCGTCGCGCGACATGCTGCCGGAAGTCTACGACGAACTCCGCAAACTGGCGAGAGCGCGCCTGTCGCGTGAGCGCCATCAGGAGACGCTGCAACCGACGGCCCTGGTGCACGAGGCCTACCTTCGCATCGCCGGTGATCGCCAGCATGCGCAATGGGATCGGCGCGGACACTTCTTCGCCGCCGCCGCGCTGGCGATGCGGCGGATTCTCGTCGAGCGCGCGCGCCATCACCAGCGACTGAAGCACGGTGCGGGCGGCGAGCGCGTCGATCTGGATACCGGCCTCGCCGGCGCCGACCCCGGTTTGACCGACATCGTCGCCATCGATCAGGCGCTGACGCAGCTGGAGCAGACCGACGCGCGCAAAGCCAAGATCGTCGCCCTCCGCTATTTCGCCGGTTTGAGCATCGAAGAAACCGCCAACGCCCTCGACATCTCGCCGGCAACGGTGAAGAACGAGTGGAAGTTCGCCCGCGCGTGGCTTTATCGCGCCCTCAATCCGGCGGGTCACGAGCCGGCTGAATCGTGACGCCGCCGGTCAGCCCTGCCGAGTCCATCTTCCTCGCACTGGCCGATCTCGATCCCGTGGCGCGCGATGCGATGCTCGCCGCGCGCTGTGGGTCCGACGTGCGGCTGCGTGCCGAGGTCGACGCGATGCTGGCCGAAGTGGACATCCCCGATGACTTCCTCGATCCCGAGCAAGTGCCGACGCTCGATCCCGCCGGAGTCGACGGACCGTTGCAGCCGGGCGCTCGGCTCGGCGACTACCTCGTGCTGCACGCGCTCGGCTCGGGCGGCATGGGCGTCGTGTACGCGGCGCAACAGGATCGGCCGCATCGGACGGTAGCAATCAAGGTGCTGCATCGCGGCGCCCGCCGACGCGAGATTGCCAGGCGTTTCGAGCTGGAGGCCGAGCTCCTGGGTCGGCTTCAGCATCCCGGCATCGCGCAGGTGTTCGCGTTTCACGCGGGCGATCGCGACACGCCGGCCTATCTGGTGATGAAGTTCGTCCCGGGCCCGCCGATCACCGAGTATGCGCAGGCGCACGAACTCCCCTACATGGCGCGAGTCGCACTGGGTGCGCGCGTATGCGACGCGATTCACCACGCACACGAACGCGGCATCGTGCACCGCGACCTGAAGCCCGCCAACGTCCTGATGACCGACCAGGGGCAGCCGAAGATCCTCGACTTCGGGATTGCCCGCGCCAGCGGCCTCGACCTGCGGCTGTCAACGATCCAGACGCAGCACGGTCAGTTGGTGGGAACGCTCGCCTACATGAGCCCCGAGCAGTTGCGCGGCGACGCCGACGTCGATGCGCGGAGCGACGTCTACGGCCTCGGTGTGCTGCTCTATCGATTGCTGTCCGGGCGACT
>DATBBM010000120.1:0-46274 GCA_036270955.1 Casimicrobiaceae bacterium | reverse complement strand
ACGCAATCGATCCCCGTCGACGTGCGCGTCATTTCCGCTACGCACCGCGACCTGGACGCGCAGAAGGAAAACGGCCAGTTTCGCGAGGACCTCTATTACCGGTTGAATGTGGTTTCGCTCAAGCTTCCGCCGCTCGCCGATCGCCGCGAGGACATCCCGCTGCTGGCGACGCACTTCCTGCGCAAGCTCGCCGAGCGATACAAAAAGCCGGTGCCGACCTTGGCGCCGGATGCGATGGCATTGCTGATAAGCGCGCCCTGGCCGGGCAACGTCAGGCAACTGCTGAACCTGCTGGAACAGGCGCTCGCGCTGGCGACGACCAGCGTGATTCCCGCCACTCTGGTGCATGGCGCGCTACGCGAGGATTCTGGCGTCCTGGCCCCGTTCGAGGAGGCGCGCAAGCAGTTCGAGCGCGACTACCTGGTTCGACTGCTGAAGATCACCGGCGGAAACGTGACCCAGGCAGCCACGCTGGCCAAGCGTAACCGGACCGAATTCTATAAGCTGCTGCAACGCCACCGGCTGGAGCCCGCGATGTTCAAGGAAGCCAAAAGCTGACTTGTCATCTCGCCCGATCAGCCGGCGGGCCTCGGGTGTTGCGTTTTACGCACATACGTCTCTATTCAGAGACAAATTACGCCCCATATAATCAATCCTTTGCTGCGATGCAGCGCAAAACATGTCGTGTCAATACGACAGTTTTCGCAAGCTGCGGCAATATTTTACATGCCGCGCTTGTTCACTGATCGTACGGGGCGAGTCAAGCGCATGATTCATATGAGCCGCCGTTGGCTTGGCACAGTGATTGCTTGGCGTTGTCCCGAAGGCATCGTTCGCAATTGTGCGCCGGTGCCGTGCGGCAGCAGGAGACGGCAATGGACAGGTTTGCACCCGAGTTTGCAGCGTACTGGCTTGCGGAGCCCGAGCGGCCCAGCGAGCCCGACGGGATCGACCACGGTCCCAAGCAGGCGTTGTCGCCTTCGCAGCAAGTCGCGCTCGAGGAACTGGCCGACCGTGTCAACGCCGCCAGGAGCGTCGTCTGACCCGTCCATCCCGCTCAAACCGAATCCCCCTTGCCCGCTACCTCCTCCAGCGGGCTTTTTTTGCCCAACCCTCCCGTAAGAAGCGATGAAGCGACGGGTCAATGTCGCTTGAAGTACTGAACCTCGCGCTCGTGCTTCTCGGCGGCCGCCCGCGTCTTGAATGTGCCCAGGTTCCGGCGCTTGCCGGTTTTCGGGTCGACCTTGCGGGAATAGAGGCGGTACCCGCCCGAGGCAAGTTTCCTGATCATCGAACCCTCCGTTGCGAGAACATGCTGCTTTCGATCCGGAATCGCCGCTAGACTGCCACCGGCGCCTTGATGGCCGGCTCGTATCGATAGTCGACGATCTCGATGTCGTCGAATCGGTAATCGAACAGGGACGGCGGCCGTCGTTTCAATACGAGCTTGGGCAGTGCGTGAGGCGTGCGCGCCAGTTGTACCTCGACCTGCTCGAGGTGGTTGAGGTAGAGATGACAGTCGCCGCCGGTCCACACGAAGTCGCCGGCTTCGAGGCCGGTCTGCTGTGCGACCAGATGCGTCAGCAGCGCGTACGAAGCAATGTTGAACGGCACGCCGAGGAAGACATCGGCGCTGCGCTGATAAAGCTGGCACGAGAGCTTTCCATCCGCCACGTAGAACTGGAAAAACGCATGGCAGGGCGGCAGCTTCATTCGCGGGATGTCCCCGACGTTCCACGCGGAGACGATCAGGCGCCGGGAGTCGGGATTCTTCCTGATCTGGGCGACGACGTCGGCCAGTTGGTCGATGTGCCGTCCGTCCGGCCCCGGCCACGAGCGCCACTGATATCCGTAGATGGGTCCCAGGTCGCCGCTCGGGTCGGCCCACTCGTCCCAGATCGTCACCCCGTGCTCGCGCAAATACCGCACGTTGGTGTCCCCTGCGAGAAACCACAGCAGCTCGTGGATAACCGACTTGGTGTGTACGCGCTTGGTCGTCAGCAGCGGAAAGCCCGCGGCGAGATCGAAGCGCATCTGGTAGCCGAAGACCGACAGCGTGCCGGTGCCGGTACGATCCTCCTTGCGTTGCCCGTGGTCGCGCACGTGGCGCATGAATTCGAGATACTGGCGCATCGTAAGGCTGGCGGCGGTGGGATTTGCGCCATTGTAGTCCAATCGGCAGCGCGCTCCCGCGCCTGCCCGGGCCGCTCGGCCGGAGCTTGACAACCGCTTGCGGACGGCTAGAATAATGTAACTATGCGACTAGTTATTTAGCTATGAAACAGGCGTACGCCCGCTCGATCCCCCCCGCCTGGCGGCGGACAGCCCGCATGTTCGTCGCACTCGGCGACGAGCATCGCCAGCGCATCCTGCTGATGTTCGAGCCTGGCGAGCGGCTCAACATCGGCCAGATCGTCGCCGCGTCGACGCTGTCGCGCTCGGCGGTATCGCACCATCTCCGGGTACTGCGCGAGGCGGGCGTGCTCAAGAGCGAGAAAGTCGGCAAGGAAGTGCAATTCTGGCCGGATGCGGCGGCCGTGCTGACCGCGCTGGGGGCGGTGCAGGACTATCTGGCGTCGCATAACTAGCGGATCGGAGTCGAACGATGGCCGAACACAGCCAGTTCCAGCTGTTGCGAGAAAAGCGCTTTGCGCCGTTCTTCTGGACCCAATTCCTCGGCGCGGGCAATGACAATGTCTACAAGAATGCGCTGGTCATCTTCGTCGCGTTTCAGGCAGCGGCCCTGACGGCGTTCTCGTCGAACGACCTGGTCAACATCGCGGCGGCCGTTTTCATTGCGCCGTTCATGCTGTTTTCCGCTACGGCCGGCCAGCTCGCCGACAAGTACGAGAAATCGCGCCTGATCCGCATGATCAAGATTTTCGAGATCGGCATCATGGTCGTCGGCGCCATCGGATTCTACCGGCGTGACCTGCTATTGCTGTTTGTCGCTCTCGGACTGATGGGCGTGCATTCGACGCTGTTCGGGCCCGTCAAGTACGCGATTCTGCCGCAACACCTGCGAAACGACGAACTGGTTGGCGGCAACGGACTGGTCGAAATGGGAACGTTCGTCGCGATCCTGTTGGGCGAGATCGTCGGCGGGCTGGTGGTCGCGATCAAGCCCGACGGGCCGACCTTGGCGGGTGCGACGGCGATAGCGATCGCGATCGCCGGCTATTTTGTTTCGCGCCGCATTCCCGAGACGCCGGCGGTTGCGCCAGCTTTGCGGATCAACTGGAATCCCTTCACCGAGACTTGGCGCAATCTTCGCTTCGCGCACGGCAACCGCGTCGTGTGGCTCGCGATGCTGGGAATCTCCTGGTTCTGGTTCTACGGTGCGACCTACCTGACGCAGTTTGCCAACTTCACCAAGGACGTGCTCGGCGGCGACGAGCACGTCGCGACCTTGCTGCTCGCGATTTTCTCGATCGGTATCGGCGTCGGTTCGCTGCTGTGCGAGCGCCTGTCCGGACACAAGGTCGAGATCGGCCTCGTCCCGTTCGGCTCGATCGGCCTGTCGGTGTTCGCCATCGACTTGTATCTGGCCAGCCGCAACCTGGCGCCGCAGGGACTCGCCGGCATCGGGGCGTTCTTCGCCGTCGGCGCGCACTGGCGCGTCATCGCGGACCTGATCCTGATCGGCATGTTCGGCGGCTTTTACATCGTTCCGCTGTACGCGCTTATCCAGGAGCGCTCGGAGCCCTCGTTCCGCTCGCGCATAATCGCCGCCAACAATATCCTCAATGCGATCTTCATGGTCGCGTCGGCGGGCATCGCGCTGGCGCTTCTGAAGGCCGGTCTATCGATTCCGCAACTGCTGCTGGTCACCGGTCTGATGAACGCGGTCGTAGCGCTCTATATCTACCTGCTGGTGCCCGAGTTCCTGATGCGGTTCCTCGCCTGGCTTCTGGTCCATACGTTCTACCGTGTCGACAAGGAAGGCCTCGAGCGGATTCCGGCCGAAGGGCCATGCGTCATCGTCTGCAATCACGTCAGCTTCGTCGACGCGGTCGTCATCGCCGCCTGCGTGCGCCGTCCGATCCGGTTCGTGATGGATCACCGCATCTTCCGCATTCCGCTGTTGAATTTCATCTTCCGCACGATGCGTACGATTCCGATCGCGCCGGCCAGGGAGGACGCGGCGATGAAGGAGCGCGCATTCGCCGATGCTGCCGCGGCGCTTCGGGCCGGTGAAATCGTCGGAATCTTTCCCGAGGGGAAGCTCACCGAGACCGGGGATCTCAATCCGTTCCGTCCAGGATTGCAGCGCATCCTCGAGCAGGCGCCTGCGCCGGTGGTGCCGATGGCGCTGCGCGGACTGTGGGGCAGTTTCTTCAGCCGTTCCGATCAGGGTCGCGCAATGCGCAAGATCCGCGGCCTGTTCTCGCGCATCGCACTGGTTGCCGGCCCGCCGGTTTCGCCGGAGCGCGCGACGCCGGAATACCTGCAGCAGAACGTGCTCGCCTTGCGCGGCGACTGGCGCTAGCCGGATGGCTCGGGGGAGGGGACCATGACCTGGCTCGGCTTGTTGATCGGCGGCATTATCGGCAGCAGCTGGGGTTTCAAGAGCACGCTGCTCGGCGCGCTAATAGGCGCGCTGATAGGCATGTACCTGCGCAAATCGGCCAGGCGCGCAACACCCGGGCAGGCGGCGCGCTCATCGGGCGGCGACGGCGTTCATGGCCCGCTGGCCGAGTCGTCGGTCGCAGCGGCAGGTGCAGACATGCTGCCCGTGCGCAAAGGCGGGACCGGCGCAGGGCTCGCACAAGCTGCGCCGGGGGTTGCAGCAGCGACTGTCGCTGTGGCGCCGGATGCGGCCCCGATCGATATGTCTGCGCCGCGCGCTGCCGCGCGCGTGCCCGAGCCCCATGCGGTTTGGGCCTGGTTCACCGGCGGCAACGCGCTGACGCGGATCGGCGTCGTGATTCTCTTTTTCGGCGTGGCATTTCTGCTGCGTTATCTCGCCGAGATCGTCACCGTCCCGATCGAATGGCGACTGATCGGCGTGGGCATCATCGGTATCGTGCTGATTGTTGTCGGCATCGCGCTCGCACGCGCCCGGCCGGGATACGGGCTTTCCCTGCAGGGCGCCGGCGCAGGCATCCTGTACCTGACGACGTTCGCCGCCTTTCGCCTGTATCACGTCCTGCCGCCTTTGCCCGGCCTGTTGTTGTTCGCACTGGTCGCGGCGTCGACCGTCGCGCTTGCGATCCGCGCCGACTCGCAACCTCTCGCCGGACTCGCCGTCGCCGGCGGCTTTCTCGCGCCGGTACTGACCAAGGTGACCGGCGAGCCGGCGTTGCTGTTCGGCTATTTCGCGATCCTCAACGCGGCGATCTTCGCGTTGGCCTGGGTGCGCTCGTGGCGCGTCCTGAACCTGCTCGGATTCGTCTTCACCTTCGTCCTGGGCTCGATCTGGGCGTATCGCTATTACCGCCCGCTCTATTTCGCGACGGTCGAGCCGTTTCTGGTCCTCTTTTTCGTCTTCTATGTCGCGATTGCGATCCTATACGCGCATCGTGGCCGCTTCGAGGCGCGCGCTCCGGTCGACGGCCTGCTGGTCTTCGGCGTGCCGCTGGTTGCCTTTGGGCTTCAGGCCGCCCTGGTGCGCGACGTCGAGTACGGTGCGGCCTGGAGCGCACTGACGCTCGCGATGGTTTACGGCCTTCTGTTTCTGCTGTTGCGTGGACGCGCCGAGGCGGGCCTGGCGCTGCTCGCGCGTGCGTTCCTCGCGTTGGCGGCGATCTTCGCGACGATTGCCGTTCCGCTGGCGTTCGACTATCGCATCACCGCCGCGCTGTGGTCGGTCGCGGCCGCCGCCGCATTCTGGCTCGGTGTGCGGCAGAGTACGCCGCTGCTGCGCGGCTTCGCGCTGATCGTTGAGTTCGGCGCGGGCGGGGTTTTTCTCTGGTCGCGCGCGGCGCAAGGCGATGATCCGCTGTTCGCCAACGCCTTTTTTGTCGGCGCGATCCTGGTCGCTCTCTCCGGGATCATCACGGCTGCCGTGGCCGACCGCGCCGGAGACAAGCTGCCGGCGCCGGAGCGCGGCTTCGTGCCGCTGCTTTTGCTATGGGGCGCCGCGTGGTGGCTCGCCGGCGGGGCATTCGAGCTGAAGCGGCATCTGGACAGGATCGACACGCCGCATGCGGCGCTGGCGTGGGTCGTGGTCAGCATCGCGGCGGCGCTGCTCGTCTCGAGGGCGATTCGCTGGCCGCGGCTTTCGCTGGTCGCGATCGCGCTGCTGCCGGCAATGGCGCTGGTGGCCTGGAGCGATTGGCAGGTGGCTCGCACGACGCTGGAGAACTTCGGCGCTCTGGTGTGGCCGCTCGCCTGGATCGTGCAATGGAGCGCGTTGTACGCCGCCGATGCGCCGCAGCGGACCGGCGCGCCGGGCGCATCTGCGCCGCTACTAACGCGCGGCCAGCTGTATGCCGCGCACGCGGTTTCGGCGATCGCGCTGACCGCACAGGTCGCCTGGGAAGCGAGCGAGTGGGTCGATCGCATCGCGCCGCCAGGGACGGTTTGGCTCGCGTGCGCCGCGGTGTTGCCGCTGGGCGCCTACCTGTTCCTTGCGTGCGCGTTGGCGGGCGCCCAGCGCTGGCCGCTGACCATGCATCGCGACGCCTATGCGATCGGCGCCGGCGGCCCGATCGCCGCGCTGGCCGCGGCCTGGTTCGCGATCGCCACCGTCGTGTCGCCCGGCACGGCATTGCCGCTCGCCTATGTGCCGCTCTTCAATCCGCTCGAACTGATGCTCGCCTTGACCCTTGGTGCGCTGTTCCTGTGGAGCGGCCGTTTCAGCGGACTGCGCGACACGACTCGTTTTGCATGGCTGGGTGTCGGCCTGTTCGGTCTGCTCAATGGCGCCGCATTACGCACCGCGCATCACTGGGGAGGCATTCCGTGGCAGCTTGACGCTCTGCTGGCCTCGAAGCTGTTGCAGGCGGGATTGACGCTCGCCTGGACGGCCACGGCCGTCGTGTTGATGTTTTTCGCGACGCGGCGCGCGCTGCGACCGCTGTGGATGACCGGGGCGGGGCTACTAGCGCTGTCGATCGGCAAGCTGTTTCTCATCGACCTCGGAACGCTTTCGGGACTGCCGCGCGTGATCGCGTTTCTCGGCGTCGGCACACTGTTGCTGCTGATCGGATTTCTGTCGCCGCTCCCGCCGGCGGACCCGCAAAGGCCCGCGGACCGCGGTTAGACCGGCCACGCGGCGGCGACCAATGCAGGAAGCACGACCCCTGCCGGGGCGCGCAACACGTAGTCTGCGGCGTCCGACAACGGTGTCGGATTGGGATTGACCTCGACGATCGTCGCCCCGGCAAGTTTCGCATAATCCGGGAGCGCAGCCGCAGGATAAACCTCAGCCGACGTGCCCACGACAAGCAAGAGCTGACAGCGCCTTGCCGCGTTCTCGGCGGCCCGGAGCGCACCCTCTGGCAGCATCTCCTCGAACCAGACGACATCGGGACGCAGCAGCGCGCCGCATCCGGCACAGCGAGGAACCTCGTCGCCGACCTCGATCCAGTGTTCGACGATCGTGTTCTCGCGAGAGCATTTGACGCGGCCGATGTTGCCGTGCAACTCCACGACGTTCTGGCTTCCCGCGCGCCGGTGCAAGCCGTCGACGTTTTGCGTGATCAGCACGAAGTCGGAAACGCGTCCTTCGAGCACGGCAAGCGCACGATGTCCGGCATTGGGCTCGGCCCTGGAAACCAGCTTGCGCCGCCACGCATACCAATCCCACACGAGCTTGGGGTTGCGCCGGAATGCTTCCGGCGTGGCGAGCTTCTGTGGATCGAACTGTGCCCATAGGCCCGTCTGGGCATCGCGAAACGTTGGCACGCCGGATTCCGCCGAGATGCCGGCGCCGGTCAATACCGCGATTCTCCGTGCCGCGGCGATCGCGCCGACCAATGATTGGGGTATCGTCATCGATGAACTTTCCGGCATCCAGCGTGCGTATCGATGTAGTCGTCGTCGTGCGCAAGTGCATGTAGTCACATGCTAAACTCGCCGCACGTCGACGTCACGGATCAGCGATGTCCGGCAACACCTTCGGCAGGCTTTTTTGCGTCACCTCGTTCGGCGAGTCGCACGGACCGGCGATCGGCTGCGTTGTCGACGGCTGTCCACCGGGTCTCGAGTTGGGTGCGGCCGACATCCAGCACGATCTCGACCGGCGCAAGCCCGGCACGTCGCGACACGTAACCCAGCGCCGCGAATCCGACACGGTCGAAATCCTGTCCGGCGTTTTCGAGGGCCGGACGACGGGCACGCCGATCGCGCTTCTGATTCGCAACGAGGACGCGCGCAGCAAGGATTACGCGGCGATCGCCGACACCTTTCGCCCCGGTCACGCCGACTATACCTATTGGCAGAAGTACGGTATTCGCGATCATCGCGGCGGCGGCCGGCAGTCGGCGCGCGAGACCGCAGTCCGCGTGGCCGCCGGCGCGGTCGCGCGCAAGTGGTTGCGCGAGCATCATGGCCTGGTCGTTCGCGGTTATCTCGCGCAAATCGGCGCCCGCTCGGTACCGTTCAAGTCCTGGGACAGTGTCGACGCCAACCCCTTCTTCGCCGCCGACGATGCGATCGTGCCGGAGCTCGAAGCATTCATGGATGCATTGCGCAAGTCGGGCGATTCCTGCGGTGCGCGCATCACCGTCGTGGCTTCCGGCGTCCCGGTCGGCTGGGGCGAACCGGTCTTCGACAAGCTCGACGCCGACATCGCTCACGCGATGATGGGCATCAATGCGGTCAAGGGCGTCGAGATCGGCGCCGGCTTCGCCAGCGTCACGCAAGCGGGAACCGTGCACTCTGATGAGATGACGCCGCAAGGCTTCGCGTCGAATCACGCCGGCGGCATTCTCGGCGGGATCTCGACCGGGCAGGACGTCGTCGTGTCGATCGCGGTCAAGCCGACGTCGTCGATACGGCTCGACCGCCGTTCGATCGACAAGTCCGGAGCGCCGGTCACCGTCAATACGCACGGCCGCCATGATCCCTGCGTCGGCATTCGCGCGACGCCGATCGCCGAAGCGATGCTGCTGCTGGTGCTGATCGACCATGCCCTGCGCCATCGCGCGCAGAACGCCGACGTCATCTGCCCGACGCCCAAGATAGCGGCGGCTGCGCCCGCGGACGTGATCGCCCGGCTCAAGAGCGCCGGCGCAATCGACAATCCGGATCCGGACGAGGCCTGAGCCTCCCCGCGGTTTCAGTCCGACCGCGTGCGAGTGACTTTGCTGCCGGCTTCGCCGCGAGCGAAGCGC
This sequence comes from Casimicrobiaceae bacterium, assembly GCA_036270955.1. Lineage (GTDB taxonomy): Bacteria > Pseudomonadota > Gammaproteobacteria > Burkholderiales > Casimicrobiaceae > PALSA-1003. The sequence continues at coordinate 36,993 of DATBBM010000120.1, read as the reverse complement.
ATATTGAGCGTGTCTCCGACGGCGAGACTGCCGGCGTCCTGCACGATTGCGCCCTTGTCGTCAGTGACGATGCTGTAGCCCCGGTCGAGCACGCCGAGCGGATTCAAATGCCGCAGACTCTGCGCGCAGGCGTCGATGCACTGCGCGGTCGCGGCGGTGCGCTCGGCCCCCGCGCGCTGCCAGCGTTCGCGGCGTCGCTCCAGCTGGGCACGTGCCGGCGGCGGGATCCTGAGAAGGCGCGCAACCGCCGCAGCCTTGTGCGCCAGCAAGCTTTGCCGTGCCTCCTGGGCCTGCGCAGCCCCGCGCGCGAGCCGCTCGCCCAGAACCGCGAGGTCTGCCCGCTGCCGCTCGATCCGCGCCGCCGGATGGATCAGTCGGCGCGACACCAGATCGATACGCTGCATGCGCAGCTCCAGCGCGCGGGCGAGTGCATGCTGCCAGCGGGCGAAGACCGCCTGTGCCTGTCGCCGCAGCGCAGCGCGGTCCGGCACGGCCAGCGCAGCGGCTGCCGTCGGCGTCGGAGCGCGCGCGTCGGCGACGAAATCGCAAATTGTGAAGTCGGTCTCGTGGCCGACGCCGCTGACGACAGGGATGCGCGATTCGAATACCGCGCGGGCTAGGACCTCTTCGTTGAACGCCCACAAGTCCTCGATCGAGCCGCCACCGCGGCACACGATGAGGACATCGACTTCGGCGTGAGCATTCGCGGCGGCGATCGCGGCGGCGATCTCCTCGGCGGCGCCGGCGCCCTGCACCGGTGCCGGATATAGGATGATAGGAAGACTCGGGAAGCGCCGACCCAGCGTGCTCAGGACGTCGCGCAGCGCCGCGGCTTTCGGAGAGGTAACGATACCCAGCGCCAACGGAAAGGCGGGAAGCGCACGCTTGCGCTCGGGCGCGAACCAGCCCGCTGCCTCCAGCCGTGACTTCAACCGGGCAAAACGCTCGTACAACGCGCCGAGGCCGGCCAGGCGCACCGTTTCGACATTGAGCTGGAATTCGCCGCGCGCCTCGTAGATCGTGGGGATCGCCCGGACCTCGACCGCCGCGCCGTCCCGGAGGACCACATCGAGTAACTGGGCCTTGTGGCGGTAAAGGACGCACCGAACCTGGGCTTGCTCGTCTTTGAGCATGAAATAGCAATGCCCCGACGCCGCGCGGGTAAATCCGGAGATTTCCCCACTGATCCAGGCGAGTCCCAGGTGGCGCTCGATCAGTAAACGTGCCGAACCGACCAGCAGCGAGACCGGCAGGACCGGCGCGAGCGATGGCGTTGCGTATTCCACCGCGGTCAACGGGTCCGCGCGCAGGCGCGCTGTAGATGGGTGTGGCTGCGAACCATAATGTCCTGGACAACGGATTCAGTCCGATCGAGGGTTCCGCGCGTTATCCCTGCTTGAGCGCGGCCCGTGGCGATCGTCGGCCGAACGTCTAGGGTCATCCTTAAGTCGAGGAATAGTAAGGCAAAAAATACGGTGCGATTTTGGGCACGACAACGAAATCCCTACCCGCAGGGCCACTTAGCGGCCGAATTTACAAGATATGCACAATTTTATCCACAGATATTGTGGAAAACACTTCGGCCCCCGCGGGGCAGACCGCCCGCGAAGCCTTGCTGGGCGCGGTCCTCGCCGCATGGGCCGATTCCTCGTGGTATGGCGTCGATGACGCACGCATGGCCACCGGTTAGAATGTAACAAGTTTGTAATTTGTTCATGAACAAAGCGCAATGACTGCTGCAGTGCGACAAAATACGACTCCGGTCGTCTCCAATTTTCTGCGACAAATCATCGCCGAGGATACCCGAACGCACAAATACGGCGGGCGAGTGGTCACTCGCTTTCCGCCGGAGCCCAACGGGTATCTGCACATCGGCCACGCCAAATCGATTTGCCTGAATTTCGGCCTGGCCAGTGAGAACGGCGGCGTCTGCCACCTGCGCTTCGACGATACGAATCCAATCAAGGAAGATGTCGAGTACGAGGATTCGATCAAGGCCGCGGTCAAGTGGCTGGGGTTCGATTGGGGTCCGCATCTGTACCACGCGTCCGACTACTTCGATCGCCTGTACGAGTTTGCCCGCCATCTGATCAAAGCGGGCACGGCGTACGTCGACAGCTCGAGCCCGGACGAGATGCGCGCGCTGCGCGGCACGCTTACCCGCCCAGGACAGCCCTCGCGCTACCGCGAGCGCGACCCAGCCGAGAATCTCGATCTATTCCGGCGGATGAAGGAAGGCGAGTTTCCCGACGGGGCGCACGTGCTGCGCCTGAAGATCGACCTCGCCAGTCCGAACATCAATCTGCGCGATCCGGCGATCTATCGTATCCGGCATACGACCCATCACCGAACCGGCGACAAGTGGTGCGTCTACCCGTTGTACGACTACACGCATGCGATATCGGACGCGCTGGAGCGAATCACCCATTCGTTCTGCACGCTCGAATTCCAGGACCACCGTCCACTCTACGATTGGGTGATCGAGCGGCTGGCCGACGCCGGTTTGCTGCCGCGGCCGCTGCCGCAGCAGCACGAATTCGCGCGTCTCAACCTCACGTATACGGTGATGAGCAAGCGCAAGCTACTCGAGCTGGTCGATGGCGGACACGTCGAAGGCTGGGACGATCCGCGCATGCCGACGCTGGTCGGCTTGCGCCGGCGCGGCTACACGCCCGAGTCGATCCGGCTGTTCGCCGAGCGGATCGGCGTTTCGAAGTCCGATTCGTGGATCGACCTCGGCGTTCTCGAGGACTGCCTGCGCGACGAGCTCAACGAGCGGGCCGAGCGACGCATCGCGGTACTCGATCCGATCAAGCTGGTGATCGACAACTATCCTGAGGACGGCGTCGAGGATTGTTTCGCGCCGAACCACCCTCAGCGACCGGAGCTCGGCACGCGCGCGCTGCCGCTGACCAGGGAGCTGTGGATCGAGCGCGACGACTTCGACGAGGATCCGCCGAAAGGGTATTTCCGGCTTTCGCCCGGCGCCGAAGTTCGCTTGCGTTATGGCTACGTGATCCGTTGTGTCGGCGTCGATAGGAACGAGGCCGGAGCCGTCAGTGTCGTGCACTGCACTTACGACCCCACAACCCGGAGTGGTACGCCCGGCGCCGAGGCGCGCAAGGTCAAGGGCAACATCCACTGGCTGTCGGTGCGACATGCCGAGCGAGCAGAAGTGCGGCTGTACGATCGACTGTTCGTCGTGCCGCAGCCTGGACGTGCGCGCGACGAGGGCGCCGATGCGCCGCCGCCGCGCGCCGCCGCCGACGCCGATGCCGCGGTCGACGACGAAATCCATTTCGAGGAACCGACCGAGCGCAATTATCTGGACGATCTGAACCCGCATGCCAAGCGAGTGGCGGAAGCCTACGTCGAGCGGGCGCTTGCCACGGCCCCGACCTATGCCCGCTATCAATTCGAGCGGCACGGTTACTTCGTCGCTGACGGCAAGGATGCTGCCATCGGCCGGCCGGTCTACAACCGCGCGGTCACCCTGCGCGACTCCTGGGGCAGGGATTCTCCGGGCAGACGCTGATCGCCGGCTCTGACGCTGCCAGCCATTGGCGTTAACATGCGTGTGTGCCGTCTCCCGGGCCGGAGAAATCGATGAAGCGCATCTTCCTGTTCCTGCTGACCAACATCGCGGTAATGGTCGTGCTGTCGGTCGTCGTGCGCTTGCTCGGCCTCGACCGCGCGCTTGCCGCCAACGGCCTGGACGTCGGCGCCTTGTTGGTCTTTTCGGCGGTCGTCGGCTTCACCGGCGCGATAATCTCACTGCTGCTGTCGAAGACGATGGCGAAGTGGTCGACCGGCGCGCAGGTGATCGGGACGCCGAAGAACGAGAGCGAGGCCTGGCTGCTGGCGACGGTCAAGCGGCTCGCCGACAAGGCTGGTGTGGGCATGCCCGAGGTGTCGATCTACGAGGGCGACCCAAACGCGTTCGCGACCGGGGCATTCCGCAATTCGGCGCTGGTCGCGGTATCGACCGGATTGCTGAGCTCGATGTCGCGCGAGGAAATCGAAGCCGTGCTCGGCCACGAGCTTTCGCACGTCGCCAACGGAGACATGGTCACACTGACGCTGATCCAGGGCGTGGTCAACACCTTTGTCGTGTTTCTGTCGCGCGTCGTCGCATTTTTCGTCGACCGCATCGTCTTCCGCACCGAGCGCGGCAGCGGACCCGGCTATTTCATAACGATGATCGTCGCCCAGATCGTGCTCGGCGTGCTGGCCAGCATGATCGTCGCGTGGTTCTCGCGCCGCCGCGAATTTCGCGCCGACGCCGGCAGTGCGCGACTGCTGGGCTCGCCGCAACCGATGATGCACGCGCTGGCGCGTCTGGGCGGACTACCGCCCGGCGAGCTCCCGAAGTCGATGACCGGCTTCGGCATTACCGATCATTCCGGATTCATGGCCCTGTTCGCGACGCATCCGCCGATCCAGGAGCGCATACGCGCGCTGCAGGCGGGCACGTCCGGGGCCTGATCTCGCCGGCAGCGAACGATGGCGGCACCGCTGAAGTACAAGATCGAGATCGAGGCGCCGAACGGCATCTGGAGCGACGTGCGCGGTGCCGATGGCGCGATCCTGACGTTCGACAGCGAAGCCGAGGCAAGGACGCGCCTTCTCGAGTTGTATCCGGTGGAGACCCGGATGGAGCGCTACGGCGGAGGCAAGCGCACGCGCGTCATTCGCATCCTGCCCGATGACGAGGACGACTGGCCGAAGCGCGAGGCGCCCAAATAGCCGCCGCAGCATGCGATGGCCGCCGCCGGGCGGCGAAGGCCAACCGGTCGCGGCAGTGCCGATAAACTAACGGCCGGTCATCGCGAAGCGACGACCGGCCGTATGATCGGACCTCCCGGGTCGGCTCGCCGCGCAGCGGCAAGCCGATCGATGTGGCCTATTTGAGGTGGTTCGAGACCAGCTTGGTCATTTCGAACATCGACACTTGCCGCTTGCCGCCGAAGACCTGTCGCAGCTTGTCGTCGGCATTGATCAGTCGCCTGTTGATCGAGTCCTGCAGCTTGTTCTTCTTGATGTAGTCCCAGATCTTCTTGGTGACCTCGGTGCGCGGCAACGGATTGCTGCCGACTACCGCGGCCAGCGTCGACGACGGGGTCATCGCCTTCATGAACGCCGCGTTGGGCTTGCGCTTCGCTGCGGGCTTCTTGGCGGCTTTCTTCGGGGCGGCCTTCTTTGCCGGTGCTTTTTTCGCGGCGGGTTTTTTCGCTGCGGATTTCTTCGCTGCGGGCTTCTTTGCAGCCGGCTTCTTCGCGGGCTTCTTTGCTTTCTTGGCAGTAGCCATAGCACTCCTTCCTGGTGGTTAATCGCTTCGATGCGACGGCGATGAATATGGAGTCAGCTCAATCTCCTGTCATTGCTGCTTCTCCATCGAACAAATATACCGCATTCCCGCGAGCATAGTATGCAAATTGTGCTCGGTTTGCGAGGGGTGCGTCAGCATTGTTGCGCTATTGGTTGGCCGGGACGAGAAGCGCGGCGACGGGCGCGCCGGCCCCGACCGCCGCCGCGCGAACCGCCCGCCTCGCGCCGACCGGTGTTGCGCGTGGCACGTTGCCCCCGAACCGTGCGCCGGGCGGCGGCTCGGGCGCCGCACGTGTCGGCACGAAATCGCCGATAATGAGCGAACTCGCACCATGACGCCCTCCCAGAACCTCGCCGAACTGCGCAGCGAGTACCACCGCGAAGCGCTGACCGAAGCAGACGCCGATCCCGATCCCTTGCGCCAGCTCGAGCGCTGGCTGCAGGAAGCCATCCGCGCAGCGCTGCCCGAGCCGACTGCGATGACCCTGGCCACCGTCGGCGCCGACGACCGCCCCGCTGCGCGTATTGTGCTGCTCAAGGCAGTCGGACCCGACGGCCTCGTTTTTTTCACCAACTACGAGAGCCGGAAAGGGCGGGAGCTCGCGATTCATCCCGATGCGGCGCTGCTCTTTCACTGGATCGAGCTCGAGCGGCAGGTGCGGATCGAGGGCACGGCAAGCAAGGTGGCGGGCGCGGAATCCGATGCCTATTTCGCCTCCCGGCCGAGATCATCGCGCCTCGGCGCATGGGCGTCGCCGCAAAGTCGCACGATTCCCGACCGCGAGTGGCTGGAGCGCGAATTCGCGGCCGCCGCGGCGCGCTACGAAGGCGACGACGCGGCAGTTCCGCGCCCGCCGTTCTGGGGCGGCTATCGTGTCGTCCCGTCACTGGTCGAATTCTGGCAGGGTCGCCCCTCGAGGCTGCACGACCGCATCGTCTATCGGCGCGACGGTCCGCGCTGGCAGATCGAGCGGCTCGCCCCGTGACCCCGCCGGCAGGGCGCAGCCGCTACAGCTTTCCGGTGCTGATCGCGCTGGCGATCGTCAATCACTCGGTGCTGGCTGGCAGTCGGGTGACGGTTTCGCTGTATGCCCTGTCGATCGGCGCGTCGCCGCTGGTCGTGGGCACGCTGATGGGTCTGTATGCGTTTCTGCCGATCTGGCTGAGCGTCGCCGCCGGGCGGCTGTCGGATCGCGTGGGCGTGCGGCGGCCGATGCTGGTGGGCTCGTTCGGGGTCGCGCTGGGCGCGGCGCTTCCCTGCATCTGGCCGGGGATCGGCGCGCTGTTCGCAGCGACTTCCTTGATCGGCGCCTCGTTCATGCTGTTCCAAGTATCGGTGCAGAACGCCACCGGCGAGATGGGACCGCCAGGCGAGCGCGCCAAGAATTTCAGTCTGCTGGCGCTCGGCTACTCGATCTCGGGCTTTTGCGGACCGCTTGCGGCGGGACTCTCGATCGACCACCTGGGGTTCAGCGCGACGTTCGTCGGATTCGCGCTGCTGCCGCTGCTGCCGGTGCTGGCATTGACGAGGCGCTCTCTGGTGCTTCCCGGGCGCCACCGCGCGCATGCGCAGGCGCCTTCAGGAGGCGTCATGCAGCTGATGCGCAATCCCCAGCTCAAGCGCGTGTTCATTGTCAATGCGCTGCTGTCGATGGCATGGGACCTGCATACTTTTTTCATCCCGATCTATGGCGCGACGATCGGGCTGTCGGCGTCGCGCATCGGGGTCATACTCGCGTCGTTCGCCGCGGCGACCTTTGCCGTTCGCCTGATGATGCCGCGTATCGCGCGGAGCTTCACCGAATTCCAGGTGCTGACGGCGGCGCTGTTCATCGCCGCCATCACCTATGCGCTGTTCCCGTTCGTCGCGAGCGCCGGTGCGCTGATGGTCCTGTCGTTCGCGCTCGGGCTGGCGCTCGGCAGCGCGCAACCGATGGTGATGTCGCTGCTGCACAGCATCGCGCCGGCCGGCAGAATGGGCGAAGCGGCGGGCGTGCGCATGTCGATCATCAACGCCTCGACGTTCGCCGTGCCGCTGTTGTTCGGCGCGGTCGGATCGACCCTCGGATTGGCGCCGGTATTCTGGTCGGTCGGCGCGGCGCTCGCCGGCGGCGGGTGGTTCGCGCGGCGGCCCTAACGCTTCAGGCGGTCGACGTACTGCTTCCTGAACTTGGCGACCTTTGGCGCGACGACGGCCTGGCAATACGGCTGCCTGCCGTTGCGCTCGAAATACTCCTGATGGTACGTCTCGGCCGGATAGAACGTCGCCGCGGCGGCAATTTCGGTGACGATAGGCGCGGGCCAGATTCCGTCCCGGGTGAGCTCGGCGATCACCGCCTGGGCGTCGCTTTTCTGCTCGGGCGTCTGGCAAAAGATGACCGACCGATACTGCGTGCCGATATCGTTTCCCTGCCGGTCGCGGGTCGTCGGATCGTGAATCGAGAAGAACACGCGCAGCAGATCGCGGAAGGACACTGCGGCCGGATCGAAGGTGATCCTGACGACTTCGGCATGCCCGGTGGCGCCGCTGCAGACGGCTTCGTAGGTAGGATCGGCGGTGCGCCCGCCGGCGTAGCCTGATTCCACCGACTGGACGCCGGCGAGCTGATCGAACACTGCCTCGAGGCACCAGAAACAGCCGCCACCCAGCACCGCGGTCTGTCTCGATTCAGGCATCGTTGTCATGGTCATGGCCCTTTGGATCGTCGGTGAAAGAATAGCGCGATTCGCTGCACGCCCGCGAGTGCTTTGGTCGCGCTCGCGAGGCAAAAGCTTACGCGCGCGACCCCCGTGGCGTGCCGGCGGGGTGGTGCGATAATCACGCGCGCGGAAACGGAACGTCGCCCGCGAACACAACCGGATCGCCGGCATCGACGATATGACTCGACCTGATCCCCGTCTCGACCCCGTGCGCGATCGGCTTCCGCCCAGTGGCGCGGTGCCGGACGCGGTCGGCTGGTCAGTCTAGCCTTGTTCGCCGGGATGGGCGCCTTCGCGATGTTCGTCGTACGGGTCGTGCGGCGCCTGCATGCCACGCGCTTCGCGCGCATCGCCGCCTCCCTGTCGTTCACCACCTTGCTCGGCGTCGTGCCGTTGTTCACCGTCGCGTTCGCCTACGTCGCACCCTACTCGATGTTCGAGCACTGGCAGGAAGCGCTGGAGCCGGTGCTGCTTAAGTTCCTGCTCCCCGGCAGTAGCGCATCGGCGCGACAGTACCTGGCCGAATTCACCGCCAAGACGGCGACTCTCAAGGGAATCGGCACGACGATCGTCGTGCTGACCGCGGTTCTGCTGATCGCGCAAGTCGAGCGCGAGATCAATGCAATCTGGGGAATCTACGAAGCGCGGTCGCTGCCGCGGCGGATCATAGTCTATGCATTGGGCTTCGTCGCCGTGCCAGCGCTGATCGGTGCGGCGGTGTATGCGACCTCGTGGCTGATCGACACCTCGGTGGCCGCCGTTCCGCTCGCGTCGGCCGCGCTACCCTATATCGCGCGTCCCTTTTCGCTGGCCATCGGCACCGTACTGCTGACGCTGGCTTACAAGCTGGTGCCCGCGCGAAAGGTGCCGTTGCGCGCCGCCTTCATCGGCGGCCTGCTCGCCGCGGTGGCCTTCGAGGGAGCCAAGTTCGGCTTCGCGCTATACATCACCAATGTCCGCACTTACCAGATCGTCTATGGCGCGCTCGCCGCGCTGCCGCTGTTCCTCATCTGGATCTATGTTTGCTGGATCATCCTGCTCGTCGGCGCCGCGGTCGCTGCGACGCTCGCCGAGCACCGCTGGGGAAGGAGCAGGAAGCGGCGCCGCCCGTGACGGCGTCGCGTTCGACGGAGCGAGCGTCGCCTTGCCGAATCGCGACGTCCAAGCTAGAGTTCACGCTTCGCGTCGACGGAGTGCCATCTCGTGTGGTCGATCATCCAGGCAGCAGGTTGGCCGATCTGGCCGCTGATATTTGCGTCGGTGATCGCGCTGGCGCTGATATTCGAGCGGCTGTGGTCGCTGCGTCAGAGCGTCGTTGCGCCGTCGGGCATGGTCGACAAGGTGCTTTCCGAGTACAAGCGGACCGGGCTGACGCCCGAGCTTCTCACCAAGACCGCCCACCAGGGTCCGCTGGGCCGAGTGCTCGCGGCGGGGCTGGCCAACGTCAAGAGCCCGCGGCCGGTGATGAAGGAAGCGGTGGAGGAGGTCGGCCGCATTGTCAGCCACGAGCTCGAGCAATTCCTGACGACGCTGGGTACGATCGCTGCGATGGCGCCGCTGCTCGGTCTGTTCGGTACGGTCGTCGGCATGATCGAGATCTTCGGTTCGCAGACCGCCGCCGGTTCGAATCCGATACTGCTGGCGCACGGGATCTCGGTCGCGCTGTACAACACCGCGCTCGGCCTGATCGTCGCCATTCCAAGCATGATCTTCTACCGTCACTTCCGCGCCAAGGTAGATGCGCTGATCCTGGAAATGGAGCAGCAGGCAATCAAGCTGGTCGAGCTCGCGCACGGCGAGCGCAAATGATGGGCGTGCCACCGAGACATGTCGACGCGCCATGGCCGCGCTCGCCGCTGGCGCAGGGAAAGCGGCGATGAATCTGCGCGGCGCCAGACACCGCGACGAGCCGGAGATCAATTTCATTCCATTGATCGACGTCCTGCTGGTGATCCTGATTTTCCTTATGGTGACCACGACCTACCAGCGGGTCGCCGAGCTCAAGATCACGCTGCCGGAAGCCAACGCCGACCCGATGCAGCAGCGGCCGAAGGAAATTAATGTCGGCATCAGCGCGCAGGGACAGTACATGGTGGACAAGACGCTGATGCCGTTCACGACCGTAGGAGCGCTGGCCGAAGCGCTCAGCCGCGCCGCGGCCGGGGCCAAGGACCCGGTGATCATCATCAATGCCGATGCCAATGCCACGCACCAGTCGGTGATACACGTGATGGAAGCGGCGCGTCAGGCCGGGCTGGTCCACATCACGTTTGCCACCCAGACTACCGGCAAATAGCGGGTCGGCCAGGCGCGACCGACCGGGTCGGCGTCCCGCGGTGAATTTCAGCGAACCTCAGTGAACCTTAGCGGACGCCTGGTCGCCGCCTGGTTTTCGCCGGAGCTGACGCCGCTGTCGGTCGTGCTCGCTCCGGCTGCGCTCGTGTTCCGCGGCGTGACCATCGTCCGACGCGCACTCTATCGACGTGGGCTGTTCCGGATCGAGCATCTGCCGGTGCCGGTCGTCGTCGTCGGCAACATCACCGTCGGAGGCAGCGGCAAGACGCCGTTGACGATTGCGCTGGCGAGCGAGCTCGCCAGCCGCGGCTGGCGCCCGGGCATCGTCAGTCGCGGCTATCGGGGGACCAGCCGCGCGCCGCGCGCGGTCGGCGTCGACGACGATCCCGACGTCGTCGGTGACGAGTCTTTGCTGCTCGCACGGACCGGATTTCCGGTGTGGATAGGCACCGACCGGCCTGCGGCGGCGCGCGGGCTGCTCGCGGCGCATCCCGACCGCGATCTGATCATCGCCGACGACGGGCTGCAGCACTACGCGCTCGCGCGCGATATCGAAATCGCGGTGATCGACGCGAGCCGCGGGCTGGGCAACGGACTGCCGCTGCCGGCCGGACCATTGCGTGAGCCGGCAGCGCGTCTTGGCGCGGTCGACGCCGTCGTGCACCTCGGCGGGACGGGTGACTCCAGGCGCGAATTCGCGATGACGCTCGCCGGCGAGCGCTTCGTCCGGGTCAACGACAGCGCGGTCTCCGCCGATGCGGCGATGTTCCGCTCCGGCGAAGTGCACGCGATCGCCGGGATCGGCGACCCGGGGCGATTCTTCGCGCGGCTCGCCGCCCTGGGCATCGCTGCGCACTGCCATCCGTTTCCCGATCATCATCGCTACGTCGCCGCCGACCTCGCTCTGCCCGGCGCCACGGCGATCCTGATGACGGAGAAAGATGCGGTAAAATGTGAGCGATTCGCCGACGATCGCTGCTGGGCTCTCCCCGTCAGGGCGACGGTCGAGCCCGCGCTGTTAGCACTGGTCGAGAGAGGCTTGCGTGGATGCAAAGCTGCTTGAGCTTCTGGTTTGCCCGGTGACCAAGGGTCCGCTGGTCTACGATCGCGAGCACCAGGAACTGATATCGAAAACCGCGCGGCTCGCCTATCCGATCCGCGACGGCATCCCGGTGATGCTCGAGGAAGAGGCGCGCAAGCTCGCTTCCTCCGAGTACGAGTGACGCGCCACACGGCGGCGCGGTGACGACCAGCGGCGCGTCGCATCCTGCGCCGACCGGCGTTCTGAGCGGCTGAGGCCGTCTTGTTCACCGTCCTTATTCCCGCCCGCTACGCATCTACCCGCCTTCCGGGCAAACCGCTGTCGGACATCGGCGGCAAGCCGATGGTGGTCCGCGTCGCCGAGCGCGCGAGGATGAGCGGCGCGGCGAAGGTGGTTGTCGCCACCGACGATGAGCGGATCCGTTCCGCCGTGGCGCGCTACGGCATCGACGTGGCGATGACCAGCAGCGATCATCCGACCGGGACCGATCGCCTGGCCGAGGCGGCGGCGCAGCTCGGCCTCGACGAGCGGGCGATCGTCGTCAACGTGCAGGGCGACGAGCCCTTGCTCGAGCCGGCGTTGATTCGGGCGGTCGCCGACAGGTTGACCGAGCACTCCGACGCGGCGATCGCGACCGCGTGCCACCCGATCGGCAACGCCGAAGAGGCTTTCAATCCGAACGTGGTGAAGGTAGTGCTCGATCATGCCGGCTATGCGCTGTACTTCAGCCGTGCGACGATTCCCTGGGCGCGCGATGCGTTCGCCGCCGATCGGCGAACGCTGCCGGCCGGGCTGCCGCTTTACCGGCACTACGGCTTGTATGCCTATCGCGTCGCTTTTCTCAGGCGCTATCCGTCGCTCCCGCCCGCGCCGCCCGAGCGCTTCGAAGCGCTCGAGCAGCTGCGCGCGCTGTGGCACGGGTACCGGATCATCGTCAGCGTGACACGCGGCGCGCCGGCGCCGGGTGTCGACACGCAGGAAGATCTCGACCGCGTCCGCGTCCTGTACGCGGCGGGCAAGGTTTGACCGGCTCTCCGATTCCGGCCAGAATCGCGGCGCGCAGCGCGGCAGCCGGTCGCCGGCACGATGCGGCGCCACCGCCGACCATCCGATTCCGACCATGCGACTGATACTGCTCGGCCCACCCGGAGCCGGAAAAGGGACGCAGGCCGCCTTCATCAAGCAGCGATACGGCATTCCGCAGATCTCCACCGGCGATATGCTGCGCGCCGCCGTGCAGGCCGGGACGCCGCTCGGGCTCGCGGCGAAAAAGGTGATGGACTCGGGTGCCCTGGTGTCGGACGACATCATCATCGCGCTCGTCAAGGAGCGCCTCGAGGCTCCCGATTGTGCCAACGGCTATCTGTTCGATGGATTTCCGCGCACGATCCCGCAGGCTGATGCGATGAAGAACGCTGCGGTCCCGATCGATTTCGTTCTGGAAATTGCCGTCCCGGACACCGCCATCGTCGAGCGCATGAGCGGCCGCCGCGTGCATCCCGCATCCGGCCGCAGCTACCACGTCAAGTTCAATCCCCCAAAGGTCACCGGATGCGACGACCTGACCGGCGAGCCGCTGATCCAGCGCGACGATGACAAGGAGGAAACGGTCAAGAAGCGCCTCGCCGTCTACCATGCGCAGACCGAGCCGCTGGTCGCCTACTACCACCGGTGGGCGGAGAGCGGCGACCCGCGCGCTCCCAAGTATCGCAGCGTCGACGGGATGGGCTCGGTCGATGCCATCAAGGACGCCGTGCTTGAGGCGCTGGATCGCTGACGCGACGGCCGGCGTGCTCCGCCGGTCACCGACTTCGCACCGCCTTCGACGATGAGCGTCGACATCCGCGCCATCGCTTTCTACCTGCCGCAGTTCCATCCGATTCCGGAGAACGACGCGTGGTGGGGTGCCGGCTTCACCGAATGGCGCAACGTCGTCCGTGCCAGGCCGAACTTTGCCGGACACTACCAGCCGCATCTGCCGGCCGATCTCGGCTTTTACGACCTGCGCGTTTCCGAGACGCGTGCACAGCAAGCGGCGCTGGCGCGGGCGCACGGCATCGGCGCCTTCTGCTATTACCACTACTGGTTTTCCGGCAAGCGCCTGTTGCAGCGTCCGTTCGAGGAGGTGCTGGCGTCGGGCGAGCCCGATTTTCCATTTTGCGTCTGCTGGGCCAACGAGACGTGGACGCGGCGCTGGGATGGCCTCGACAGCGACATCCTGATCGCTCAACGCTATCGCGAAGATGACGCGCTTGCGCTGATCCGAGACCTGCTGCCGGCATTCGCCGATCGCCGCTATGTGCGAGTCGACGGCAAGCCGCTGCTGCTCGTTTACTGCGCCGACGCGATTCCGGACCCATCGCGCTGGGCTGCGATCTGGCGCGGTGCCGCGCGCGAGGCCGGCTATACGGATCTCTATCTCGCGCTGGTGCAGAGCGTCAACCAGACGACGATGGACCCGTCTGCGATCGGCTACGATGCGGCGGTGGAGTTTCCTCCGCATCTGACCCGTTCGCAGGAGATCGCGCCCGATCCGAACGGCGTGCGTCGCGGCTTTAAGGGCGACGTTCTCGACTACGTTTCGTGCGCGCAGAACGCGCTGGCCCGGCCGCGTCCCGCCTATCGCCTGTTCCGCGGCGTGATGACCGGCTGGGACAACACGCCCCGCGTGCCCGACATCGCGCGCTGCTTTGTCAACGCGGAGCCCGCCAACTACGAGCGCTGGCTTGCGGCCGCAGCAGCGCAGACGCGGCAATGGCACGACGGCGACGAGCGCATCGTCTTCGTCAATGCCTGGAACGAGTGGGCCGAGGGTTGTCATCTCGAGCCGGACCTCCGCTACGGCAGAGCCTTTCTCGAAGCGACCCGCCGCGCGCTGGGCGGAGCGTAGGCGCCGGTGTCCGATACTTCGTCTCCGCTGGTCAGCCTGATCGTGCGCAGCAGTGCGCGGATGAGCTTGCGGGCGGCCCTCGACTCGATTGCGGCGCAGGACTACCCGCAGCTCGAAGTCGTCGTTGTCGCCGCCAGCGGCCGCGATCATCCGGCACTTCCGGAGCGCATTGGAGCGCATCCGATGCGACTGGTGAAGAGCGAGGTTCACCTGTCGCGGCCGCAGGCCGCCAATGCCGGCCTCGACGCGGCCCGCGGCGACTGGATCACGTTTCTCGACGATGACGACCTGTTGCTCTCGGGCCATGTCGCCGGGCTCGTAGCCGCCCAGCGCAACGCACACGGCGCGCGATTGATCTACACGCTGGCGCTGGGCAGGTTCGCCGACGGCCATACCGAAACATGGGGCAGGCCCTATGCGCTGTCCGAGCTCTACGAGCGCAACTTCATTCACCTTTCGACCGCATTGTTCGCGCGAAGCCTGGTCGCCGAAGGCTGCCGCTTCGACGAGGCGTTCGAAATCATGCAGGACTGGGATTTTTTTCTGCAGTGCGCGCAACTTACGCCGTTCCACTTCGAGCCTCGCCAGACGTTCGAGTGGCGCGTCGATCTCGGCACCTCGGGAACCGGCGTCGGCGGCAACAAGGACTCAGCACGGTTCGCACGCTTCCGCGACGCGATCTACAGCAAGTGGAGTGCTCCGCGTCAAGCATTGGCGGCGCGGGTCAAGCAGCTGGTCGATGACGCCACCGCCAGCCTGCGGCTTGGCGACTTCGACTCCGCGGAAGCCCGTTGCAGCGAAGCATTGGCGGCGAGCCCGGGAAACCCCTGGGCGCTCAATGCCCTCGCTCTGGTCTATCGGGCGATCGGCAGGCTGGCCGACGCCGAGCTAACCCAGTCGTACGCGGTATCCGTGCGCCCGAACAATCCGTCGCTGTTGTACAACCTCGCGGAAATCCATCGGGCACGCGGCGATCTCGGGCGCGCACGCGGTTGCCTGCAGCGCGCGCTCGATCTCGCGCCGGACTTCGCCTCCGCGCGGACGATGCTGGCCGCGCTCGACCCGCAGCAGTGACAGTCGCCGGCACGGAATGGGCGCGTGCGGCAAGTTGGACGCGCCCCGGCGCGTCAATTACAATCGCCGCCTGCCCAACGATGAAACGCCGGTGCCCTTGACTCGCCGCAACGCCTTTTACGCGCAGTCCGGCGGCGTGACCGCCGTGATCAACGCCAGCGCCTGCGGCGTCATCCAGACCGCCCGGCAGCACAAGCGCAGCATCGGCCGCGTGTACGCGGGCCGCAACGGCATCATCGGCGCACTGACCGAGGATCTGATCGACACCGGCCGCGAATCGTCACGGGCGATCGCGGCGTTGATGCATACGCCCGCCGGCGCGTTCGGCTCGTGCCGGTACAAGCTCGCCGGCATCGACCGCGACCGTGCGCAGTACGAGCGGCTGCTCGACGTCTTTCGCGCGCACGACATCGGCTACTTTTTCTACAACGGCGGCAACGATTCGGCCGACACCTGCCTCAAGGTATCGCAGATGGCGGCGCAGCTCGACTATCCGCTGATCGCCGTTCACGTGCCGAAGACCGTCGACAACGATCTGGCCGTGACCGATTGCTGTCCCGGTTTCGGATCGGTCGCCAAATATGTCGCGACCTCGATGCGCGAGGCCGCGTTCGACGTGGCGTCGATGGCGAAGACCTCGACCCGCGTCTTCGTGCTGGAAGTGATGGGTCGCAACGCCGGCTGGATCACTGCGGCCGTCGGCCTGGCCGACGACGCGGACACGCCGATTCCGCTACTGCTGCTTTTTCCCGAGATCGCGTTCGATGAAGCGAAATTTCTGGCGCGCGTGGACGCGAAGGTGGCGCAATTCGGTTATTGCTGCGTCGGCGTCTCGGAAGGCCTGCGCGACAGCCAGGGGAAGCTCATGGCCGAGGCGGGCACCAGGGATGCGTTCGGCCATGCGCAGCTGGGCGGGGTGGGGCCAATGATCGCCGCGCTTATCAAGGAGAGAAGCGGGCACAAATACCATTGGGCGGTCGCCGATTATCTGCAGCGCGCTGCGCGGCACCTGGCCTCGAAGACCGACCTCGAGCAGGCTTATGCGGTCGGACGTGCTGCCGTCGAGCTCGCAGTGCGCGGCAAGAGCGCCGTGATGCCGGCGATCGTGCGCACTTCGAACAAGCCGTACCGCTGGAAAATCGAGTCGGCCCCGCTGGACAAGGTCGCCAACGTCGAGAAGAAGCTGCCGCGCGACTACATCAGCGCTGACGGCTATGGCATCACCGCCAAGGCTCGCGCCTACTTGTCTCCGCTGATCCGAGGCGAGGCGTTTCCCCCGTTTCGCGACGGCCTGCCGCAGTACGTGCGCTTGAAGAACGTCGCGGTTTCGAAAAAGCTGACGAGCTCGTTTTCAGTCTGACAACGGCCAGCGACTGCCGCGTCGAAGAGGGATCCGGTGCCCCGCAACGTCGAATATTTCTTCACCCCGGTATCGCCGTTCACTTACCTGGGACACGACCGCTTCGTCGCCATTGCCGGCAGGCACGGCGTCTCGATCGACGTCAAACCGGTGGACCTGGGTCCGGTGTTCGCAGCGTCGGGCGGCGTGCCGCTGAAACAGCGGGCGCCGCAGCGCCAGGCGTATCGGCTGGTCGAGCTCGGACGGTGGTCGAAGCATCTCGGGTTGCCGCTCAATTTGCAGCCACGGCATTTTCCGGTGCCACCGGCGCTCGCTTCGAAATGGATTCTGGCCGCGTTGTCGCAGCTGGGCGCCAGCGGCGCGCTTCAGCTGACCGGCGCCCTGTTGCGCGCGGTGTGGGCCGAGGATCGAAACATCGCGGAAAGCGACACGCTTGCCGCGATCGCATCCGAGCAGGGATTCGACGCCAGGTCGCTGGCCGAACGCGCCGCCGCCGCGGACATCGGCCAGCGTTATGACGCGCTGACGCAGGAGGCGATCGACCGTCAGGTCTTCGGCGCGCCGACCTACATCTATCGAGACGAACCGTTCTGGGGTCAGGATCGGCTCGACTTTTTGGACCGGGCGCTGGCAAAATAGCATGTTTTCGCGGTTCGCCGTCCGCTTGCCCCGACGCGAGCGCCGACGAGAACCGCCTCCCGGCGCACGTTCGGCCGGGCCACAACAACGATGCGCAACGATTCGCTCGCCACCATTTAGGGGATATACATGTCAACTGCACTCGTCTTCGCGCTCGTTTGCGCGATCGCCGCGCTGATCTACGGCGGCTGGTCGATCACCTGGATCATGCAAAAGCCGGCAGGCAACGCGCGCATGCAGGAGATCGCCGCCGCCGTGCAGCAGGGCGCGCAGGCCTACCTGAATCGCCAATACGCGACGATCGCGGTAGTGGGCGTCATTCTGCTGGTGATCATCGGTGCATTCCTCTCCTGGACCACGGCCATCGGCTTCGCCGTCGGCGCGCTGCTGTCGGGTCTCGCCGGATTCATCGGCATGAACGTTTCGGTGCGCTCGAATGTGCGCACGGCGGAGGCCGCGCGCACCGGCCTGAACGAGGCGCTGGCGGTCGCATTTCGCGGCGGCGCGATCACCGGCCTCCTGGTCGTCGGGCTGGGCTTGCTCGGCGTAGCGGGGTTCTACTGGTTCCTGGTGCAGTCGGCGCACTACGCGCCGAACGCGACCAAGGAAGGCCTGCACGGCATCATCGAGCCGCTGGTCGGGCTGGCGTTCGGCGGTTCGCTTATTTCGATATTCGCGCGACTGGGCGGCGGAATCTTTACCAAGGGCGCCGACGTCGGTGCCGACCTGGTCGGCAAGGTCGAGGCCGGCATTCCCGAGGACGATCCGCGCAATCCCGCGGTGATCGCCGACAACGTAGGCGACAACGTCGGCGACTGCGCCGGCATGGCGGCCGATCTGTTCGAAACCTACGCGGTGACGATCGTTGCGACGATGCTGCTCGGCGCGCTGTTGCTGCCTGCGTACGCCGAGGCCGCGGTGACCTATCCGCTGGCTCTCGGCGGCTTCTCGATCCTCGCCTCGATCGTCGGATGTTTCTTCGTCAAGGCGCGAGAGGGCGGAAAGATCATGAATGCGCTCTACCGCGGGCTGATGGTCGCCGGCGGTCTGTCGGCGATCGGCTTCTGGTTCATCACCGACTGGCTGATGGCTCCGGTCGTAGCGACCAATCCCGAGCTGTCGACCTGGCATCTGTGGGCGGCGGGTCTGATCGGCCTTGCGCTGACTGCGGCGATGGTGGTGATCACCGAGTATTACACGGCGACCGAGTTCAAGCCGGTTCGCCACGTCGCACAGGCGTCCACCACCGGGCACGCGACCAACATCATCGCGGGCCTGGGCGTGTCGATGAAGTCGACCGCGTGGCCGGTGATCTCGGTGTGCATCGCGATCCTGGCCTCGTATTGGCTGGCGGGACTATACGGGATTGCGATCGCCGCGACGGCGATGCTGTCGATGACCGGCATCATCGTCGCGCTGGATGCCTACGGGCCGATCACCGACAACGCCGGCGGCATCGCCGAAATGGCCGACCTGCCCGAGTCGGTTCGCGCGATCACCGATCCGCTCGATGCAGTCGGCAATACCACCAAGGCAGTCACCAAGGGCTACGCGATCGGCTCGGCGGGTCTTGCCGCGCTGGTCCTGTTCGCCGATTACACGCACGCGCTGTCCGGCGCAAACATCAATGTGAGCTTCGACCTGTCCAATCACATGGTGATCGTCGGACTGTTCCTCGGCGGCTTGATCCCGTATCTGTTCGGCGCGATGGCGATGGAAGCTGTCGGGCGCGCGGCGGGCGCCGTCGTCGTCGAGGTGCGCCGCCAGTTCAAGGAGATTCCCGGCATCATGGCCGGCACCGCGAAACCGGAATACGGCGTCGCGGTCGACATGCTGACCAAAGCGGCGATACGGGAAATGATTATTCCGTCGTTGTTGCCGGTGCTGGTTCCCGTCGTCGTGGGCCTGTTGCTGGGGCCGGTAGCGCTCGGCGGGTTGTTGATGGGGACGATCATTACCGGACTGTTCGTCGCGATCTCGATGACTACCGGCGGGGGCGCCTGGGACAATGCCAAGAAGTACATCGAGGACGGCCACCACGGGGGCAAGGGCTCGGATGCCCACAAGGCCGCCGTCACCGGCGACACCGTCGGCGATCCATACAAGGACACGGCCGGTCCTGCGGTCAACCCGCTGATCAAGATCATCAACATCGTCGCGCTGATGATCGTGCCGCTGCTCGCGCTGCATGGCGCCGACCGGAAAGTCGCTGCGGCTCCGACGTCGATCTCGGTGTCGGCGAGCGCAGTAGCCATCGCCGTCACGACGGCTGTGCCGCAAGCTGTCGACGCGCCGAAAAAATAGCGCGTACGGCGCCCGCAAAAAGGCCGACCCGCGGGTCGGCCTTTTTTCCACCCTGTCGTCGCGACCGGCGGCGCGTCAGCGCTTTCTGACCAGCATTACGCCGTCGCCGACGGTCAGCAGACAGGCATCGACGCGGCCGTCATCGCGGATCTTGGCGTTCAGAGCGCGAAGCGCATCGGTATCCTCGTCATGGGCGTCCGGATCGGCTACTTTGCCCGACCACAGCGTGTTGTCGAGCGCGATCGCTCCGCCGCGGCGGAGGAGCTTCAGGCATGCCTCGTAATAGGTATCGTAGTTCGGCTTGTCGGCATCGATGAAGGCGAAGTCGAAGGTTTCGGCCCCGCCCTGCTTCAACAGCGCCGCCAGCGTATCGGTCGCGGGAGCGAGGCGAAGCTCGATCCGCCCGGCGATGCCTGCCTCCTGCCAGTAGCGGCGCGCGACGCTGGTCCATTCCTCGCTGACATCGCAGCAAACGAGCTTGCCGTCGGGCGGCAGCGCCGAAGCGACCGCCAGCGCGCTGTAGCCGGTGAAGGTCCCGATTTCGATCGCCCGGCGCGCGCCGACGAGTTTCGCCAGCAACGCGAGCAGCGCGCCCTGATCGGCGCCGATCTGCATCCCGCCGTGCGGCATGCGCGCCGTTTCGGCTCGAAGCCGGCGCTGCACGTCGGTTTCGCGCGCGATCTCCTGCGTTACATAACGCTCGACCGCTTCAGGGAGTAAAGATCGGCTCATCGGCTTCAGGATGCCGCGGTCGGCGGTTTCTTGCAACGCCATCGTGCGGCAGCGCGCAGGTGCCTCGAAAAGGACAAGGGCGGCATGAAGCCGCCCTTGTCCTTGTTGCCTGTGTCTACCATCGTGCGACGTCGAACTTGTTGCGGGTTCGCGTCGCGGCGGACAGCTCGCCTACGGCTTATCCATGAAAATCTTCGTCGCCTCGGTGTGATGGATCATGCCCTTCTTGGCCTTGTCCATCGCGTCGAAGCGCTTTTCCATCATCTCCATGAAGTCTTTCTTGCTGATCATGCCGTCCTTGTTCGCCATCTTCCTCAGATCGCTCGACAATGGCGAGAGGCCCGTGTCGTCGGCCAAGGCAACCTGCGCGGACAGCGCGGCAATGCCCAGCATCGCGGCGAACGACAGCGCCTTCATACTCTGTTTCATCGTCATCTTGTGCTCCTTCCTCTAGTGGATCTCGGGCGAGGCCCGGTTTCGCTCCACCGGGCGCGAGCGCATCGCACGCTCACGCCTTTGGTCGAAGCGACCTGCCATACCTTACAGCGGGCGCCGTCATTCTACGCGCACCCGGCGGACGCGGGTACAAGCGGCGTGCCCGGGGATCTCGGCCGGGAGGGTAGAATCGGCCGGTGACCTTCCGGCAACCGAAGCGCGGCGCCGCCCTGCTGGGGCTTCTCCTGGGACTGGCCCTCGCCCTCGCCACGGTAGCCGAGGCGCGGTCTCCGGAACGGCCCTCCGGGCGTACTGCCAAGCAGACGGTCAGCGCCCGGCACCAGATGGTCGCGACCGCCAATCCTCTTGCCACCGACGCCGGCGAAGCGATCCTGCGCCGGGGCGGCAGTGCGGTCGACGCCGCGATCGCCGTGCAGATGGTGCTGAACCTTGTCGAGCCGCAATCGTCCGGCATCGGCGGCGGCGCGTTCATGCTCGTCCACGACGCCCGGCGGAAGACGATTCTGGTTTATGACGGCCGCGAGACCGCGCCGGCGGCCGCGCGGCCCGACCGTTTTCTTGATTCGACCGGGCGGCCGCTTCATTTTCTAGACGTGGTCGTCGGAGGGCGCTCGGTTGGCGTCCCCGGAACCCTTCGCATGCTGGAATTGGCGCATCGACGCCACGGCAGGCTTTCCTGGGCGAGCCTGTTCGAGCCGGCGATCCGGCTGGCCGAGCAAGGCTTTGTCGTCAGCCGGCGATTGAGCAAGGCCATCGGTGCCGAGAGCTCCATGCGGCAGGACCGGGCGCGGGCTTACTTCCACAATGCCGACGGAACGCCGCTGGCCGCCGGACAGCTGCTCAGGAATCCCGCGTTGGCGGTGACGCTGAAGCGCGTCGCCGCCGAAGGTGCGAATGCCTTTTACACCGGCGAGATCGCGCGCGACGTTGTGCAGACCGCCGGCAGCTATGCCGCCAACCCCGGGGATCTGACGGCTGCCGATCTCGCGGCCTATCGCGCGCGCGTCCGCAAGCCGGTCTGCGGGCAATACCGCAGTTACCGCGTTTGCGGCGTGCCGCCCCCGTCATCGGGCGGCATTTCCGTGCTGCAGATGCTGGGAATGCTCGAGCGGTTCGACATGGGTTCGATCGGCACCAGCGATTTGATCAGCGCGCATTTGTTCAGCGAAGCGGGACGGCTCGCTTACGCCGACCGCGACATGTACGTGGCGGACCCGGATTTCGTCGCGGTGCCGGCCGGGCTGACCGATCGCGCCTATCTGCGCGAGCGCTCGCGGCTGATTAATCTCGATTCGAGCATCGGCAATGCCGCGCCGGGCGCGCCGCCGCCGATCGCCTCGGCGGAAAACGCAGGCTTCGGCCGCGGCGAAGCGCTGGAATTGCCTTCGACTTCGCATATTTCCATCGTCGATCGCTACGGCAATGCGGTGGCGATGACGACGACGATCGAGGACGCTTTCGGCAGCAAGTTGATGACCGCCGGCGGATTTCTGCTCAACAACGAGCTGACCGATTTCAGTTTCGTGCCGGTCGAATCCGGTCGTCCGGTCGCCAATAGAGTCGAAGGCGGCAAGCGACCGCGCTCGGCGATGGCGCCGACAATCGTCTACGATGCGCGGGGACAGGTTACCGTCGTTGCGGGTTCGCCGGGCGGTCCGGCCATCATCAACTACGTCGCCAAAACGCTGATCGCCATACTCGACCGGGGACTCGATCCGCAGACTGCCATCGATCTGCCAAATGTAGGCAGTCGCAATGGTCCGACCGAGCTTGAACGCGGCACGAGCGCGGAGGACCTTGCACCCAAGCTCGAGGCGCTCGGAGAGGCGACGCAAATCGTCGACCAGAACAGCGGCCTTCAGGTGATCGTGCGCGCAGCCGGGCGCTGGCACGGCGCCGCCGATTCGCGCCGCGAAGGGACGGTGCAGGGTGACTGAGACCAGATCCGGCCCGGTGAGCGCGAGTCCGCATCGGGTCGTGATCGTCGGAGGCGGCGCCGGTGGCCTGCCGCTCGCGACTGCGCTCGGCGACAAGCTCGGCCGCCGCGGCAAGGCTGCGATCACGCTGGTCGATCATGCTGAAACCCACGTGTGGAAGCCGCTGCTGCACGAGGTCGCGGCCGGCCGTATGGATGCGGCCGCGCACGACGTCGATTACCTCGCCGTCGCGTACTGGCACGGCTTCCGCTTCCGCCAGGGCGCTGTCGAGAGCCTGAACCGAGCGCGCCGCGAGCTCAAGGTGAGCCCGGTCGACGACGACGACGGCAGACAGATCCTGCCCGGGCGCAGCCTCCCGTACGACACTTTGATCTTCTGCGTGGGCAGCACGACCAACGACTTCGGCATTCCCGGTGTGGCCGACTACGCAATCTCCCTGGACACGCCGCTCGACGCCGAGCGCTTCCACCGCCGGTTGCTGGCCGCGGCAGTACGCGCTGACGGCGAAGCGGCCGAGGGCCGGCCTTCGCATGTCGACATCGTCATCATCGGCGCAGGCGCAACCGGTGTCGAGCTCGCGGCGGAGATACGCCAGACGACCCGCACGCACGCCCTCTACGGGCTGGACAAGCTCGATCCCGCCCGCGACATCCACCTGACGCTGCTCGAGGCGGCGCCGCGCATCCTGCCGCAACTGGGCGAACGGATCGCCAAGGCGGCGACCGGGCTACTCGGCAGGCTGGGGATCGCCGTCCTGACCGGCGAGCGCGTCGTCTCCGTCGACGAGAATGGCGTGCACACCGCCGCCGGCACGACGCTTCACGCCGATCTGATCGTGTGGGCCGCAGGCATTCAGGCGCCGTCGCTGCTGGCCCAGCTGGATGGTCTCGAGGTCAACCGCGCCAACCAGCTTGTCGTCACGGCGACCTTGCAGACGACGCGTGATCCCGACATCTTCGCCTTTGGCGATTGTGCCGCGGCGCCGTGGCTGGGACGCGACAAGGAAGGCGCGCTGGTGCCGCCGCGGGCGCAGGCGGCGCGGCAGCAGGCAGCGCTGCTGGTGCGCACGATGCGGGCGCGGCTATCCGGAGCGCCGCTGCCCGAGTTTCATTTTCGCGATTTCGGTTCGCTCGTCTCGCTCGGCGAACTGTCGGCCGTCGGCAATCTGATGGGCAGGCTGATCGGCGGCAGCATGCTGATCCAGGGCTTGATCGCGCGCGCGATGTACGCCTCTCTATACAAGCTGCATCAGGCGTCGATACACGGCTACTTTCGCGTAGCGCTCGACACGATCGGCCGTTTCTTGCGGCGCCGCATGGAACCGCGCGTCAAGCTGCATTGACGCGCGGGCGGGCAGCCGGCTACCAGATCGTCACGCGTTTTTCGGGCGGCAGATACATTTTGTCGCCGGGCTTCACGTCGAACGCGCGGTAGAACGCGTCCTGATTGATGACCGCGGCGTTGGATCGGATCGAATTCGGCGAGTGCGGATCGCTCTTGATCAGGCGCACCGTGTAGTCGTCGCGCATCTTGGTGCGCCAGCCTTGCGACGAGCCCATGAAAAAGCGCTGATCGCCGGTCAGCCCGTCGATCACCGGCGCTTCCTTCCCGCCGAGCGAGATGCGATACGCCTTGTACGCGATCGCGAGGCCCGAGTTGTCGGCTATGTTCTCGCCCAGCGTCAATTCGCCGTTGACGTGATAGCCGGCCACCGGTTCGTAGGCGTTGTACTGCTGGACCAGCGCCTTGGTCTTGGCGGCGAATTTTTCGTGATCCTCGGCAGTCCACCAGTCGTGCAGATTGCCGTCGCCGTCGTACTGGCTGCCGGAGTCATCGAAGCCATGGCTGATCTCGTGGCCGATCACCGCGCCGATCGCGCCGTAATTGACCGCGTCGTCGGCTTGGGCGTCGAAGAGCGGCGGCTGCAGGATGGCCGCGGGAAACACGATCTCGTTGAGCTCGGGATTGTAATAGGCGTTGACCGTCTGCGGCGTCTGGAACCATTCGTCGCGATCGATCGGCTTGCCGAGCTTGGCGATGTTGCGCCGATATTCGAATTCGTTGGCTCGCATCACATTGCCGACCAGGTCGGTCGACACGATCCTCAGCGTCGAGTAGTCGCGCCACTTTTTCGGATAACCGATCTTGGGCGTGAACTTGGCGAGCTTTTCCAGCGCTTTCGCCTTGGTCGTTTCGCTCATCCAGTCGAGACCGCCGATGCTCTGCCGATAGGCGACCAGCAAATTGCCGACCAGCGCGTCCATGCGGGCCTTGCTCTCCGGCGGAAAATACTGCTCGACATAGACCTTGCCCAGGTCTTCGCCGATGGCGTCGTCGACCAGCTGCACGCCGCGCTTCCAGCGCGGGCGGATCTCGGGCGTGCCGTTGAGCGCCGTGCCGTAAAACGCGAAATTGGCGTCAACATAGGGCTTGGAAAGATAGGGCGCGAAAGCAGTCAGCACGTGCCAGCGGAGATACGCTTTCCATACCGGCAGCGGCGTCCGGTCGAGAATGCCGGCGAAGGCGGTGATGTAGCTGGGCTGCGCGACGATCACATAGCCGACCTTGCCCTCGATGCCGGCGCTTTCCATGTAGCGCTTCCAGTCGTAGCCCGGCGCGAGCGCGCCGAGCTTGTCGAGCCCGATCTTGTTGTAGGCCTTGATCGGATCGCGCAGCTCGACCTTCGTCCATTGCACTTTGGCGAGCTCGGTCTCGAGGGCGACGATCGCCGCAGCGTCCCGCGCCGCATCGGAATCGCCGGCCATGGCCATCATCCGCTCGACGTGCGTGCGGTACTTGGCGCGCGCCGCGCTCAGCTTGGCGTCGCCGTCCAGCAGGTAGTAATCGCGGTCCGGCAAGCCGAGACCCGCCTGCCCGAGATCGACGATGTAGCGGGTCGAGTCCTTATTATCCTGGTGCACCTGCGCGGCAAACGGCGCGTCGACGCCGATCCGGGCCAGGTGCCCGATAGCGGCGGCGACGTCCTGCTTGCTCTTGATCCCGTCGATTCGCGCGAATTCTGCGGTGAGCGGCTTGATCCCCAGCGTTTCGAGCCGCGCCTCGTCCATGAAGCTGCGGTACAGATCGCCGATACGCTGCGGTGCGCCCGGCTTCGGATGTGCCTGCGCGCTTTCCCTTTCCTTTTCGACGATGGCGCGCAATTGCAGCTGGGTGTCGTCGTAGATCTTGCTGCCCGCGCTGTACGCGGCCTTGTCCGGGGGAATCTCGGTCGTGGCGAACCACTTGCCGTTGACGTATCCGGACAAATCGTCCTGCGGCCGCACCTTGGGTTCGATCTGGCTCATGTCGATGCCGGAACGCAGCGGTGCGGACGCGTCGGAGGGCTTGACCAGCGTTTGCGCGCCAGGCGGCTCGGCCGCGTTCGCGCCGACCGCGAAAACACCGAAGCAAACGCAACTCAGCAGAAGTTGTTTCATCGTGAACCCGTTGTCGCGAAGGTTATTGGTGTGCCCGCCATACGGCCGTACGGCGCGCACGATGCTGGCGACGCGCACTAGCAGATGGCGATCCGCCACGGGCATTGTCGCAGCTCCGGCGGCTCGCCGGCCGATTCACGACGTAGCGAGCTGGCAGCCGACCAAACGCCGCGGGCGCCGACGAATCGACGCAAGCGGCGGCGGGTCAGGGCTGGAATCCGGGGATTCCGAACTGCCAGAACAGGAAGGCGAAAACGTCGGCCCGCTCTTCGTAAGCCTGTTTTTTGGTCGAGCCTATGCCGTGGCCGGCGTCATAGTCGATGCGCAGCAATACCGGCTTGCCGCTCGACGACGCCGCCTGAAGGCGCGCGGCCATTTTGCCGGCCTCCCAGGCATCGACGCGTGGGTCGTTGATGCCGGTAATGACGAGCACGGCCGGGTATTTCACACCGTCCTTGATATGGTGGTACGAACTCATCGCCAGCAGCGCCTTGAATCCTTCCTCGGTCTTGATCGTGCCGAACTCGGGAACGTTGGGCGCACCGTTGGCGGTGGTCTCGAAGCGCAGCATGTCGGAGGCGGGCACCTGGTCGATCGCGGCGCCGAACAGCTCGGGTCGGTCGGTGATCGAGCGGCCGACGAAAATTCCGCCCGCGCTGCCACCCCAGATCGCCAGCCTCGCGGACGACGTGTACTTGTTGGCGATCAGCCACTCGGCGCAGGCGATCGCGTCGTTCCAGGTATTGGGCTTGGTCGCCTTGTACCCGGCCTTGTACCAATCCTCGCCGTTCTCGCCGCCACCGCGCACATGCGCGACCGCAAAAATGCCGCCGCGCTCGAACCATGGCAGGAACGTCGGCCGGTAGAACGGGAGCTGCGAAAGGCCGTAGGCGCCATAGCCGTACAGGATGGTCGGATTGTTGCCGTCAAGCTTGATGCCGCGCTTGTGCACGATCGACAACGGCACCAGCGTGCCGTCCTTCGCCATCGCGCTCACTTCGGTCGCGACGAGATCGGCTGGCGCGTCGTATTTGCCCTTCGGTTGCAGGCCGGTATCAGCAACCGTCCCGCGCTGCGGATCGTACTCGTACCAGCTATTGGAGCGCGTCCAGCTCCCGGCTTCGAACAGCGCGCCGGGCAAGCGCGGGTCGGCGGCCAGCGCATCCATGTCTCCGGCAAACGGCAGCTTGATCGCGGTGGCTTTCGCGCCGGCGGCGTAATCGAGCCTCAATAGATTGCTTATCCCGCCCTTCATGCGGCGGACGTACAGTGCGTCCTTCGCGCCGGCGAGGCCGGTGATGACGTTGTCGCTTTCGGGAACCACGACCTCGGCCGTTGCGATATCGCCTTTCGCGAGCTCCATCCGCAGCACCTTGAAGTGGGGCGCGCCGTTGTGCGACATCAGGTAGACCGTGTCGCCGTGGATCGTCAGATCGGTGACGCCGTCGCTGTAATCGACGACCTTGCGCCATGGTGTCTTGTCGCCGGCCAGCGAAGCCAGCGGCGCGGCGTAGAGCTTCTCTTCGCGCTGCACACCGTTGACGACCAGGGCGAATACATAGGAGGAGCCTGGCACGTGCCCGCCGGCGACGTTCTCGACCGGGTCGAGCGCAATCCCGGGAACGACCCCAGCTCCGAACAACGCGGCGTCCTCATCAGGATTGCCTCCCAACCGATGCAAATAAGCGCGCTGGTTCAGATACTTTGCCGTCACCGGCATGCCGGGGCCGAGCTTTTGCAGACGGCTGTAGACCAGCGTGCCGTCGGGGAGCCAGGAAGGAGACGCGAATAGCGCGCGATCGATCGCGTCCCCGGTGTCCTTGCCGGCCGCGATGTCGAAAACGTGCAGAACGCTCTCTTCCGAGCCGCCCTCGGAGATGCCATAGGCGAGGTACTTGTTGTCCGGCGAGGGCTGGAAATAATCGATCGCGTAATGGGTGGCCGCGGATGTCGCGCGCTTGTCGGGATCGATCAAAAGGCGCTCCTTGCCTCCGGTGCCGACTCGCATATACAGCTTCAGCGTGTTGTCGGTGGCGAATCGCTTCAGATAGTAGAAGGTGCCGTTGTTCGGCTGCACACCGGTGACACGCGCCGCGGCGTCATCGCCGTAGCGCTGGATTTCCTTCAGGATCGCCGCGCGCTGCGGAACGCGGTCGAGCGTGGATCGCGTGGCATCGGCCTGTGCCTTCATCCATGCAGAGACCTCGGGATTCTTCAGATCTTCGAGCGCGCGGTAGGGATCGGCGATCGTCGTGCCGTAGTACGTATCGCTGGCGGGCTGAGACGGCGGAGCAAGCTTCGCCTGGCCGAATACTGCGCCGGCAGCAACCAAACCGAACAACACTGCGAGGCAGCGAGTCGCAACGGGAAAGACATCCATGAAAGCTCCGATGGAAACCGTGAAAAATGCGAGATTATGCCAGTGGTCGCGGCGCGAGGCCACGATAGGACGATATACTGCGATACCGACGTCGAGGTCGCGCATCCGAGATGTTATCCCAGCTTCTGTCCGCGGCGATTCTGCTGATATTGGTGATCGACCCTTTCGGTAACGTGCCTTTGGTCGTCAGCGCGTTGCAGGCCACGCCTCCGGCGCGGCGCCGCTGGATCGTGTTGCGCGAATGCGTGATCGCCTACGCGGTGCTCCTCGCCTTCCTGTTCGGCGGCCGGGCGTTCCTGATGCTGATGCATGTCTCCGAAACATCGCTTTCGATCGCCGGTGGCGTCATTTTGTTCCTGATCGCCTTGAGGATGGTTTTCTCGCATCCCGAGGGCGTCTTCGGCGACACCAGCGGCAGCGAGCCCCTGCTCGTGCCGCTGGCGATTCCGGCGATCGCCGGACCGTCGGCGCTGGCGACGGTCATGCTGATGGCCTCGCGCGAGCCCGAGCACATCGACGTCTGGCTGCTCGCACTGACAATGGCGATGGTCGCGACGACGCTGGTGCTGCTCGCCGCCGGTCGTCTGCAGCGTCTGTTGGGCGAGCGAGGGATGCGCGCGTTCGAGCGTCTGATGGGCCTCGTCCTCACTGCGGTCGCCGTCGAAATGCTGCTGGGCGGGATCAAGAGCGTCGCTGCGCAGTTTCGCGGCTGAGGGTGTCTGCGTGCTCCGGCCCTGTCGGCAGGCATACGCACATCGCAATCCACCGGAGAAAAAGCATGACCGTGAGCATCGAAAAGAACGGGGCCGTCTGGACGGTCATTCACGACCGTCCCGAGGCCCGCAACGCCATGGATCCGGAGAGCGCCGATGCGCTGACGCACGCTTTTCTGGAGTTCAATGCGGACGCCTCGGCGCGCGTCGCTGTGTTGTACGGCGAGGGCGGTGCCTTCTGTGCCGGCTGGGATTTGAAATACGTAAGCACGCTCAATCAGGCTTATCCTCTCGGAGAACTCGACATTCCTCCCGCAGGACCCCGCGGCAATGGCCGGGAGATTCCTCGCGGACCGCTGGGGCCATCCCGGCTCGAGCTGGATAAGCCCGTCATTGCCGCCGTTGCCGGCCCGGCGGTGGCGGGTGGGATGGAGCTCGCGCTGTGGTGCGATTTCAGGGTGATGCAGGAGGATGCCTATTTCGGCGTCTACTGCCGGCGCTGGGGTGTGCCCCTGATCGATGGCGGCACGGTGCGCCTGCCGCGCATCGTCGGTCAGGGACGCGCGCTCGACATAATTCTTACAGGACGCAAAGTTCCTGCGGATGAATGTCTGAGCATTGGACTCTGCGAATATCTCGTGCCGAATGGCGAGGTTCGCGCAAAAGCGGAACAGCTGGCCCACGACATCGCATCATTTCCGCCGGTATGCGTCCGGGCGGACCGCCGGTCCGCCATCAAGAGCCACGGCCTTCCGGTTCGCGATGCCCTGATCCAGGAGTGGTACAACGGTCGCGAAGCGCTGATCCAGGACGGCGCAGCCGGTGCCGCGCGATTCAAGGATGGTCTCGGCCGCCACGGCGACTTCTCCAAGATCTACTGATGCCGCGAAAGGTCCGGCCCGGCGCTCACCGCAGCTTGCCCAGAAACTCCTCGATTAGTCCGACTCGATCGTCGACCGTCGGTGCGGCGCGCTCGATCCGCACGCGATCCTGGCCGGCGAAGCGGTAACGGCCGTCCTGCTGGATCAGCGCGATCAGCTTGCCGGCATCGAACGGCGGCCGCGGTCCGAAAAGGACCTGCGAGCGATCGGGTCCGGCATCGACCTTGACCACGCCCAGAGGCTTGGCCAGCAGACGCAGCCGATGACAATAGAGCAGCGCCTGCGCCTGCTCGGGCGGCAGTCCGAAGCGGTCGATCAGCTCCTCCTGCATCGACGTGAGCTCGGCCGCGGTGTCGCAGTTCGCCAGCCGCTTGTACAGGACCAGCCGCTCGTGCACGTCGTTGCAATAGGTCTCCGGAAGCAGGGCCGGAACATGAAGGTTGATCTCGGTGGTGACGCCCATCGGATCGTTGAGACTCGGCTCGCGTCCCGAGCGCAGCGAATCGACTGCTGCCTTGAGCATCTCGGTGTAGAGCTGGAAGCCGATCTGCTGCATCTCTCCGGACTGCTCGTCGCCGAGCACCTCTCCGGCGCCGCGGATCTCCAGATCGTGCATCGCAAGATAGAAGCCGGAGCCCAGGTCCTCCATCAGCTGTATCGCCTCGAGCCGCTTCTTCGCCTGCACCGACAGCGCTTCCTCGCGCGGCGTCAGCAGATAGGCATACGCCTGGTGGTGCGAACGCCCGACGCGGCCGCGCAGCTGATGCAGCTGCGCCAGGCCGAACTTGTCGGCGCGATGGATGATGATCGTGTTGGCGGTCGGCACGTCGATCCCGGTCTCGATGATCGTCGAGCAAAGCAGCAGATTGGACCGCTGCTGATAGAAGTCGCGCATCACCCGCTCGAGATCCCGCTCCGGCATCTGGCCGTGTGCGATCGCGATGCGGGCCTCGGGCATCAATGCCTCGAGTTTCTGTCCCATCGTCGCGATCGTGTCGATGTCGTTGTGCAGGAAATAGATCTGTCCGCCCCGCTTCAACTCGCGCAGGCAGGCTTCGCGCACGATGCCCGGCGAGTATTGCGATACGAAGGTCTTGATCGACAGGCGCCGCTCTGGCGCGGTCGCAATCACCGAAAAGTCGCGCAGCCCCTCGAGCGACATCGCCAGCGTGCGCGGAATCGGCGTCGCCGTCAGCGTTAGCACATCGACCTCGGCACGCAGGCGCTTCAGCTGCTCCTTCTGCCGCACGCCGAACCGATGCTCCTCGTCGATCACCACCAGGCCGAGCCGCTTGAATTTCACGTCGCGCTGGATCAGCTTGTGCGTGCCGATTACCAGGTCGATGCGTCCGCTGGCAAGGCCCTCGAGCACCGTCTTCATCTCGGCCGCCGAGCGGAAGCGCGACAATTCGGCGAGCTTCACGGGCAAGTCGCCGAAGCGATCGGAGAAAGTCTGGAAATGCTGCTCGACCAGCAGCGTCGTCGGCACCAGCACTGCGACCTGCTTGCCGTCCGCGACCGCGACGAACGCCGCGCGCAGCGCCACTTCGGTCTTGCCGAACCCGACGTCACCGCAGACCAGCCGGTCCATCGGCTTGCCGGACGTCAGGTCGCGGATCACCGCCTCGATCGCGGCTGCCTGGTCGGGGGTCTCCTCGAAGCCGAACCCCGCGGCGAAAGCCTCGTACTCGTGCAGGTCGTACTTGAACGCGTGTCCCTGCCTCGCTGCGCGCTGTGCGTAGAGGTTCAAGAGCTCGGCCGCGGTGTCGTGTGCGCGCTGCGCGGCTTTTTTCTTCGCCTTGTCCCATTGTCCGCTACCGAGCTCGTGCAGCGGCGCCGCATCGGGCGACGCGCCGCTGTAGCGGCTGATCAGATGCAGGCTCGATACCGGGACGTAAAGCTTGGCGTCGTTCGCGTACAGCAGATGCAGGAATTCGTTCGGACCATCGCCGAGGTCGAGTGTCGTCAGGCCGAGGTAGCGGCCGATGCCATGTTGCTCGTGCACGACCGGATCGCCGATGCGCACTTCCGACAGATCGCGCAGCATCGCGTCGACGTTGCTGCGCCGCGCGTCGCGCTTGCCCGGCCTGCGCACGACGCCGGCATAGAGCTCGGCCTCGGTGATCAGCGAGATGTTCGCCTCGGGCCAGACGAAACCGGCGTGGAGCGGGCTTGCCACCAGCGCAGGACTTGCGTCGCCGGCGATGAACTCGGCCCAGTCGGCGACTACTGCCGGCTTGAATCCATATTCGGCGAAATACTGTTGCATGGTTTCACGCCGGCCAAGGCTCTCCGCCGCGATCAATACCCGCTCGGGGGTGGCGGTCACATGGCGTTTGAGCGCGCGCAGCGGATCGTCGGCACGGCGATCGACCTGGACGGCGGGAAGGGGATGCGTCGCGTGGCCGCGGCGCGATCCCTTGGCGCTCGGGGCGACGGTCGCGGCGGCCGCATTACCCTCCGCGGCCGGACGCCCGGTCGCGTCGTCGGCGGAAGCGGCGTATTCGCCGGGTGATGCCGCTCGGTCCGAAGCGAGCTCGATGCGGGCAAACGGCTTGAGCACGCGATGGAACTCGTCCTCGGGCACGAACAGCTCGTTCGGCGCGAGTAGCGGCCGCGCCCGATCGCCTCGCAACAGCCGGTAACGCGCGTCGGTGTCTTCCCAGAAACGCCGGATCGCGGATTGCACGTCGCCGTGCAGGCAGACGACAGTCTCGGGCGCCAGATACTCGGTCAGCGTCGCGGTCGAATCGAAAAACAGCGGCAGGTAATACTCGATACCGGCCGGCATGATGCCGTTCGACACATCCTTGTACAGCGGCGACTTCGACGGATCGCCTTCGAATACTTCGCGAAACCGCCCGCGAAAGCGCGTGCGGCCGGCATCATCCTGCGGAAACTCGCGCGCCGGAAGCAGCCGGACCTGCGGCACCGGATAGACGGTGCGCTGGGTGTCGACATCGAAAGTGCGGATCGATTCGATCTGGTTGTCGAACAGGTCGATGCGGTAGGGAAGAGGGCTGCCCATCGGAAACAGATCGATCAAGCCGCCGCGTATGCCGAACTCGCCGGGAGAGACGACCTGCGTGACATGCTGATAGCCGGCCAGCGCGAGCTGCGAGCGAAGACGATCGACATCGAGCGTCTCGCCCTGCTCGATGAAAAACGTGAACGCTGCCAGATACGACGGCGGCGCAAAGCGATACAGCGCCGTCGTCGCCGCGACGATCACCACATCGCAATCGCCGCGCGACATACGATAGAGCGTCGCCAGCCGCTCCGAGACCAGATCCTGATGCGGAGAAAAATGGTCGTAGGGCAGCGTTTCCCAGTCGGGCAGGACGGCGATCTTGAGTGCGGGCGCGAACCACGACATTTCGGCGGCCAGCCGTTGCGCCGCCAGTGCGTCGGCGCAGACGACCGCCAGCAGCTGGCGGCGTTGTGCGGCATCGGTTGCAGCTTGCGCGAGCGCCAGCGCGTCGGCCGAACCCGCGAACGGGTGCGCGATGGCCTTCCGCCCGGGTGGAGGTACGGCGGGCAGAAGGCGGGGAAGCGGAACGAACGGCGGCGGGCTGGATGCCAGCGACGGAGACAACGGAATCGACAATGCAGCTGGTCCGAAAGAAAAGACAGATTATACGGGGCTCGCGCCGCGCCGCCGCGGACGGCGCGGCGCTCGGTCGGCGATAATGCAGCGATGCGACGATTCAACGTTCTCGTCGTCCAGCCTGACGACTATGTCAACTACGCGCCGTTCCTCGGCGTTGCGAAGTCGATGTACTTTGCGCTCCGGCGACTCGGGTACGACGTGCGACTGGCCGGCAACGAATTCCTGCGCGATGCGACCAACGTCATCTTCGGAGCACATCACCTCGCGGGGGAACTCGCCGCGGGTCTGCCGTCCGACACGATCGTCTACAACACCGAACAGCTGCGCGCGGACGGCGCGCTGGTCGAGGCGCTGACGCCGTTCGTCTCGCGCTTCGCGACCTGGGAACCGGACCCGGGCAACGTCGAGGCGTGGCGCGCGCTGGGGCTGGGCAGCCGCGTCCATTACGTCCAACCGGGATACGTGCCCGAGAGCTCGACGGTTGCCGTGGAGACGCCCACCGACATCGACGTATTGTTCGTCGGCAAGGTCAACCCACGCCGCATGGTTATCCTCGACGCGATCATGCGCGCGGGAATCAGTCTGCACGTCGCCGACGGCGTCTATCTGGCCGACCGCGACGCGCTGGCGGCGCGCGCCAAGATCCTGCTCAACGTTCACGCGGCCGACGACTCCGCGCTCGAGATGGCGCGGGTTGCCTACGCGCTGGCCAATCGGCGCGCGTTAGTCACCGAGCTCGGGCGCGGGGCGCGCCTCGATCCGGACCTGCGCGAGGGCGTTCTCGCTGGAACGAATGCGGAACTGGCAGGAATGTGCCGGATATTGCTCGGCGACGACAAGCGGCGGCTCGAGCTTGCCGAGCGGGGATTCCGGGCATTTTCACGGCGCGATCTGGTCGCGACGGTGAGGAATGCCCTGGCGCTGGGCGGAGGCGGCTGAAGCGCTCCGCCGCACGCGTCGCCGCGCGCGATGTTTGCCGGGCGGCGCTACCGCGCGCGCAGGCGCACGCGCATCGGTCCGGCCGGACGCGCGTTCCAGAATCCCGCGTGTGCGACGTCGCCACCGGCGGCAGACAGCGTCATCGTTTGCAGGACACGCGCGACGATCGCCTTGAACTCCATTTGGGCAAAGCGCATGCCCATACACAGGCGCGCCCCGCCGGCGAAGGTGAGCAGCACAGAGGGCCGAGTACGGCTCGCGCTGTCGGCGCATGCGTAGCGATCGATATCGAAGCGCGACGGGTCGGGATAGTTGTCGGGCAGCAGGTGGGTCGCCGCGACCGCAACGGCGATCCGTGTCCCGGGACTTATCGAGTAGCCCGAGAATTCAATCGGTGACGCTGCGACGCGCGGAAGGTTGACCAGCGGAGGATACAGTCGCCCGACCTCGAGCATGAAGCGATCGAGCTGCGGCAATCGATCGAGCCGCTCCGCGGCCAGCGGCTGTGCCCGCGCTGATGATCCGTTCCCGAGCTCCGCGGCGAGTGCGGCAGCGAGCGGCGGCATCTGCGCAAGAACATAAAGGGCGCGCGAGTAAAGCGTGGCCCCGGTCTCATGGCCGGCGATCAGCAGGATCGTCAGGTGCGACTGGATCTGCGCATCGTCGCCCCCGAGCCC
Source organism: Casimicrobiaceae bacterium (assembly GCA_036270955.1). Taxonomy (GTDB): domain Bacteria; phylum Pseudomonadota; class Gammaproteobacteria; order Burkholderiales; family Casimicrobiaceae; genus PALSA-1003. The sequence continues at coordinate 1,599 of DATBBM010000120.1, read as the reverse complement.
TGGCTCTGCGAGCAGCACGTCGAGCAGCGACTCCGGCGCAGCAGGGCGACGACGGCGTCGTTCGCGAATAGCGGTGCGCAAACTGTCGGCGAGCACGGCGCGCGCGGCCGCGGCACGCTCGATATAGGCGTCCCGGGGCTCGCGCCCATAATCCTGCCCGTCGAGTATCGTGCAGATCGCGTGATACGCAGGCCCGATCGCCGTCTCGGGCAAGCCGCCTATCGTCGCGGCCACGGCGCGAAATGCGAACGCGCGAATCGGAGGGTAGAGGTCGAGCTCGGTCTCGTCCCGCCAGGCGCGTATGCAATCCTCGACGATCCGAGCCATCGCCGGCTCATACGAGCGCAGCATCGCGCCGGCGAATGCCGGCGACCAGATCCGGCGTTGCTCGGCGTGCAGCGGATCGTCGGTGTTGAGGACCGCCATGCCGCAGCCGACGCCGAGCACGTGACGCCAGCCCTGTTCGCTGCTGAATTGCGCGCGCCTGGAAAGGAGCGCGGCTTCGGCGGCGGCCGGTCCGACCAGGACGATGCACGGACCCGCATCCGCGCCGAAAGGAACGTTGCTGCGCAGCACTGCGCCATGCGCCGCGAACGCTGCCGCCTGTAGCCGGGGAATCACTCCGCTCAGCGAGTCGTCGGCGGATAGCACCAACGCCGGCGCCGCCAGCGACGCGTCCGGAAGCCGGCTCACCCCAGCGTCATCTGATGCGGCCCGGCGCTCGCCGAAGGCGCCCGATCGCGCACACCGTCCAGCGCGAAAGCCAGGGCATCGACGACACGCCGCTGGTCATCGGCAGTCAGCTGGGCAAACGTCGGCAGCGTGATGATGCGCTGGTCCTCGTCGCCGCAGCAGCCGTCAGGCCGCTCGTCGCCGAACAGCGGATGCCTGGCGAGCGAAGGATAGTGGACGCTGGTGGCGATGCCCGCAGCCGCCATCGCCGCGCGCACCCGATCGCGCATCTCTGCTGCGATCCGGACGACATACATCAGGCAGCTGTCGTCGCCACGACGTTCGAGCGGGCGCACATCGGCGCCGGCCGCCGAAAGCAGACGATCGTAGCGCTGAAATTGTTCGCGGCGTTGCGCGCGGCTTTCAGGCAGCGTCTCGATCGCAGCGTTGACCAGCGCCGCGGCGACATCGTTGCTGCGCAACTTCAGACCGGAGTCGGCCGCGAACTCGTAATCAGCGTGGCGCAAGTCCGCGCTCCGCTGCATGGTGTCGACGGCAAGCCCGAGATTCGACACCGCGCGTACCCCCGCCTCGTGACGCCGATCCCGGCCCCACAGCAGGCCGCCTTCACCGCCGGGCAATTCCTTGACCGCATTAAAGCTGTAACAGAGAAGGTCGCCCAATGGCGCGGATCGGTCGAGCAGGTCGATGCGGTGAGCGCAATCTTCGATCAGCAGCAGGCGGTGTTCGTCGGCGAAGGCGCGCAGCGCCGGAAGCTCGTCGCAGCGCTGGCCGTACAGGTGGACAGCGAGCAGCGCCCGGGTGCGTGGGGTCAGCGCGCGCCGCACGCCGTCCAGTCCGAGTAGCAGATCGTCGGTGCCGATGCTGGCCACGACCGGCCGTACGCCCGCCTGAAGAAATGCCATG
>DATBBM010000119.1:0-2199 GCA_036270955.1 Casimicrobiaceae bacterium | reverse complement strand
CTTCAATGTCTGCCTGGCCCACATCCGGGAATTCACCAATGCGTTGGCCGAAGTGCTCGGCAAGGACGGCAAGCCGGCGGCAGACACCGCCTGGGCGGTCCGCGAGGCAGTGACCATCCTGGTTCAGCTCGTTGCGCCCATGATGCCGCATCTTGCGGAGGAGTGCTGGCAGGTACTGGGCCAGTCCGGACTGATTTCGGAGGCCAACTGGCCCCAAATCGAACGTGATTTGCTGGTTGAGGACACGGTGACGTTGGTCGTGCAGGTCAACGGCAAGAAGCGGGGTGATGTTACTGTGCCACGGGGCGCGGAAAATCCGGAAATTGAGGCTGCCGTTTTGGCGCTCGATGCGGTAAAAGTCGCCCTCGGCGGCAAAGCAGTCCGCAAGGTAATCGTAGTTCCCATGAGGATCGTGAATGTCGTTGGCTAGGTTCCGGATCGCCGCCCGGCTGCTCGCTGTCGCCGCGCTGGCGGCGATGACGGCCGGCTGCTTCCAGCCGATGTATGCCGAACGTAGCGACGGCGGCGCCCCCGGCCTGCGCGAAAAGCTGATGGGCGTGGAAGTCCCGCCGGTCGACAAGCCCAACGCTTCCCGCGAGGCCCGGCTTCAGGTCGAGATCCGCAACGCGCTCGCGTTCAAGCTCTACGGCCAAGCCACCGGCATGCCCCCGACCCACCGGCTGGTGCTGCGGTTCACCACTTCGCGCTCCTCGCTGATGCTCGATCCGAACACCGCGCTGCCGTCGAGCGAGAACTTCGGCATCGACGCGCAATACAATCTGATCGACCTTGCCACCAACAAGTCGGTCATGACGGGCACGACCTTCTCCCGCGTGTCCTACGACATGCCGGGCTCGCTGCAGCGCTTCGCCCGTCAGCGCGCCTTCCGCGACGCCGAGGATCGCGCCGCTCAGGAAATCGCGGAAAACATCCAGACCCGGCTGGCGTCGTTCTTCGTCGCCGGCACCTGACATTCCGTCATTTCGGGGCGTGCGAAGCACGAACCCGGAATCTCGCGCTGCAATCTCTGGATTCCGGGTCCACGCGAAAGCGCGTGTCCCGGAATGACCTCAAGAAAGATCGGTCGTGGTCGCGCTCCGCGGAAAAGACATCGACGCCTTTCTCGCCCGGCCCGATGCCGGCCGTCCGATCATCCTGCTCTACGGCCCCGATGCAGGTCTGGTCCGCGAGCGCGCCGATGCGCTGATCGCGTCCGCTGTTGACGACCCCAACGATCCCTTTTCGCTGGTGCGGCTCGACGGCGACGAACTGGCGGCCGAACCGTCGCGGCTGGTCGACGAGGCCATGACGATCCCGATGTTCGGCGGCCGCCGCGCGATTCGCGTGCGCGCCGGCTCCCGCAGCTTTGCCAGCGGCGTCGATACCCTGGCGGATTCCGCCGTGAAGGACTGCCGCATCGTGATCGAGGCCGGCGAGTTGCGCCCGGAATCGCCGCTGCGCAAAGCCTGCGAGCGCGCCAAGACCGCGGTGGCGATTGCCTGCTATCCCGACACCGAGCGCGACCTTGCGAGACTGATCGACGAGGAATTGCGCGCATCCGATTTACGCATCGTAGCCGACGCGCGCGCGGTGCTGATGTCGTTGCTCGGCGGCGACCGCCAGGCCTCGCGCAACGAGCTGCGCAAGCTTGCGCTCTATGCCCACGGCAAGGGCGAGATCGCGCTCGACGATGTCATGACCGTCGTGTCCGACGCGTCCGAGCTGAAGCTCGACCCGATCGTCGACGGCGCCTTCGCCGGCAGGCCGGACCTGGTCGAAAGCGAATTCGCCAAGGCGATGGTCGCCGGCACCTATCCCGGTGTGATCATCTCCGCCGCGCAGCGCCAGGCGGCGTGGCTGCACAAATCGGCGCTCGCAGTCGCCGAAGGCACCCCGGTTTCGACCTTGCTCGAAAGCGGCTATCCGCGGCTGCACTTCTCGCGCAAGGGCGCCGTCGAAATCGCGCTGCGCAATTTCAGCGCCGCACGGCTGGTGGGGATCATCGATCAGCTCGGTACCGCGGCGCTGGACATGCGCAAGCAGGCTTCGCTGGCGTCGGCGATCGCCCAGCGAACGTTGTTGTCGATCGCGGCGAATGCGAAGCGGCGGGGGTAGGCGAAGTCGCTTCGGGCCGTCATTGCGAGCGAAGCGAAGCAATCCATTTCGCCGCTTGTGGAAGCATGGATTGCTTCGTCGCTT
>DATBBM010000118.1:0-1929 GCA_036270955.1 Casimicrobiaceae bacterium | reverse complement strand
GCGACCTGCGGCGGCGCCAGCTCGGGAAACTGCGCGATCGGCAGCGTCGGAATCGCGATGGCGCCCGCGAGGATGATCACCAGCGAGCAGACGGTCGCGAGGATCGGGCGGCGGATGAAGGTGTCTACAAACACGTAGGGCTCGGGGCTAAGGGCTAAGGGCTTAAGACTTGCTCGGAACGGGGGGCGCCGATGAGGCGGGCGGCGCGTTCTGAATCGGCACCCCGTCGGCGAGCTTTTGGGCGCCGGACACGACGATGTTGTCGCCGGCTTTGAGACCGTCGAGCACAGGATAGTTGTCGCCGGCAATCGGTCCGACTTTGATCGGCCGTTGTCGGGCGGTGAGGGCGCCTCCAGCCGCAGGCTCCGCCACGAATGCGAACAGTTGTCCGTTGACGCGCAGCACCGCGGTGACGGGCACGACGAGCCCCTCGGCGGTTTTCCAGATGATGCGAGCGCGAACGTACTGCGCCGCGCGCAGCGCACCGTCGGGATTCCTGACGTTGCCTTTCACCAGCACCGACTGGGTCTGGTCGTCGGCACGCGGCGACACGAAGCTGACGCTCGTCGCCGCGATGCGCTGTGCCCCGTCGCTGCTCCACACTTGAAGCGGCAAGCCGACCTTGAGCGCTGAGGCGCGCTCGATCGGCACCGACACGTTGACCTCCAGCGTGTCGTTCTGATCGATGGTGGTCAACAGCGTCTGAGGCGTCACCTGACTGCCGACGCGCACCGGCACGTCGCCGACGACGCCGGAGGTCGGGGCGGTGATGGTGAAGAAGCGGAGCTGGACCTCCTGCTGCTGAACCTGCGCCTGAAGCGCTTTGAGATTGGCGTCGGCCGTGCGTGCCGCGGTATCGGTCTGTTCGACCTGCTGCTTGCTGATGGCGCCGGCCGTGTATAGCTCGTTGTTGCGCAGCTGCTGCTGGCGCGCGAAGCTCAGCGCGGCTTCCGCTGCCGCAAGCTCAGCCTGCTGACTCGAGACAGCCGCCTGCTGGCGGCGTGCGTCGATTTCCATGAGCGGGGCGCCTTGCCGCACGCGGTTCCCCGCCACCACGAGGATTTTCGTAATCTGACCGTCGATCTGAGGCTGCACGGTGGTCGACCTCAGTGACTTCAGCGAGGCGACGTACTCATTGGCGTCCTCGATCGGCGCCGCGTGCGCCGTTGCGAGCACGACCGGAGTCGGCGGCATCGCCATGCCTGGCGGCGGGCCGGCTGGGGTGCGGTTGCAGGCGCTGACGAGGGCGACCAGTGCCAGCCCACCGGCCACTCGAGTGATCTCCATATTTCTGAGTGTATTACACGTGTTGTGACGAACGCCTGACGTGAGAGGGCGTCCCGAAGGCTTAGAGCTCGGCCGTGCACGAGGCCTACCTCCGCATCGCCGGTGATCGCCAGCACGCGCAATGGGATCGGCACACTTCTTCGCCGCCGCCGCGCTGGCGATGCGCCGGATTCTTGTCGAGCGCGCGCGCAACAGCGCCGCACCCACCGTGTCGTAGTGACGGTCCTCGACGCCGTGCCGCCATGCTTGCGACCGAGATCCTGCGCGACCGGCACGAGCTGTTCCAGGCAACGTGACTAGACGGCGCGTCGGCCACGAAATCGTGTTACCAACGGCGAATTCTGTAATTGCTTAAAGTCGAGGTACTGGACTGATTACAGATTTTCGGAGGTTTCCGACAGAATGGTACGCTCGCCCGTCGGCATCCCGATTGCCTCAAGCCAAATCACCATGTTTGCGTTCTTTCTCGCTCGCTTCTCCCACGACCTGGCCATCGATCTGGGCACCGCCAACACGTGCATCTTCGCGCGAGGCCGGGGCATCGTGGTTTCAGAGCCGTCCATCGTCGCCATCAACAAGATCAACGGCCGCATCGAGGCCGTGGGGACTGAGGCGAAGGAAATGCTCGGGCGCACGCCGGGC
>DATBBM010000117.1:0-10134 GCA_036270955.1 Casimicrobiaceae bacterium | reverse complement strand
CTACGGGTAATTATTTCGGCAAACAGTCCCCACGTGATAATGCCGGCGCAAAGATAGATGCTGTAGGCGAACGTCCCGGCAACCCCTGGGAGCTTGGCGCCCATCACACCCGCAAGAACCGCGGTATATACCGCGATCTGGGCGAGAGGGTTGAGGATGGCCCAGACTCCGCCTAGCAAAGCGACTCTATAACGCGCATCGAACTCTCGACGAACGCTTGAGAGGACAAATGCGCGATAATTCCAGAGGGCCGAAAACATTTCGCTTGGAGGATAGCGGTTGCTCACCCCATCGTCGATCACCGGATGGCGATCAATCTGCGCCGCCGTAACGTGCGTCTGCGCTGATGAGTCTGTCTAGCGCGGCAGGATCCCACTATCGAACTAGAATCCGACAGCGTTCGCGCCGTGCTTGCCGGCGATTCTCTGGCCGCACAGCGGCCGCCAGCGAGGCAGAATAATATCAAACTCCGAAAGACGGCGTCTTATCCTGCACGGCTAGCTTTCCGCCCTTGCGTCATATGGCTCCGGCAAAAGTAGTGCTTTCTCTTTATCGGTACGCCAACGCGCTGTTGAGTGACTCAATGCCCATCGCCATCATCCACGACTGGCTCGATACCTGGGGCGGCGGCGAGAACGTGCTCGCCGCGCTGGTCGCGCTCTATCCGGAAGCCGAATTGTTCGCGCTGGTCGACTTTCTTTCCGACGCGCATCGCGCAAGGCTGGGCCGGAGGCCGATCCGCACTTCGTTCATCCAGCATCTCCCTTTTGCCCGGCGGCACTTCCGAAAGTATTTTTCGCTGATGTCGCACGCGGTCGAGCAATTCGACTTGTCGGCCTATGAGCTGGTGATCTCCAGCTCGCATTCGGTCGCCAAGGGCGTTCGCACCGGCCCCGGCCAGCTGCACATCTGCCTCTGCTATTCTCCAGCACGTTATGCCTGGGACCTGCAGCCGCAATATCTGGCGCAGACGGGGCTCGACCGGGGAGCGCTCGGCTGGCTTGCGCGGCTCCAGCTGGCTCGATTCCGTCGCTGGGACTTGCGCGTCTCGGCCCGCGTCGACCGCTTTGTCGCGATCTCGGAATACATTGCCCAGCGCATACGCAACTGCTACCGACGCGACGCCGACGTCATCTATCCTCCGGTTGACGTTCCTGCGGTCCGGGTCGAAGGTCCGCCGCGGGAATCGTTCTATCTCACCGTGTCGCGCCTCGTGCCTTACAAGCGGATCGACTTGCTGGTCCAGGCGTTCGGCGCGATGCCGGAGCGGCAACTGGTCGTGGCCGGCGACGGGCCCGAGATGAAAAAACTGGCCAGGTTGGCGACTCCCAACGTGCAGCTGCTCGGCGCTGTCGACGACGAGCAGCGTGACCGCCTGTTGCGCACGGCCAAAGCCTTCGTTTTCGTCGCCGACGAAGACTTCGGAATCGCGCCGCTCGAGGCGCAGGCCCAGGGAACTCCGGTGATTGCGCTGGGCCGCGGGGGCAGCGCCGAAACCATACGCGGCCTCGATGCATCGGCGCCGACCGGCGTCCTGTTCGGCGAACAGACGATCGACTCGATCCGGGCCGCGGTCGCGCAATTCGAAGCCTCCGCGCAGCGGATCACGGCTGCGGCATGCCGCGCCAATGCCGAGCGCTTCTCTCGCCAGACGTTCAACCGGCGCTTCTCGGCCTACGTGACCGACGCGCTGGCGCAGCATCGTTCCCGATCGCAGGCCTGATTCCCGCGATGTTGGCTCCGCGCAATCTTCTCAAAAGCAACGCCACGACGTTCGATCGGCTGCTGCGCATCGCCGATCCGCTGGTCATAGTCATCGTCGGCTGGGTCGTCCACCTGATTTACCTCGGCAGCGCCGTCCTGCCGCCCAATTACTGGATCGCGTTGCTCGGTGCCGCGCTGCTGGCTGTCATCCTGTTTCCCGAAACCGGACTGTATCGGCCGAAGCGCGGGGCGAGCCTCGCCGATGACTTGCGCGCCCTCACCTATGGCTGGTCGGTAGTGGTAGCAATCGGCATTTCGGTCGCCTTCCTCACCAAGACCAGCGACTCCTATTCGCGCGTCTGGGTTGCCGCGTCGGCAACTGCGGGCCTCGTGGTTCACGCCGGGATGCGCGTCGCTTTGCGGCTGATGTTGCGCTGGCTGCGCCGGCGCGGTTACAACCTGCGCCACGTCAGCATCGTCGGCGCCGGCGAGCTTGCGCGGGAAGTCGTCAGGCGTCTGCGCCAGGCGCCGTGGAGCGGACTGGTCGTCCACGCGCTCTACGACGACGCGCCCGGACTTTCCGGCAGCTCGATCGAAGGCGTGCCGGTGCGCGGTCCCATCGCCCAACTCAGCCGCGATCTGGATGAAGGCGGCATCGACCAGGTGTGGATCGCACTCCCCTTGCGCGACGAGGACCAGATCCGCCGCGTGGCCGCCGAGCTGCGCGGCCATTCGGTCCAGATCCGGTACGTGCCGGACATTTTCGGGTTCGAACTGTTGCGACACAGCTTTTCCGAAATTGCCGGCATGCCCGTCATCGGGCTCAGCGACACGCCGATCGAAGGCACGGCCCGCATGCTGAAAACGGTCGAAGACTACGTGCTCGCCACATTTCTGCTCGTGGTCGCATCGCCGCTGTTCGTCATCATCGCTCTCGCCATCCTTGCGACATCCGGCGCGCCGGTCTTCTACCGCCAGACGCGGGTGACATCGAACGGCCGCCAGTTCACGATGCTCAAGTTTCGTACGATGCCGGTCAACGCCGAAATGCAAAGCGGACCGGTCTGGTCGAGCCCGGATACGACCCGCGGCACGGGTCTCGGGCGGATGCTGCGCCGGTACAGCCTCGACGAGCTGCCCCAACTGATCAACGTGCTCGCCGGCGACATGTCCGTGGTGGGTCCGAGACCGGAGCGGCCGGAATTCATCGCGCAGTTCCGCAAGGACGTGCCCGGCTACATGCAAAAACACCTGGTCAAGGCCGGCATCACCGGATGGGCGCAGGTCAACGATCTGCGCGGAAGCAGCGACCTTGCCAAGCGGATACAATACGACCTGTATTACATCGACAACTGGTCGTTGTGGTTCGATCTGCGAATTCTTGCGTTGACCATCATGCACATCTTTCGCAGTCGCAACGCCTACTAGGGCCTCTTCTCGCCGCTTGACCTATCCCGCCGCCGAGTCGGCTCCGCAAACGATCGCCGCGCCGGCAGCGCCGCCCGCTGCACCCTCGCGAGCGATACCGATCGGGACCTCGCTTTTCGTCGTCAGCGCGCTGCTGTGCATCGTCGGCTACCTGGCGCTGTCCGTGCCTGGCAAGTGGTTCGGCAGCTTGCCGGCCTTGCGCTGGACCGCGGCCGAGCTTGCCGTCACGCAAGGCATCGGCCAGCCGGGCGCCGATGGCCTTCGCGTCAGCGCTTCGGGCGCGCAAGGCATCGCCATCGTCTCGATCCAGACCTCTTTCCGATCGGCCGGATACGCGGCGGTCGTGTGGGATACGGCCGATGTCCCCGACAACGTTGCCGCGGCACTGGTCTGGCGCAACGATTATGAGCCCGGGCGCCGTTTCACCCGGCCGCTGACCGTCGAGGCGAGACGCCTGCTTCCGATCACCCTTGCCGACGATCCCAACTGGATCGGCAAGATCAACGGTCTCGCCCTGATCGTCCGTGGCGATCTGTCGCAACCGATGCTGATTCGAGGCGTCGAGGCCAAGTCGATGACTGCCGTGGAGGTCCTGCACGATCGCGTTCGCGAGTGGCTGGCCTTCGAGCCGTGGAGCGGCGGGTCGATCAACAGTCGCAACGGCGGGGCCGACGCCCAGGATCTGCCCTTGCCCTTTGCGCTGGCGGCGATCGTCGGTCTGGCCTTGATCATTTACGCCATCCTGACGTGGTGGCGTCCGCAAACGATCGGTCCGTTCCGGCCGCTGATTGCCGGCGGCCTGTTCGTTTGCGCTTGGTTTCTTCTCGATGTCCCGTGGCAATGGAACCTGGCGCGCGAGGCGCAAGCGACCTTCCGGCAATACGCCGGCAAACCATGGCGTGAGCGTCATTTGGCCGCCGAGGACGGCGCCTTGTTCGCCTTCATCGAAAAGGCGCGGGCCAAGCTTCCGCCGCCGCCGGCGCGCGTATTCATGGCCGCGGACGCGCTGTATTTTCGAGACCGCGGCGCCTACCACCTGTATCCGTACAACGTCTACTTCGATCCGTATCGGAACACGATGCCCGACGCCGCCAGGCTGCGCGGCGGCGACTATCTGGTCGTATTCAGGCGCAAGGGCGTGCAGTTCGATCCGGCGCAAAAGAAGCTGCGCTGGGACGGCGGCCAGCCGCTGGATGCCGAGATCCTGTTCGCCGAAGCTGGCGGCGCCGTATTCGCCATCCATTAGGGCCTAGATGGAATACCTGTCGCTTACCGCCGGGCTGATGCTGCCGTTGCTGCTGGGTCTCGCGCTGCTCGCGGCGCTCGACTGGCCGCGGCCGCGCGTCGATTCCGGAGGAACGGCGGCGCTCCGTGTTGGGTTCGGTTACTGCATCGGCGCGCTGCTATTGACGCTGTGGATGCGCCTGCTGAGCGCCGTCGGCGTGACCTTCGGCTGGCTATCGATAGGACTGCCTCTTGCGATCGCCTCCGCGGCGCTGATCGCGTTCGCGCTGCACGCCGGACGCATCGCTCCGGTCGATCCGCGCACGGTGATCGGCTCGCTGGTGCGCCCGTCGCTGCCGCGCTGGCAACGTGTGGTGTGGATCGGGTTGATCGCCTGGCTGGCGCTGCGCTTTCTGCTGCTGGCGGCCGATATCGCCTGGCAACCGCTCTATCCGTGGGACGCGTGGGTGCAATGGGCGACCAAGGCTCGCGTCTGGTACGAGCTGGGCCGCATTGCCCCGTTCGTCCGCGCCGAGCAGTGGTTTGCGAGCCCGGGCGGCGCATATTTCGATGCCGCGCCCAATTACCCGGCAACGGTTCCGCTGTTGCAGGTCTGGAGCTGCATTGCGCTCGGCCGCTGGGACGATTCCGCGATGAACTGGCCGTGGCTGCTGATGCTGATCTCACTGACCTGCGCTGTCTACGGCGCGCTACGCGGCGAAGGCCTTGCACCGCTGGCTGCGCTAGTCGGCGCGTACCTGGTCGCATCGCTGCCCCTGCTCGACACGCATGCTGCGCTCGCCGGATATGCCGATCTGCCTATGGCCACGATCTATACGTTGGCGGCACTCGCTTTTTATCGCTGGGCAATGCGGCGCGACAGGCTCGATGCTGCGCTCGCGCTCGGGCTGGCGCTGTGCTGTCCGCTGATCAAGATTCCGGGGCTGGTCTGGGCGCTGACGCTTTTGCCGGGCGTCGTCGTCGCGCTGATGCCGCGGCGCGGACTGCAGGTCGTCGGCATCGGATACGCGCTGGGACTGTTTGCACTGCTTGCAATGGCGCGCACCAACGTGGTCATCCTCGGTTATCGGCTGCATGCCGATTTCGATCCCGGATGGCGCGCGTTCTGGGATGCCTATCTATTGTCCAGCAGCTGGAATCTGCTCTGGTATGGCGCGGTCGTGTTGGCGATCGTCGGTGCGCGGCGCCTGAGCGCGCCGCCGCTCGCGCCGCTCGCCGTCGTCGTCGGCACCGGCCTGGCCTTCCTGCTGTTCGTCACCTGGTTCACCAACGCATCGGGCTGGATGCTCGAATTGACCACGCTCAATCGCGCGACGCTGCATCTGGCGCCGCTGGTCGTCGTCCTCGGTGCCCTCCTCTGGCGAGAGCTTGCCGCCGACGCACAACCCGCTGCTCGGGTCGCGCAGGCGACCGCCTGAGCTACGGTTGCATCCCGTTTCCCCATGCTCGATCTGTCTGGAGTCACGCTGTGCTGCATCGATACCGCCAACCATGCGCTGGCCGTGCGTGCGCTGCGTCGATCGGCGGTCGGCATCAGGTTTGCGCGATCGCTTTTTCTTACCGATCGCCAGCTTGGCGAGCCTGGCATCGAGGTCCGGACGATCGCTCCGCTCGCATCGCGCGACGACTATTCGCGTTTCGTGCTGGCGTCGCTGCTCGATCACGTCGACACGCCGCATGTCCTGCTGGTGCAATGGGACGGCTACGCGCTGAACCCGGCAGGGTGGCGCGGCGACTTCCTCGATTGCGATTACATCGGCGCCAAGTGGTTCTGGGCGCCGGAAGGCCAGCGGGTCGGCAATGGCGGGTTTTCGCTGCGCTCGCGCCGGCTGCTCGAGGCCGTTCGCGATCCTCGCATCGTACTGACCGAGGCCGAGGATGTGACGATCTGCAGGACATTTCGGGCGTTGCTCGAGCGCGAACATGCGATTCGCTTCGCCACCGAGAAGGTCGCCGACGAGTTCGCATTCGAGGCCGCCTACCCGATCGGCCTGCCGTTCGGGTTTCATGGCCTGTACAACTTCTGCCGCATGGTCCCCGAAGACGAGCTGACCGCGCTGGTCGTGCATTTCACTCCGGCGATCGCGCGCTCGCCGCAGCTTGCACAGCTCGGGCGCAATTGCCTGGCACTCGGCCAGTGGCGCGCCGCGACCGCGATCTTTCAGCGCATTCTGGTCGACGATCCGTCGAACCCTGTCGCCGCCGTGGGGCTCGCGACCGCGCGCAGCAGCGTGGCCTCCGCCCCGGCGGCGGGAAGAAACGATCCGTGTCCGTGCGGCAGCGGCAAGCGGTACAAGAATTGCCACGGCGCGCTGGCTGCGAGTACCCCGCAGTCCGCCGCGTCGCAGTCGCCGGACCCGTCGCCTGCCGCTGCGCTGGATCTGCGCGTCCAGCAGGCGATCGCGCTACATCAGCAGGGTGACACCGCCTCCGCCGAGCGGATCTACCGGGAAGCGCTGGCCGCTCAACCCGGGCATCCGCTCGCGCAGCATTTCCTGGGCGTGATCCTGTATCAGCGCCGCGACGTGGCGGCAGCGCTGCCGCTGCTGCGGCGCTCGGTCGAGACGGTTCCCGCCGAGCCCGAGTTCCACAACAATCTGGGACTGGCGCTCGCGGCGGGCGAGCGCGAGCAAGAAGCGATCGCCGCCTTCCGCGCGGCACTCGCGCTCAAGTCGGACCACGCGGTGGCCTGGAACAATCTTGGGCTAGCGCTGCAATCGGTCAACGACGTCGACGGCGCAATCGGTGCGTTCCGGCGCGCCATTGCGCTCCAGCCGAACCTCGAGCACGCGCACTGGAATCTCGCCCTGGCGCTGCTGCTCGACGGCCAGTACGACGAGGGCTGGCGCGAGTACGAGTCGCGGTTCGCGCTGTCCGAGCTCGGCAAGGATCGGCACGGCTTCGCCGGACCGGCGTGGGACGGCTCGGCGCCTGCGGGCAAGACCTTGCTGCTTTACACCGAGCAGGGCCTGGGCGATGCATTGCAGTTCGCGCGCTTCGTCGCGCCGCTGGCAAGGGCTGGCGCGCGCTGCATCGTCTACTGTCCGCAGTCACTGGCGCCTTTGCTCGCCACGGCTCCGGGTGTCGCGCAGACCGTCAGCGAGTCGGATCCGCTGCCGCATTACGACGCGCATCTGCCGCTGTTGTCGCTGCCCAGGCTGCTGGGCACGACGATCGACGCGATCCCGGCGGACGTGCCCTACATCACCGTCGCGCCGGAGCGCCGTGCCGCGGTGCGCGAGTCGCTCGCGGCATCGCCGCAACGGCTTAATGTGGGTATCGTGTGGACCGGCAATGCGGCCAATCCGAGCAATCGTATCCGCTCGGTTCCGCTGGACGCGCTCGATCCGTTGTTCGAGGTCGAAGGCATCGACTGGTATTCGCTGCAACAAGGGAGAACGAGCGCCGATTTCACTCCGGCCGCGCGCGAAGCTCGTTTGCGCCCGCTGCCTGCCGACTGGGCGCTGGTCGATACCGCCGCATTGATCACCGAGCTCGATCTGGTGATCAGCATGTGCACTAGCATCGCCCATCTCTCGGGCGCGCTCGGCCGACCGACCTGGACGATGCTTGCCTTCGCCGCCGACTGGCGCTGGCTGCAGAACCGCGCCGACAGCCCGTGGTACCCGACGATGCGCCTGTTCCGGCAACCGCATCCGCGCGATTGGAGCGCCGTGGCACGATCGATCGCCTCCGAGCTGCGCGCGCTGGTCTCGGCGCTGAGCGATACCGACCGATGAAGGCTGGACGCAAATCCCGGAAGACCGCATGACCGAGACCGCTGCCGGCGCCGCATTGCGCGAGGCACGGGCTGCCTGGCAACGGGGCGACGCAAGCGCCGCCGAATGGCACAGCCGCCGCGCGCTCGAGCTCGACGGAGGCGACGGGCGCGCCTGGACCATGCTGGGCGTCGCGCTTCGCCAGCGCGATCCTGCGGAGGCCGAGGCCGCGCTGCGCCGCGCGGCAGTGATCGGTCCACGCGATCCCGACGCGCACTTCCATCTGGGCAACCTGTTGCGCGAACAGGGCCGTGCCCCGGCGGCGATCGAATCGTACGAGCGCGCGCTCGCTCTTGCCCCAGACCATCCGAGTTTGCTCAACAACTACGCGCTCGCGCTCGACGCGGCGGGCGCAGGCGGACGCGCACAGGCGGTCTACCGCCGCATACTCGAGGCGCGACCCGATCACCACCAGGCGCTGCGCAATCTGGCGCATTCGCTCTGTTCCGCGCGCCGCTTCGGCGAGGCCGCTGCGCATTGTGCCCACTATCTGAAGTTGCATCCGGACGGCGATGCGCGCGTTTGGATCGATCAGGGCATCTGCCAGCACGCTGCCGGCGACGACGCCGCGGCGGAAGCGAGCTTTCGGCGGGCGCTGACACTCGCGCCGGGCGATGCGGTGGCACAGACGAATCTGGCGTCGGTGTTGATCGACCGCGGCGATTTCGCCGCCGCCGAAGCACCGCTCTCTAGTGCCGTCACCGACGATCCGCATTTTCTGTACGCCGCTGCCTTGCTCGCCTATTGCCGTCAGCACCTTTGCTCTTGGGACGGCCTCGCGGCGCTGCATGCGCGCATCGTGCGCGGCATCGAGCAGGACGAGCACGCCCTGGTCAATGCTTTCGCCGCGCTGTCGGTGCCGATGTCCGCGGCCAATCAGCTGCGTGCCGCGCGCCGCTGGGCGCAGACCCTGACGCCGTCCGAACCTGTCGCCGCGCCCAAGCCGCGCTCGAGGGGCTCCGTCCTGCGGCTCGGTTACGTCTCGTCGGACTTTCGTACCCATGCCGTTGCGTTCCTGGCGACTGAAGTATGGGAGCGCCATGATCGCGCACGATTCGAGACCAGTGCGTATTCGATTGCGCCGCCGGAAGACTCGCCGCTCGGTCGGCGCGTCGCCGCCGCATTCTCCCGCTTCGTCGATTGCAGCGCCGAGGCCCCCGACGATACCGCGCAACGCATCCGCGACGACGGCATCGACATCCTGATCGATCTCAACGGTTATACGACGCATGCGCGAAGCGAAATCTTTGCGTTGCGGCCGGCGCCCGTGCAGGTCAGCTGGCTGGGCTATGTCGGCACGCTGGGCGCCGAGTGGTACGACTACGTGATCACCGATCGCTTCGCCACGCCCGACGACCAGCAGGCGTTTTTCACCGAGCGCTTTCTCGCGATGCCGCATTGCTGCGCGCCGAGCGATACCCGGCGGGCGGTTGGCGACCGTCCGTCGCGCGAGGCTTGCGGCTTGCCCGCGGAAGGCTTGGTATTCGCCTGCTTCAACGCGCCGTACAAGATCCTGCCGCCGGTGTTCGACGTCTGGATGCGCCTGCTGCGCGAAGTCCCGGACAGTGTGCTGTGGCTTTCGCCCGGATATTCGGTCGCCTGCGCCAACCTGCAGCGCGAAGCCGTCGCGCGCGGCGTCGAGGCCCGGCGGCTGATTTTTGCGCCCAGGGTTGGGCTGGCCGAGCATCTGGCGCGACATGCCCACGCCGATCTGTTCGTCGACACGCTTCCGTACAATGCGGGGACGACGGCGAACGATGCGCTGTTCATGGGGGTTCCGGTGCTGACCTGCAGCGGCGAGACGATGGCCTCGCGCATTGCCGGCAGCCAGTTGCATGCGATCGGGCTGCCGGAGCTGGTGACGGAAAGCCTCGCCGAGTACGAAGCGCTTGCGCTGCGCCTGGCCCGCGAGCCGGCAAGCTTAACCGCCTTGCGCACCAAGCTCGCTGCCAACCGCCTTAGCCATCCGCTGTTCGAC
>DATBBM010000116.1:0-3673 GCA_036270955.1 Casimicrobiaceae bacterium | reverse complement strand
CGCTCGCAAAACGCGTCGACCGCATCCGCGAGCTTCGCATCGGCGGCCGCGGGCAGCATCTCATCGCAAACCAGCGCGACGTATTCGTCGGCGCGCCCGGCGAATTCGGGCGGCAGCGCGTGGGCGCCGAGAAACGTCGTTCTAACTTCGATTCCGCACTCCGCCAGGCGGCGGGCGGCGCGCAACATCTTGAGCTCGTTTGCGGTATCGAGCCCGTAGCCGGACTTGATCTCGACGGTGGTGACGCCCTCGGCGATCAGATGTCTCAGCCGAACCGCGCTTTGCGCAATCAGCTCGTCTTCGCCGGCGGCACGCGTCGCACGCACGGTCGAAGCAATGCCGCCGCCGGCCCTGGCGATATCCTCGTACGATGCGCCGCCAAGCCGCATTTCGAACTCGTCGGCACGGTTGCCGGCGTGAACCAGATGCGTGTGGCAGTCGATGAGTCCGGGAGTGAGCCAAGCACCCCGGCCATCGTGCTCGGTCGCGGCGCGCCATCCGGACGGAAGGTCGCGTCGCGAGCCGACCCATGCGATGCGACCATCGCGGACGGCGAGCGCGCCATTGCGGATCGATCCGTAGCCATCGGCGCTACCGAGCGTTGGATCGATCGTCGCGAGATGGACGTTGGTCCATAACGTATCCCAGCCGAGGTCGGTACTCACGCCAGCAATCGCTTCAGGGTGATCGCGTACCGTGCCGCGCTCTCCGCGGCGCGCGTATGCACGCCGTTGCGGACGTGCCATTGTCCGCCCGCCATGACATCGCCAACCGGCAATCTGCGCGGGCCGAAGATCGCGCTGTCGAGCAGCGCGTCCCCTTGCTGCCCGGGAGCGGAATCGGTTTGATCGAGCACGACCCAGTCGGCGCGATGACCGGCGGCGATGGCGCCGATGCGCTGTCCGAGAGCCTGTGCGCCGCCCCCGCTGGCGGAACGGTACAGGCGGCCGCCGAACGATTCCGCGCTGGCGAGCGCGAATACATTGCGCTGCTCGTATTTGATGCGCTGGCCGTATTCGAAAAGCCGCAGCTCGAGAAACGGGTCGACGTTGACGTGGCTGTCGCCGCCGATGCCGAAACGGCCGTCGCGCGCAAGAAAGGACTTGGCGCTGAACAGACCGTCGCCGAGATCGCCTTCGGTCGTCGGGCACAGGCCGGCGACGGCCGAGGAACCTGCCAGCACCGCCGTCTCAGCTTTTTGCATGTGTGTCGCGTGGACCAGGCACCATCGTTCGTCCACCGCCGAGTTGTCGAGCAGCCACTGCACGGGCCTCGCGCCCAGTGACGCAATGCAGTCGTCGACTTCCTTCTGTTGCTCGGCCGCGTGGATGTGGACCGGCATCGCGGAGTCCAGATCTTCACGAAGCTCGAGCAGGCGGCCCAGCTCCTCGGGAGACACGGCACGAAGCGAGTGCGGCGCCACTCCGAGTCTTTGCATCGGATGCTTCGCTATCGATGCACTCAGCGCGTCGAGCATCCGCGAGAACTGCTCGGTGTCGGTGATGAATCGCCGCTGGCCGGGAGTCGGCGCGAGCCCGCCGAAATTGCTGTGGGCGTAGAAAACCGGAAGCAGCGTCAGCCCGATGCCGGCGTTGTCGGCCGCGGCGCAGATCCGCTGCGCCATCTCGACCGGGTTCGCGTAGGACTTGCCCGCGGGGTCGTGATGCAGATAGTGAAATTCGGCCACCGACGTGTAGCCCGCTTCCAGCATTTCGACGTAGAGCCGGGTCGCGATCGCTTCGACGTCGTCCGGCGTCAGTCGCGCGAGAAAGCGATACATCAGCTCGCGCCACGCCCAGAAGCTGTCGCCTTCGGGACCGGCCCTCTGCGTCAGCCCCGCCATCGCGCGCTGGAACGCGTGCGAGTGCAGGTTCGGCATGCCGGGAATGACCGGGCCGTTCAGGCGTTCGGCGGCGACGTCGGTCATGTTTGTCGCGACGCTGGCGATCACCCCGTCGTCGCCGACGACGATCAGTACATGGTCGGCCCAGCCCGAAGGCAGCATCGCGCTGGGAGCGAGGTAGCGTCGCGGCATCGAAAAACGATCAGTCGTTCCAGGAAGGCAACAGGTCGGCGACTTCTTCGCTGAGTCCGCCGCTTCCGATCAATTCGCCGATCGCACCGATGTCCGGCGCAAAGTAGCGGTCCTCGGCGTAGAACGCGACGCGCTCGCGCACCGCGCCATGCACGGCCTGCAGCTTTTCCGAAGTCCTGAGCGGTGCGCGGAAGTCGATGCCCTGCGCGGCGGCCAGCAGCTCGATGGCGACGATCGTCCGGCTGTTCCGCGCCATGTCGCCGAGCCGCCGCGCGGCGAACGTCGACATGCTGACGTGATCTTCCTGGTTGGCCGAGGTCGGCAAGCTGTCGACGCTTGCCGGATGCGCGAGCGACTTGTTTTCCGATGCCAGCGCCGCGGCGGTGACGTGCGCCATCATGAAACCCGAGTTGAGGCCCGGATCGCGCACCAGGAACGGCGGCAGTCCCGACAGCGACTCGTCGATCAGCAGGGCGATGCGCCGCTCCGAAAGGGCTCCTATCTCGGCGATGGCCAGCGCGAGCACATCGGCGGCGAGCGCCACCGGCTCGCCGTGGAAATTGCCGCCGGAGAGCACCTCGCCCGAATCCGCGAACACCAGCGGATTGTCGGTCACCGCATTCGCCTCGATCGTGAGCGTCGCCGCGACGTTGCGTACGAGGTCGAGGCACGCCCCCATGACCTGCGGCTGGCAGCGCAGGCTGTAGGGATCCTGAACGCGATCGTCGTTCACGAGATGCGAGCGGCGAATCTCGCTGCCGCCGAGCAGCGCGCGATACTTTGCCGCGACGTCGATCTGTCCCGGCTGGCCGCGCACTTCCTGGATGCGCGCGTCGAACGGCGTGTCGCTCCCCTTGGCCGCGTCGACCGACATCGCGCCGGTCACGACGGCCGCAGCGAAAATGTCTTCGACTTCGAACAGCGCCTTGAGCGCCAGCGCAGTCGACACCTGCGTGCCGTTCAGCAGCGCGAGTCCCTCCTTTGCGGCGAGCGTCATCGCAGAGAGTCCCGCGCGGCGCAAGCCCTCGCTTGCAGCTACCGCGGTGCCGTCGACGCGCACTTCGCCCTCGCCCATCAGCGCCAGCGTCATGTGCGCCAGCGGCGCGAGATCGCCGGACGCCCCGACCGAGCCCTGCGAAGGAATCGACGGCAGGACCCCGGCGTTATAGAGCGCAATCAAGGCGTCGATCACTTCGGGCCGGACACCCGAATAGCCGCGCGCCAGGCTCGCGGCCTTGAGCACGAGAACGAGGCGCACAGTCGCATCGTCGAGCAACGGGCCGGTGCCGACCGCGTGCGAGTGAACGAGATTGGTCTGCAGCAGCTCCAGCTGATCGTGCGCGATGTGCGTCTTGGCGAGCTTGCCGAAGCCGGTGTTGATGCCGTAGGCGGGGGCGCCGTGATCGACCGCCTGCTGCACCGCCGCTCGCGAAGCGTCGGCGGCCGGCCGGGTCGCCGTATCGAGCGCCACGCGTATGCCGCCGCGCGCGATCCGGCGCAGCGTGCCGAGCGTGAGCTTGGCCGCCGCAACGGTGAGTCCGGCCTTCATCAAGCCGGCGTCTGGTTCGGCATGCGTGCCTCAGGCTCGATGACCAAAGGCGCTGCCGTCAGTCATGCGCGATCCACCCGAGAGCCGCG
>DATBBM010000115.1:0-7044 GCA_036270955.1 Casimicrobiaceae bacterium | reverse complement strand
GGCCGCGCGCTGGCGGATCGGATGGAAATCGCCGGCGAGACGGCGTTCTGCTACGCGAAGCATGCCGGCCCGCTGCTGAGCGACTTGAGTGGACAGAGCGGCGTGCGGTACCTGCACCGCCCGGCGAACCTCGAGGATCTTTTCATCAAGCTCACCGGCCGCGAGTTGCGCGACTGACGCGGTCCGCGGCGTTTCGCCGCGCGGAGCAAAGCCGCTTCGAGCCATGACCCGACTGCCCGCGATATACTCGACGCCGCCCCTTCAGCCCAAGGTCCGATGATTTCCGCTTCGCTGATCCGCGCGCCCGAGCTTTCGCTGCGCTGGATACCCGTCTGGCGC
Source organism: Casimicrobiaceae bacterium (assembly GCA_036270955.1). Classification (GTDB taxonomy): domain Bacteria; phylum Pseudomonadota; class Gammaproteobacteria; order Burkholderiales; family Casimicrobiaceae; genus PALSA-1003. Next base: position 6,705 of record DATBBM010000115.1, on the reverse strand, counting down.
CGCAACCTGCTGGTCTGGCGCAAGCTGGCGATCGCCTCGGTGCTCGGCAACATCGCCGATCCGCTGCTGTACATGCTGGCGCTGGGGTACGGCATCGGCAGCTTCGTCCCCGAGGTCGGCGGAATGAAGTACATCGCCTTCATCGGTACCGGCATGGTCTGCCAGAGCGCGATGTTCACTTCGTCGTTCGAGGCGATGTATTCGGCGTTTTCGCGGATGCACGTGCAGCGGACCTGGGAGGCGATCATCAACGCGCCGCTTTCGCTCGACGACGTCGTGCTCGCGGAATGGCTCTGGGCCGCGACCAAGAGCGTGATGTCGGTGATCGCGATCCTGGCGGTCGTGCTGCTTCTCGGATTCGGCCATTCGTGGCTAGCCATCTGGGTATTGCCGCTGGGCTTCATCGTCGGACTGACGTTCGGCGCCTTCGGCCTGGTGATGAACTCGCTGGCGCCCGGATACGACTTCTTCACTTATTTTTTCACGCTGGTGCTGACGCCGATGCTGCTGCTCTCCGGCGTTTTCTTTCCGGTCGACCAGATGCCCGCGGCGCTGCAAGGCGTCGCGAAGACTCTGCCGCTGTCGCACGCGATCGACATCGCGCGGCCGCTGTTGTCGGGGCGCATTCCGGAGGATATTCCTCTGCATATCGCGGTACTGCTCGCTTATGCGTTCGCCGCCTACTACGTCGCGCTGGTGCTGACCCGGCGCCGGCTGCTGAAATAGCGATGCTCTGGGTCAAGTCGCTGCACATTATCGCGATGGTCACCTGGTTCGCGGGCCTGTTCTATTTGCCGCGGCTGTTCGTCTATCACGCTCTGACCCGCGATTCGATAAGCAGCGAGCGGTTCAAGGTGATGGAGCGTAAGCTCTACGTCGGCATCATGACACCGGGAGCGGTGGTGACGATCGCGTCGGGACTCTTGCTGTGGCTGGGCTACGGCATCGGCGGCGGCTGGCTTTACGCCAAGCTCGCGCTGGTGCTGGTGCTTATCGCGCACCACGCATGGCTCGGCAAGCTGATGGCCGACTTCCGGCACGACCGCAACCGCCACGGCGATGTTTTCTACCGCTGGATCAACGAAATTCCCGCGCTCCCGGTGCTGATCGGCGTCGTCCTGCTGGTCGTGCTGAAGCCGTTTTGACGTTCGCCGGTCCGCATCGGTGACAGAGTATTTTTTCGCGCCGTGCCCGCGCGGGCTCGAAGCCCCGCTCGCGGCCGAGCTGGGCGCGCTGGGTGGGTCGGAAATCACGACGACCGACGGCGGCGCCGCGTTCGCCGGTCCGATCCAGCTTGCCTACAGCGCGAATCTCGAGAGTCGCCTCGCCAGCCGCATTCTGTGGCGCGTAGGGCACGGCGCCTATCGCGACGAAAACGACGTCTACGAGCTCGCCAAGGCCATCGACTGGCCGCGCTGGTTTCGCGTCGACCGGACGCTTCGCGTCGACGTCGCGGCCTCGCACTCGCCGCTGACCAGTCTCGAATTCGCGACGCTGCGCATCAAGGACGCCGTCTGCGATCGGCACCGCGCCGTGGGCGGCGTCCGCCCCAGCATCAGCAAGGATCGCCCTGATGTCCGCGTGCACGCCTACCTGACCGCGACCGAGGCGAGCTTCTACCTCGACACCTCCGGCGAGCCGCTGTTCAAGCGCGGCTACAGGCGCGAGACCGCGGAAGCGCCGTTACGCGAGAATCTGGCGGCCGGCCTGCTGCGTCTGTCCGGGTGGCAGCCGGGAACGCCGCTGCTCGATCCGATGTGCGGCAGCGGGACCATCGCCATCGAAGCCGCGATGATCGCGCTTGATCTGGCCCCCGGTCTCAAGCGGACCTTCGGCTTCCAGAAGCTCGCCTGGTACGACGGTCCCGCGTGGCAGCGCATCAAGTAGGCGGCGCAGCGGCGCGCCAGACCGCCGGCGCCGTCGGCGATCTGGGCCAGCGACAACGACGCGACGGCCATTCACCAATGCAGCGAGAACATCGCCGCCGCCGGTCTCGCGGGTACGATCGTCGTCGAGCGCGCCGACGCGCTGACGCGCCCACCTCCGGCGCCTGCCGGCGTCATCGTCACCAATCCGCCGTACGGCGTGCGGCTCGCCGACTCGGGCGCGCTGGCCGCGTTCTACCCGCAGCTCGGCGATGCGCTCAAGCGGCGGTACGCCGGCTGGACCGCTTATCTGATGAGCGGCGACACGCGACTGCCGAAATTGATCGGCCTCAAAGCGAGCCGCCGCACGCCGCTGTTCAATGGCGCCCTCGAATGCAGGCTCTACGAATATCGGCTGATCGCCGGATCGATGCGAGCGCCGGCGGCCGAACGCGCCGAATGATAGAATGAAGTCTCGCTGTCCAATCGTCCGCCCGCCGGAAGTCCATCATGATGCTGCCCAGCCGCCATTACGAATCCGAACACACTAAGTTCATGCGCGAGCTGATGCAGAAACGGCCGGACCTGATCGACAAGCAACGCGAAGCGCGCGAGATCTGGTGGGACAAGCGCCCGAAGGAATTGGCCGAAGAGCGGGTCATGGACACTAGCCGGGTCGCCCAGTCTCCTTACGTTTACGACGCGGATTCCTGAAGGCCGTTTGCGCCTGCGCTTGCAACCGCGGAGTCAATCCTCCGCTCGCACGGCCTCGCCGTAGATGAAGTAGCGGGGCGTCTGCGCAAGGCTGGATTTCCACCCCAGCGTTTGGAGCTTCGCGGCCAGCGCCGCCGGCTCGTGGAAAACCTTCACGATCCTGAACTCGCGGCCGTCGTTGAGCTTGCGCGTCACGATCCCGGCCTCGCGTCCGGGAAGCACGTGATCCTTCGCCGTCGATGTCGGATCGAACGCCGAGTCGATCAGATAGGCCGCCCCACCCGGCGCGAGCGCCGAAGCGACCAGCTCCCAGAACGCGGCGAAGCGCGGATCGGGCACATGCGATAGCCAGAAGCTGAAAAATATCGCGTCGTAGCGCCGCACCGGTCGCCACGCGAAAAGGTCGGCCTGGATGTAGTCGACGTTGTCGGCGCCGACCCGCGCACGATTGATCTCGATGACCTCGGTCGATGCGTCGATCGCGGTCAGTCGTGCGACCCGCGGCGCGATCAGCCGGGTGAACAGGCCGGTGCCGCAGGCCAGCTCCAGTACTTCCGCCGGCCGCCTGGCCGCCAGCCATGCGACCAGCGCGGCTTCCACCGCGGCCGTTTCGGCGTGCCACTGCGCATTGAAATCCGCGCCCCGGTCGTAGCGTCCGGTGCGGAACCACCACTCGTCATACTCGCCGGCGCGGGCGCGGTAGTAGGCGATCTGGTCATCGAGAATGTCGCGCGCGGCCACCACGTTGATGATAAAGCAGGCCGGAGCGCTTTGCCATGGCTCCGTAGCCGCTTGCCGTGACGCCAGCTGCCTCGCCGCGATGTTTGGGTCCCCGGACGTTGAGTCGCGGTTGCATCCAACCAGTCGCCGGTTGCGTAAATGGGTCGACGGCCCACTCCACGCAAGTTCTGCGGGGAGTCCGGCTGCCGGCACACCCCGCGCGCCAGACCCGTCGGGACTGCAACGCTCAAACGAGGAGACTGCAATGCTTACATCCCTATCGAACAGACGTGGGCTCAGGATATTCGCCGCAAGCCTGGCGGTCACGGCGCTGGCGGCAGGCGCGAGCGCGCCGTTGCTCGCCTCCAGCCATCGCGAGGCGCCGTTCATCGCCTCGATGCCGCAGGTGGACGCAACCGACTTCTACATGTTCCGCAGCTATGAGCCCGGCCGCGACGCTTATGTCACGCTGGTCGCCGACTACCTTCCGCTGCAGGATCCCTACGGCGGCCCCAATTACTTCAAGCTCGACGCGAACGCGCTGTACGAGATCCATATCGTCAACGACGGCGGCGCGGTGGAGAACATCACCTTCCAGTTCCAGTTCCAGAATACCCTGGACGACAATCAGCTGACCGTAGGCGGCAAGAAAGTCTCGATCCCGCTGGTACAGAACGGCTCTGCCGATGTTGCGACGCCCGCGTCGCCTGCGCTCAATACCCACGAGACATTCACGCTCAATGTCATCCGCGGCCCGCGTCGCCAGGGCCATTCGTTCCCGGTGACGAACTTGAGCACGGGCGGCACGACCTTCGACAAGCCCGTCGACTATATCGGCGACAAGACCATTTCCGATTATGTCGCCTACGCCAGCAAGCACATCTGGAACATCTCGATTCCGGGATGCTCGGGCACCGGCCGCGTGTTTGTCGGACAGCGCAAGGATCCGTTCGTGGTCAACCTCGGCGAAACGTTCGATCTGGTCAATATAAAGTTTCCTGCGACCGAGTTGAATCCGCTCGCGGAATCCGCGGCCGAAGACCTGCTTGCGGACAAGAACGTCACCGCGATGATCCTCGAAGTGCCGATCACCTGCCTGACCGGACGCAATAGCACGATCATCGGCGGCTGGACGACGGCCAGCCTGCCGTCGCAACGCACGCTGCTGCCCGCGGGAACCGGCCTCGACGCCGCACAAAAGGTGTCGAAGAAATTCGTGCAGGTTTCGCGCCTGGGAGCGCCGCTGGTGAACGAAGTCGTCATCGGCCTCAAGGACAAAAACAAGTTCAATGGCAGCGAGCCGAAGGACGACGCGCAATTCGCCGACTATGTGACCAACCCGACCTTGCCGGCGCTGCTGGAAATCCTGTTCGGTGGCGCCGGCGTCAAGGCGCCGACCAATTTCCCCCGTACCGACCTGGTCGCGGCATTTCTGACCGGCGTCAGCGGACTCAACCAGCCGGCAAAGGTCGTTGCCTCGGAAATGCTGCGCCTCAACACGGCGGTGCCACCGACGCCGGGTGCCTCGCAGAGCCGGCTGGGCGTGCTGGGTGGCGACATAGCGGGCTTCCCGAACGGGCGGCGCCCGGGGGATGACGTGGTCGACATCGAGCTTCGGGTAGCAATGGGCGTGCTTTGCACTTTGAGCATCGGCGGCTGCACGCCGGCGGATGCGCCTGCGGGCACGCTGCATTACACCGACGGCGCGTTCCTCGATTCGGGATTCTTCGACAACGCCTTCCCGTATCTTCGTACGCCGCTGAAGGGCTCGCCGAACGACGGACCTTAAATCGCGATACGCCGGGCCGCCGTCGCGGCCCGGCCCATCCGGTCCTCGAGGAGAAACATCTTGTCACGGAATCTGCAAGGCGCTGCGCTGCTGGGCATCGCGCTGCTCGCAATCGCACCGGTTTTTGCGGAGCCGTACATCCCGGAAGCGGACAGCGTCGTGCTCGAACGCCTTCCGGAAAAAAACGACCCGTCGCTGCGCGATCTGAAGCGCTTGCGCACCGCCGCGGGCAGGCATCCCGACGATCTGGGCATGGCGACACGCCTCGCCCGCCGATCGATCGAAGCGGCGCGCGACTCCGGGGATCCGCGCTTCCTGGGTCAGGCGCAGGCCTCTCTCGCACCCTGGTGGAAATTGTCGGACCCTCCCGCCCCGGCATTGCTGCTCCGGGCGACGATCAAGCAGAGCAACCACGATTTTGACGGAGCGATCAGCGATCTCGATCGTCTGATCGCCGCCAATCCCTCCGATGGACAGGCCTTGCTGACGCGAGCGACGGTGCTGACCGTGCAAGGCAAGTACCTGGCTGCCCGCGCCGACTGTTCCCGGATCGCAGCCTTGGCCGTGCCTCTCGTGTTCGCCGCATGCGACGCGGCTCCGGCCAGTCTCTCCGGCGACGCGGCAGGCGCTTATCGTTCGCTGCTGCGCGCGCTGGACGCTCCGGACACCGGTGCCTCGCTGCGCGAATGGGCACTGACCCTCGCCGGCGAGATTGCCGACCGCCGCGGCGACCACGCCGCCGCCGAAACGCACTTCCGCAGTGCGCTCGCTCTCGACTCCCGCGATCCGTATCTGATCGCCGCGTATTGCGACTTTCTGCTCGACCGCGGTCGCGCGCGGGAGGTGCCGCCGCTGGTCGCGAGCCAGACCCGGAACGACAACCTACTTCTGCGTCTCGCGCTCGCCGAAAGACAACTGCCCGATGCAGCATCGGAGTTTGCCCTGCACCGGCAAGAGCTTGCCGATCGCTTCGATGCCGCCCGCCGTCGCGGCGATTCGTTGCACAAGCGCGAGGAGGCGCGCTACCTGCTGACGATCGAAAACGATGCCGCGGGGTCCTTGCGCCTGGCGCGGGAAAACTGGCAAGTGCAGCGCGAGCCGGCCGACGTGCGCGTTCTCTCGGAAGCAGCGAGCGCCGCCGGCGATGCGGCAACGCAGCGGGAGGTTGCCGAGTGGATCGCCGCCACCCGGCTGCAATACGCCGCACTTCGCACTGCCGCAGCAGATCGGCCATGAACCGCCCCACAATTGCAGCTTTGCTGCTGTTCGCGCTTTGCACCGCGACGATGCAGGCGGCGGCGCACAAGGCGAGCGACAGCTACCTGACGCTGACGCGCGGCACCAGTGACCCGGCCGCAATCTCGGGCCGTTGGGACATCGCACTGCGCGATCTCGACAATGCGATCACGCTCGACACCAACGGCGACGGCGACATCAGCTGGGGCGAAGTTCGTTCCAAGCACCGGTCGATCGCCTACTACGCGCTGTCGCGGCTGACGATCGAGTCGAACGGAGCAAGCTGCAGCATCACGGCCGGCGAGCAGTTGATCGAGCAACACAGCGACGGCGCGTACACGGTGCTTCCGTTGACCGGCAATTGTCCGCAGCCCGGCGCAG
>DATBBM010000114.1:0-1683 GCA_036270955.1 Casimicrobiaceae bacterium | reverse complement strand
GGACGCCAAGCGGCCGAACCGCGAGCGCGACTGCCTGGTGGGGGAACGCACGCGGATTGTGAACCGGATAAAGTCCACCCTGGCCCGGCTGGGCATTCGCAACTTCAAACCAACCCTGCGCAAGGCGGCCGAGCGCCTTGCGACCCGGTAAACAACTTGCACCCGGCGAGAATGTTCAACACACCTACTGCATTGCGGTTGTCGCGAGCGCCGTCTCGTATTCGGGAATGGCCTCTGCACATCGATGCTGGACGCGCAGCACTAGGGCTTTGGCGATGTGCGCAGTCGGGCTGCGGGGCGATGCTGCCAAAGCTTGGGCGACCAGTTGTTCCGCGCGTGAGATGTCGGTCGTGGCCGAGTCGGTCACTCCGTCGAGCACGCGGCTCGCGAGCTGGGTCGCCAACAAACCCTGTGCCTCGGTGGATCGCGGGTCGAGCGCCAACGCGCGCTCGTACATGCTCACCGTCTCTGCATAGACGCTACGCGAAAGCGGCTTGAGCGTTGCGGCGCGTCCTCGGAAAATGTAATCCAGCGCGTCAGGATTATTGGTCGGTCGGGCGGCCTCCGCGGCGACCAGCTCGATGTTGAGCGCGATGGCGATCCGACCGGTGACTTCGTTTTGCAGAGCGAACAGGTCGCCCGCGTTGCGATCGAACCGCTCCGCCCACAGATGCGCGTCGGTCTCGGCATCGATCAGCTGGGCGTTGACGCGGACTTGGTTATCGGACCGGCGGACGCTCCCTTCCAACAGGTAGCGCACGCCCAGCTCACGGCCAATCTGCTTCGCGTCGACCGGCTTGTTCCGATAGGTGAATGCGGTCTTGCGCGAGATCACGAACATGTCTGGGAGCCGCGACAGATCGGTCGTCAGATCCTCGGTAATCCCGTCGGCGAAATATTGCTGGTCGGGGTCTTTGCTGAGGTTGGCGAACGGCAGCACGACGATCGATAGGCGCGGCGCGACGAGCGGCTGCGCGATTGTGGTAGCGGCCGGAGCCGCGGGCATCGGCGCTGCAGAGGCAGTCGTCGCTTGGTCGGCCGGCTTCCCGGCTCGCGGAGGAGAGATCGCCGCCGGCCAAAACCACCACGGAATGCAAATCACGAGGAGCGTAGCGGCAGCTACGGTGCCGATGATGGCCCGGCCGCGCCGGGACGCCCCGCGCCGGCAACCCGGAGGCCGGCAGAGAAGCGGCGCCATCGGGTCGTAACGCGTAAACCCGAACCGGCCGCGCGATGTTCTTGACGCTCTGCTCGCCCATATCCTCAAAGGCGTAAGGGAGCCGGTCGCCGATATGATCGCGTACCGTGCCCGAGACGCAGATGCCGCCGGGTGCCGCCAATCCCTCCAACCGCGCCGCGATGTTGACGCCGTCGCCGTAAATGTCGCCGCCTTCGGCGATCACGTCGCCGAGATTGACCCCGACGCGAAACCGCAGGCGGCGCTCCTCGGCGAGATCCAGATCGCGGTCGGCCATCGCGCGCTGAATTTCGCCGGCGCAGCGCACCGCGTCGACGACGCTGGCAAATTCCGCCAGCACACCGTCGCCGGTGGTCTTGACGATCCGGCCGCGATGCTCGCGGATCTTCGGATCGAGCAGTTCGACGAGATGCGCCTTGAAACGTTCGTGCGTGCCTTCCTCATCCACGCCCATCAAGCGCGAATAGCCCACCACATCCGCGGCG
>DATBBM010000113.1:0-35219 GCA_036270955.1 Casimicrobiaceae bacterium | reverse complement strand
TCGATTCGACGCTGTTTCGCCTCCGGAAGCTGCTCGACGTCGAGAACGCCCTGGTGCTGTCGGCGGGCAAACTCTCGCTCGCGCGCTCGCTGGTGTGGACCGATGTCTGGGCGCTCGAGGCGGCGTTCGATGCTGCGCAAGCCGGCACGCGCAGCGAGGCTGTTAGCACCCCGGCGGAGCGGCTCGCCGCGCGAGTCCTCGACGCGTATCCCGGTGCGTTGCTCGGCGCCGACGAGCATCCGTGGATCGCCAAGCCACGCGATGCGCTGCGCGCGCGCTTCGTGCGCACCTTGATGCGACTCGGCGAACAGCTCGAGGCGAAAGGCGACTGGGAGCATGCGATCGACGTTTACCGGCGCGGGCTCGAGGCCGACAACCTCGCCGAGTCGTTCTATCGCGGCCTGATGCGCTCGCTCTCCGCGACCGGCGACCAGGCCGAAGCGCTGAACGCATTCCGCCGTTGCCGCGAGCTCTTGTCGATCGTCCTGGGCATCAAGCCTTCCGCCGAGACCGACCGCCTGTACCGGGAAATCGCCGCCGGCGCAGCGCGGTAAGCCGTCCCCAAGCCGTTCCCCCAAGCCGCCCGGGCGAATTTCGGTTCGGGACCCACCGACCGACGCCGCATATCGGCGCGTAAGCGAATCGGTAAGCGATCCGCAAGCCCCTCCCTCGCACAGTGACGCCACGCAACGACCGGTAACGGACGAGCGTCGCAACAAGACATTCGAGCATCGGCAATTCCGGCGGCAGCACGCCGTCCGGGCGGCCGTTCACAACTGTGTCCAAAAGGAGGACTTATGAAACTCGCTCGGGAAAACCTGATCGACGGAAGCAAGCTTCGATGGCAGAAAGCGGCGCGGCTGCTCGGCGCGGCGTTGTTCGCGATGTTCTCCGCGCTACCCGCGCTCGCGCAGACTTACGACGTCATGAATCTCGGGTTGGATGGAGGATGGTCGGGGGTGCGGGCGATCAATGCTCAAGGCCAGGTCGCCGGTTTGGCGTACACCGCTTCGGGCGAGATCCACGCGTTCTTCGCGTCGCAGGCGGACGGCAACATCGACATCGGCACACTCGGCGAGCCTTATGCGCAGCCGAACTCGATCAACGCTTCGGGGCAGGTGGTCGGCGACTCCTGCACGATGTCCGGCGACTGGACGACCTGCCGCGCGTTCTTCTGGACCAAGGCAGGCGGGATCGTCTCTCTGGGCACGCTCGGCGGCAGCTGGTCGACGGCGGTGGCGATCAACGATTCCGGCAAGGTGATCGGCAGGTCGCAGATAGCGAACGGCGACGATCACGCCTACTCGTGGACGCAGGCCGGAGGGATGGTCGACCTCGGCACGCTGGGCGGGACCGGACGCTTCTCCGAACCGTTCTCGATCAATGCGCTCGGCCAGGTCGCCGGCTATTCGTATACCGCGGACAACACGCGCTGGCATGCGGTGGTATGGCAGCCCGGCGGCGCAATCGTCGATCTCGGCTCGCTCGGCGGCGATTTCTCTTGGGCGTGGGCGATCAACGACGCGGGACAGGTGACCGGCACGTCGCAGTGGGTCGACCAGGGGAGCTATTCCTATCAGCACCCGTTCTTCTGGTCGCCGGTCAGCGGAATGGTCGATGTCGGGACCCTCGGCGGAATCTATGCGTTTCCGAACGCGATCAACGCGTCGGGACAGGTGATCGGCACGTCGCTCACCGCCGCCAACGATTTTCGGCAGGGGGACGGTTTCACCTGGTCGATGGCGGGCGGGCTGGTCGATCTGACGCTCGGCGGCGCCTCTTCGTCGGTCAGTGCTGTCAGCGCGTCGGGGCAGGTCGTCGGAGCCGCTGCGATCGCCGGCAGTGGCGCGCCGCACGCGTTCGCGTGGACCAATGCCGGCGGGATCCGCGAGCTCGGCACGCTCGGCGGCTCGTCATCGTCTGCGAATTCGACCAACGTCTGGGGCCAGGCTGTCGGACAGTCGATGCTCGCCGGCGATTCGACGACGCACGCGTTTCTCTACGACGGCGGAGCGCTGAAAGACCTGAACAATCTGGCGCGCAACAAGCCCGCAGGCATGGAATTGGTAACGGCATTTCTTCTGTCGGACGGCAAGCAGCTCGTCGCATGGACCACCTCGGGCGCGGTGCTGTTGTCGCCGAGCTCGACGGTCGCGGCGGCGCCCGTCGTCGGACCGATCTCCGCCAACGACCCGGTCGCAGTCGGCGCGGTGCTTTCGGCCGGCGCGAGCTTCACCGACGCGGCAGGCGACACGCACTCGGCGTCGTGGACGTGGGGCGACGGCTCGCCGTCCGCGCCGGGCTCGGTGTCGGAGACGGGCGGGTCCGGCACGGTGGCCGGATCCCACACGTACGCCGAGGCCGGCGTCTATCCGGTCGGCCTCTCGGTTACCGACAACACCGGCAAGACCAGCCAGGTCAGCCGCAACGTCGTCGTCTACGATCCATCGGCGGGATTCGTCACCGGCAGCGGCTGGATCCAGTCGCCGGCCGGAGCATTCAAGGCGGATCCGACGGTGATCGGCAGAGCGACTTTCGGCTTCGTAGCGAAATATCAGAAAGGCGCCAAGGTTCCGACCGGCAACACCGAGTTCCACTTTCAAAGCGCCGATCTGGACTTCCACAGCGACAGCTACGACTGGCTGGTGGTCGGCGGCGCGCGCGCGCAATTCAAGGGCACGGGCACGTTGAACCGAAGCGGCGACTACAAATTCCTGCTGACCGCGGTCGACGGCGCGCTGATCGCCGGCGGCAACGTGCCCGATCGCTTCCGGATCAAGATCTGGTACTACGACGCCGACCTGAAGCAGGACGTCGTCGTCTACGACAACCAGGTGAGCTCGAGCACCGAGGGCACGACCTCCGAAGGCACGGCCATCGGCGGCGGCAGTATCGTGGTCCACACGTCGAACAAGTAGGCACCTTCAACCTTCGCAGATAGCGGGCGGCCGCGACGGCCGCCATTTTTTTGGCCGGCGCCGGTGCGAGTCGACGCCGGACCTCCCCGCCTGCGGCCACAGACGCGAATTGGTAAGCGATCCGCAAGTCCCGCGCCTGCAAAGTGCGCCTGTGCCCGGCCGATATGGGCCTGGGACAGCCGCCGGATCGCCGACGGCCGTGACCGAGGAAAGAGCCGACGCAACGATCGGGTGAAAGTGAAATGGACAAGGAAACCGACGATTTCGAGGCACCGCCGGCGGACGACAAATCGGTCCGTCATGGCCGGGCGCACCCGGAGGTCGCCGCGTCGGCGCCTGAAAGCAAGCGTCCGGTACCCGGAAGCGATCCGGCGCCGGCGCAAGCCAAGCGAAAGAACAAAGCGGACGCGTCGGCACGCAAGCGCAGGAAGCGATTCGTGTTGTGAGGACACGACCCGATTGGATGTGAACGATCGCAATCAACCAGGAGGATCACCATGGAAGACACTACCTGCACCAACCCTGCCGCAGCCGCCTCGTGGTCGGCTCGAGACGCGAATCCTCGCGAAGAAGTTCCGTTTCCGCTTTCGGACGAGGAATTGCTCGAGCTGGCCGTGATGATCTGTCTGGTCTCCGGTGTCGGAAGCAGCAGCCGCGCCCACGAGCAAGGCGTCGACTGGTGGGGTGGAGCATGACGACATCGACCGCCGGAGTTGCCGGCCGCTGGCTCGGCGGTCCGGCATTTGCGCGTGCTACGTTCGCCGCGCTCGCGCTGTGGACGATCATGGCGTCGGGCACGCTGGCGAGCGGGATCGCGGAACGGCACGACGGCGCGTGGATCGCGATCGCGATGGCGGCGGCGTTGCTGCTCGCCGCGCTGGTGTCCAGCATCGCCGGGTTCGCGTTTTCGGCAATCGCCGGATGCGCGCTCGCGTATCTCGGCGTCGAGCCGGTGCATGCCGTGCAGACGATGGTGCTGTGCTCGATCGCGACCCAGTCTTATGCGGTCTGGAAAATACGCGAGTCGATCGACTGGCGCTCGATTTGGCCGATGGTCGTCGCCGGCGCCGTGACCATACCGTTCGGCGTATGGCTGCTGGTCCACGTCGACGCGCCCGTCTACGCGGCGGGCCTCGGCGCGTTCCTGACGATTTACGCCTGCTACCTGGTGCTGCGCCAGAAGGAACACGTCGTCCGCGGCAACGCCTGGCGCGACGCGCTCGCCGGTGCGCTGGGCGGAATCGCCGGCGGTCTCGCCGGTTTTCCCGGCGCCTTCGTGACGATCTGGTGCTCGATGCGCGGCTGGGACAAGCTGCGGCAGCGCGCGGTGTATCAGCCTTACATCCTGGCGATGCAGCTCGTGACCATCGCGTGCCTGCGCTGGAAGTCCCCGATCCACGACAGCATCGCGCAGGATTTCGCGTTCGTGCCCTTTGCCCTCCTGGGAGCCATCGGAGGACTAGCAGTGTTCCAGCGGCTGAGCCAGAAGCAATTCCAGCTGGCGGTGAGCCTGTTGCTCGCGGTATCGGGAATCGGACTGCTGATGCGAACGCTTTGACTGCGATCTGCCGGGGCTGAGGCGACGTGCATTGCGGTCGCGCGGGTATTACCATCGGGTCCATGCGCGCGCTTCGATTCCACAGCTACGGTCCACCGGATGTCCTGCGCATCGACGAAGTGCCCGAACCCTCGCCGGCCGCAGGCCAGGTCAAGGTGCGCGTGCAGGCGGTCGGCCTCAATCCTCTCGATTGGAAGATCCGGGCCGGCCACCTGCGCCTGCTTCCGGTCTTTCGTTCGCCGCCGCGCGGGGTGGGCACCGATTTCGCCGGCGAGGTCGTCGCCATCGGCTCGGGTCCAAACGCACGGAAGGTTGGCGAGCGCGTCTTCGGCTCACTGCAGTCATTCGGACGGGAGGGCGCGCTTGCCGACTTCCTCGTCGTGTCCGACGATCGCGTGCTGCCGATTCCGGACGATCTCGACGTCGCGCAGGCAGCCGCGCTGCCGGTCGCCGGAGGCTCCGCGCTGCAGGCGCTGACCGACGAGGCGCACGTCGGTCCGGGCCAGCGCGTGCTGATCACCGGCGCGGCCGGCGGCGTAGGACACTTCGCCGTGCAGATCGCCAAGCACCTCGGCGCGTACGTGGTCGCCGTGTGCAGCGAGCGGAATGCCGCGTTCGTGCGCGAGCTCGGCGCCGACGAGGCCGTCGACTACGCCCGCGACGATTTCACACGCCGCAGCGACCGCTTCGACGTGGTGTTGGATGCCGCGAGTGCGTCGAGCTTCGTGGCCGCGGGCCCCGTGCTTGCAGCGTCGGGCATCTATATCAGTACCGCCGGCACGACGACCGCGGCTCTCGGCGCCGCCGCCGCCGCCGTGATGGCGCGCCTCACCTCGCGCCAGCGCGCGATCCCGCTGGTGCTGCGCAACGACGCCCGCATCTGGCAGCGCCTGCTGCAGCTGGTGCGGCAAAAGGCGATCAAGGCGCACATCGAGCGCACGATCTCGATGGAAGAAGTCGCCGAGGCGCAGCGCGAGATGGAAACCGGCCACGGCCGGGGCAAGATCGTCGTCCGGCTGACATAACGAATCTTCGCATGGTCATCAGAGCTCCCGCTTCCGAGCCGCCGCGCGATTCGCTAGACTAGGCGATCCGATTGTCCCGCATTGTCCATGGGCGAGGAGATTCCGCGATGGCAAACGTTCCGCAATGGCAGGCCGAGGGCGACTGGTTCGACGTCTGCAAGTGCGACATTCCCTGTCCGTGCGAATTTGCCCAGCCGCCGACGGGCAACGAATGCGAAGGCACCCTGGTCTGGCACGTACGCAAGGGCCGGTACGGGGACGTGCCGATCGATGGACTGACCGTCGTGGGGCTCGGCCGCTTCGAGGGCAGTCTCTTTGCCGGCGCCAAGGCGACGATCGGCATCATTATCGACGAGCGCGCCAACCCGAAGCAGCGCGAGGCGCTCCAGATGATCTTCGGCGGGCAGGCCGGCGGCTGGCCGGCTGAGTTCGCAAAAACCGTCGGCGAGGTTCGCGGCATCGAATTTGCACACATCGACTTCGACATTGCCGACGACCTGGCGAGCTGGAGCGCATCGGTTCCCGGACGCGTGGAAGCGAAGGCCGAAGCGCTGACCGGCCCGACGACGCCGCCCGGCAAGCGCGTGCAGACGGTCAACCCGCCCGGATCGGAAGTCGGCCCCGGCGGCGTCGCGACCTGGGGCACTGCCACGACGGACCGGGTCGACATGCTGGGCTTCAAGTGGAGCCGCAGCGGCAAATCCAGCAAGCACATTCCGTTCGACTGGCGCGGCCCCGATTGACCGATGCAGGCTGCGAACGCGCCTGCCGAACGAGACTCGCCGCGCGCGGCGTTCGCCCTGCTGTCGTGGCGCGTCAACCTGGCGGTCGTCGTCGTCCTATTCGCGCTGTCTGCGCTGGCGTGGCTGAGCACGATCCACGATGCCGTGTCGATGCGCGGAATGGTGATGGGGCTTGGCCAGATCGGCTGGCTGGCGCAGGGCGACATGAGCGCCGGCGTCTTTCTCGCGATGTGGGTGGCGATGATGGTGGCGATGATGCTGCCGGCGGTCGCGCCGATGGTGCTCGCGCATCTCGGCGTCACGCGCCGGCTCGGCCACGGCATCGCTTCGACGCTGGTATTCGTCGCCGGCTACCTGCTGGTCTGGTCGGCGATCGGCGCGGTGCCGCTGCTGGCATACAAGGCCTTCGCGCCGCTGAGCGAAGATGCCGCCCTGCTGCGCTGGCTGCCTGCGTTAGCGGGTACGGTTCTAGTCATTGCCGGCACGTATCAATTCAGCGCCTGGAAGCGCATCTGCCTCGACCACTGCCAGAGTCCCTTCGCCTTTCTTGCGTCGCACGACTTCGACGGCGGCTGGCTCAGCGCACTGCGCGCCGGCCTGGTCCACGGCGCGCTCTGCCTCGGTTGCTGCTGGGCGGTCATGATTGTGCTGCTGCTGGTCGGGCTGATGAACCTCTTGTGGATGGCCGGCATCTTCGCCCTGATCGTCATCGAAAAGAACTGGAAGCACGGCCTCGTCGTGGCGAAGATCGCCGGCGTTGCGCTGATCGCGCTGGGTGCGGCGGTGATCGCGCACCCGGCGCTGCTCGCGGCGATTTCGCTGTAAGCACTACTCGACCCGTATCCCGACCATAGTTCCGCAGGTCCCCGCAGCTTTCTTCCTACTGCGGGGCGATGCGATCGGCGAGCGCGAGCAGCAACCGTGCGCCGTCGCCCTGCCACGCGCTTCCGTGCATGCATGCCATCGTCGCCGGCTTGAACGCGGCCAGTCGCGAGAGCATCTCGCGGCTGTTGGGCGCGTGCGCGTTGTGGATGAGCGCTAGCCCGGCCGCGTCGGGGCGTTTAACCGGGCGGCTCGGTGCCGGCGGGGAGATCGTGTCCGATCAACGTCGGCTCGGGCCGGCGCGCACGCGCCGCGTCGGCGGCGGTGTTGACTTCGTCTTCCTGGGCGCGCGCCTGCGCGATCGCCTGGTCGGCGTCGCCTGCGATTTCGGCCAGATCGTCGCCGAGGAAACCGCCGCTCTGGTGCGCCCACAGTCGCGCGTACAGGCCGTCGCGCGCGAGCAGGCTGCGATGATCGCCCTCCTCGACCACCCGGCCGCGGTCGAGCACGATCAGCCGGTCCATCGCCGCGATCGTCGACAGCCGGTGTGCGATCGCGACGACGGTCTTGCCTTCCATCAGCCGGTAGAGGCTGCGCTGGATCGCCGCCTCGACCTCGGAATCGAGCGCGCTGGTCGCTTCGTCGAGCAGCAGGATGGGCGCGTCCTTGAGCATCACGCGCGCAATCGCAATACGCTGGCGCTGGCCGCCGGAGAGCTTGACGCCGCGCTCGCCGACGTGCGCGTCGTAGCCGCTGCGTCCCTTCGGATCGGTGAGTCCGCCGACGAATTCGTCGGCTTCGGCTCGCTTGGCCGCGGCGAGCATGTCTCCTTCCGTCGCGTTGGGACGGCCGTAGACGATGTTCTCGCGCACCGAGCGGTGCAGGAGCGAAGTGTCCTGCGTGACCATGCCGATCTGCTCGCGCAGGCTGTTTTGCGTGACCTGCGCGATATCCTGGCCGTCGATAAGGATGCGGCCGCTCTCGACGTCGTAGAAGCGAAGCAGCAGGTTGACGATCGTCGACTTCCCCGCGCCCGAGCGGCCGACCAGGCCGATCTTTTCGCCCGGGCGGATGTGCAGGTCCAGCTTTTCGATGACGTCGCGCTTTCCCCCGTAAGCGAAGCTCACGTTCTCGAAGCGGATGTCGCCGCGCGCGACGGTGATCGGCTTCGCCTCGGGGGCATCGACGACCGTCTGCCGCCGTGCGATCGTGTTTATGCCGTCCTGCACGGTGCCGATATGCTCGAACAGGGTCGCCATCTCCCACATCACCCAGTGCGATATGCCGTTCAGGCGCAGCGCCATCGCGGTGGCGGCAGCGACGGCGCCGATGCCGACCTGGCCCTGCGTCCACAGCCAGAGCGTGGCACCTGCGCTGGCGGCGATCAGCCCCATCGACAGCGTGTGATTGACGATCTCGAAACCGGTGACCAGCCGCATCTGCGTGTGCACGGTATTCAGGAATTCCTGCATCGCGGTGCGCGCGAAGAACGCCTCGCGCCGCGCGTGCGAAAAGAGCTTGACCGTGGCGATGTTGGTATAGGCGTCGGTCATGCGGCCGGTCATCAGCGAGCGCGCGTCGGCCTGCATCCGCGCCACGCGCCCCAGCCGCGGCACGAAGAAGTACAGCGCCGCGATGTAGAGCACGACCCAGGCGAGGAACGGGATGATCAGGCGCGAGTCGAAATTGCCCAGCACCGCGAGCAGGGTGACGAAGTAGATGACGACGAAGACCAGGAGCTCGCAGACGATCAGCCAGGTGTCGCGCACGGCCAGCGCCGTCTGCATCACCTTGGTCGCGATGCGGCCGGCGAAGTCGTCCTGGTAGAACGTCATGCTCTGCCCGAGCATCAGCCGGTGGAAGTTCCAGCGCAGCAGCATCGGGAAGTTGCCGAACAGCGTCTGCTGCTTGACCATCGACTGCACGGCGATCAGCACGATGCTGCCGGCGAGCACGCCGCCGAGCAGCAGCAGGCGCCCGCCCTCCTTTGCCCAGAGCTCGGCCGGCTGCACCTTGGCCAGCCAGTCGACGATGCTGCCCATCATGCTGAACAGCAGCGCCTCGAACGCGCCGATCACCGCGGTCAGCAGCGTCGTGGCGAGCAGATACCCGCGCAATCCCTTTGAGCACGCCCAAAGGAACGCGAAGAATCCGCGCGGCGGCGTCTCGGGCGTCGCCTCGGGATAAGGATCTACCAGGCGTTCGAAAAAGCGGAACACGGTGTCTTGTCGTCTCGATGGCCCGGCGGTTTGACGTCGCGGGGCGTGGAATCGCGGGCGCGGCGCAAAGTCGGCCGGAAGCGCGCCGGAAAAGTGGAATTCTACTATTGCGCCGCACCAGCCGCTCGCCGTGGCCCGACTTGACACACCGCCTGCCGGCGGGGTACTGGACAGCTCGGCTAGGCAGCGTCGCGTCCATTTCGACCGTTAGCAGCGCGAGGCGGCCCAGCTGCCGTCGCGCGCACGATCGCCGCGCAAGAAATCGAGCTCACGAGGGAGCAAATGATGTCACTCGAGTTTCGTCTCATCCTGGCAGGTGTGCTGCTCTCGTCTGCAGCGTTCGGTGGCTCGAGCGCCGCTGCGCCGATCGAGCCGCTGCAACCGATGGCCTTCCTCGCCGGGCATTGCTGGAAAGGCGACTTTCCCGACGGCAAGCAGACCGACGAGCATTGTTTCGCCTGGCTCTACGACGGGAAGGCGCTGCGCGACACGCACACCGTGCGCGCGCCGGGCCGGCCCGACTACGTCGGCGAGACGACCTACTACTGGGACTCGGCGGCGAAGCGAATCGAGTTCATCTATATCGAGAATCTCGGCGGCATCAGTCGCGGCAGCATGCAAAGCACGCCGGAGGCGCTGGTCTTTCCTGCGACGCAGTACGTCGCCGACGGCCAGGCGATGACCTACCGCGTGCGCTGGACCCGATTGAGCGACACCTCGTACGAGGCGTGGAGCGAGATGCAGGGCAAGGATGGCTGGACGACGATGTTCAAGCTGACGATGAAGCGGTCGTCGTAACGGCAGTCAAGCGGCTGCTTCTTCGAGCCGTCTCACCCCTGCACCGCGGCGCCCGCCCCGAGCAGCTCGCGGATTTCGTCGACGCTGAAACCGAATTCGCCCAATACTTCCGACGTGTGCTGGCCGAGCATCGGCGCCGGACGCGCGACGTGCGACGGTGTCGCCGAAAACTTGATCGGACAGCCGATCGCCTGGGTCTCGCCTGCTTTGGGATGAGCAAGGTCGACGACCATGTCGCGGGCGCGCACCTGCGGGTCGGCGAGCATTTGCTCGATGGTCTTGACCGCTCCGGCGGGCACGCCGGCCGCATCGAGCGCGGCGAGCCAGGCGGCCGAGGGCTTGCGCTTGAAACGCGAGGTCAGCTCGTCGACCAGCGCTTCGAGGTTCGCCATTCGCAGCTTGTTGTCGGCGAAGCGCGGATCGTCGCGCAGCTCCGGCGCCTCGAGCACCTGCGTCAATCGCACATAGTTGACCTGGTTCGACGCGCCGACGGTGATCCAGCCGTCGCCCGTCTCGAACGCCTGGTACGGCGCGGTCATCGGATGCGCGGAGCCGAGCGGACCGATCTCGCGTCCACTGCCGATGAAAATCGCGCTCTGCCAGAATGTCTGCATGACGCCGGCTTCGAGCAGCGACGTGTCGACCAGCTGGCCTTCGCCGCTCCTCAACAGATGCACGTAGGCGCTGACGATGCCTAGCGCACCGAGGATCCCCGCGTTGATGTCGGTGACCGGCGAGCCGACCTTGGTCGGCGGTCCGCCCGGGTCGCCGGTGATGCGCATCAGGCCGGAAAGCCCCTGCGCGACGAGGTCGAAGCCACCCTTGATAGCATCGGGCCCGGTCAGACCGTAGCCGGACAAGGCGCAATAGATCAGCCGCGGATTGGTTCTGCGCAGCACCTCGTAGCCCAGGCCCAACCGTTCCATCGTGCCGACGCGGAAGTTTTCGACGACGACATCGGCGCGATCGATAATCCGCCGCAGCGCCGCGTTCGCCGCCGGCTGCTTCAAGTCGAGCGCGATGCCGCGCTTGTTGCGGTTCATCATCATGAACGCGCTCGACTCGCCGTTGACTTCGGGCGGCGTGAAGCGCCGCGTGTCGTCGCCGTCGGGCACGCGCTCGACCTTGATCACGTCCGCGCCCATGTCCGCGAGCAGCATGCCGGCGGTCGGGCCCGACATGATGTGCGCGAGTTCGATGACCTTGAGTCCGGTAAGCGGCCCCATCTGTTACTCCGCTATTCGCCGCGGAAGCGCGGCTCGCGCTTGGCCAGGAATGCGGCGAGTCCCTCGCGGAAATCCGCCGTGTCGAAGCAGGCGTAACCTTCGGCCCAATCGGCGTCCGACAGCTCTCGCGACGGGCTCAGGCGCCGGATGAACTGCTTGTGCCAGCGCGCGACCAGCGGCGCGCCGGCGGCGATGCGCTCCGCCGCGGCGCGCGACTCCGACTCGACCTGGTCGTCGGCGACGACCCGCTGCACCAGTCCCTTGTCGAAGGCTTCCTGCGCGCCGAAGATGCGGCCTTCGAGCAGGATCTCGAGCGCCACCGCCGGCCCGACGACCGCCAGCAGGCCAGCGAGCTCGCCGTAGCCCATCGTCAGGCCGAGACGGTTGATCGGGATGCCGAAACGGCTTCCGGCGCCGCAGATCCGCAGGTCGCACATCAGCGCGACCTCGAGTCCGCCACCGACGCACACGCCGTGGATCATCGCCACCGTCGGATGCCGGCACTCGCCGATCGAGCGCATCGTCGCGTGGATCAGCTCGCCGTAGTCCTTGCCCTGCACGGCATTGGCGCGCACTTCGGGGAATTCGGCGATGTCGGCGCCGGCGGCGAAGGCCTTCGTGCCCGCGCCGCGCACGATGACGCAGCGCAGGCTCTCGTCGGCGGAAAGCTCGCGCATCCGCGCGCCGAGCTCGGTCCACGACGCCAGCGACAAGGCGTTGAGCTTGTCCGGCCGATCGAGCACGACGGTGGCGATCGCGCCGTCGCGTTCGACCAAAACGGCAGCCTTCATGGCCTCACTTGTAGAAGAAATCGACGAGTCCCATGCCGACGAAGGGCACGTAGGTGACCAGAATCAGAACGGCCAGCAGTACGGCGACGAAGTACACATTGACCTTGGTCACTTCCCACATGTCGGCCTTGGCGATTGCGCAGCAGGTCATCAACACGCTCGCCACCGGCGGCGTCTGCTGGCCGATGCCAAGATTGATCGTGACGATCAGCCCGAAATGGACCGGGTCAATCCCTACCGCGGTGACCAGCGGCATGACGACCGGCACGACCAGGATGATCGCGGCGGCCGAGTGAAGGAAAAAGCCCAGGATCAGGAACAGCACGTTCAGGATCGCCAGCACCGCCCATTTGTTCGCGGTGAAATTCAGAATGCCCTGCGCGAGCTGCTGTGGCAGATGCGTCTCGGTGAGATAAACCCCGAGCAGCGCGCTGGCCGCGACCAGCAGCATCACCACCGCCGTCTGCACGCCACCCTCGACGATCGACGTGCGCAACACATGGACGTCGAGCTCGCGGTAGACGACGAATCCGACGAACAGCGCCGCCAGTACCGCGATCGCTGCGCCCTCGGTCGCGGTGACGACGCCGCCGAAGATCGATCCCAGGATGATGACCGGAAGCAGGAACGCCCACAGCGCCTCCCGGAAGGTCTTGCGCACGTTGGCCCAGCGGAACGTCTGCTCGACCGGAAAGTTGTAGCGGCGCGCAAACCAGTAGGCGACGCCCATCATGCCGAGGCCGCCGAGAATGCCGGGAACGATGCCCGAGACGAAGAGCTTGACGACCGAGGTTCCGGCGATCACCGCGTAGAGCAGCATCGGGATCGACGGTGGGATGATGACCGCGAGCGTGGCCGACGACGAGATCACCGAGGCTGCGAACTCCTTGCTGTAGCCGCGGCTTCGCATCGCGGGAATAAGGATCGAGCCCAGCGCGGCCGCGTCGGCGACCGCGGAGCCTGAGATCTCGGCGAAGAATAGCGACGTCCCGATCGACACCATCGCCAGTCCGCCGCGGATCCAGCCCAGCAGCGCCGACGCGAATGCGATCAGCCGGCGCGAGATGCCCGATGCGTTCATGATCGCACCCGACATGATGAACAGCGGGATCGCGATCAGCGGAAAGCTGGTGGCGCCGTTGTACATCGTGATCGCGACGTTGGGCAGCATGTCGACGCCCTGCGTGGTCACCAGTGCGACGACGGCGACGACCCCCAGCGCGATCGCGATCGGAATGTCGAACAGGACGAGGACCAGCACCGCCCCGAACAGGATCAGTATCTGCATGTCAGGCCCGGTGCGCTGATTGGGTGACGGTGATCATTGCACACGCTCGCCGAGATCGCTCGCCTCGGTGCTCGCGAGCCCGCGCGCGGTCCGGATCGAGTCGGGCAGGTTCAACAGCTCCGCCACGATGAACAGCACGCAACTGATCGGGATGACCGACTGGGTCCATGCGACCGAGACCGCGGGAAAACTGATCAGATAGTCGGTCGCCAGCACGTCGAGAATCGAAAAGCCGATCCAGCCCAGCAGCGCCATGAAGGCGATCACCACGACCTTGCCTATCAACACGAAGACCAGCCGGCGGCGCGGCGGCATCGACTTGACCAGTCCCGGAAATCCGATGTGTGCGCGCTTCAGCGCGGCCAGCGCCGATCCGTAGAAAGTGACCCATGCCAGCAGGATGACGGCGACCTCGTCGTACCACGACAGCGAACGGCCGAGCGCGCGATAGCAAATGCCTATCGTCACCTCGATCGCCATCGCCGACATCAGCACGATGACGATCGCCTCGAGAAATTTCTCGTACGCGCTACGAATTCGCGCCAACGTCACGCTCGCTCTCCCTCGCCCGTCGGACGCTTATTTGCCGAGCGCGATCGCCTGCTCGATCAGCGCGGTCGACCCGGGCACCTCGGCGCCGAACTCGTCGTAGATCCCCTTGCTCGCAGCGATGAAGGCGTCCTTGTCGACCTGGTTGACCTTGATGCCGGCGGCAGTGAACTTGCCCACCAGCTCGTCGTCGTCCTTCTTGGCGCGCTCGTACACGAAGCCCTGTGTTTCCTTCGCCGTGTCCTCGATGATCGTGCGGACGTCGGCCGGCAGACTGGCCCAGCGCTTCGCGCCGACGGCGACGAACGCGGGCGTATAGACGTGTCCGCTGAGCGAAAGATACTTCTGCACTTCCTGGAATTTCTGCGACCAGATCTGGGTCAGCGGATTTTCCTGGCCGTCCATCACGCCGGTCGACAGCGCGGTGAACACCTCGGAAAGCTTCATCGGACTCGGGTTGGAACCATAGGCCTGGAACATGCGCAGGCGCCACTTGCCTTCCGGGATCCGCAATTTGATGCCTTTCAGATCCTCCGGCTTGACGATCGGATGCTTGCTGTTGGTGATATGGCGGTAGCCGTTCTCCCAGACGGCAAGGATCTTGAGTCCCTTCGCTTCCGCCGCCGGCTCTAGCTTCGACCAGAAGATCGCTTTTTCGATCTTCTGCATGTGGCCGCGATCCTTGACCAGGTACGGCATTTCGAACAGGCCGAAAAGGTCGGCTTCCGACGACATCACGGTCGAAGGCAGGGCCAAGTCGAGCGTGCCGAGCTTGAGCTTCTGCAGCATTTCCTTGTCGCCGCCGAGCTGGCTCGAACCGTAGACGACGATCGTCGCCTTGCCCGCGAGCTTGGCGTTGGCGCGCTTGGCGAACTCGGTGGCCGAGACGTCGAACAGCGATCCGGGTTCGCCGACGTGGCCGAATTTGAGCTCCAGCTGCGCCAGCGCCGGCTGGCTGAACACGGCGAGCAACCCGATCCACAACAGTCTCGACATCCTCATGGCTCCTCCGGAGTTCAAGCGCGATCAGTATTTTTTGTGGTTGCTGCGAATTTCGATGCGGCGCGTCAGACCGTGCTGGCGGCGAGCGCCGCGGCGGCGGACTTGGTACCCGAAGCGCCGGCGAGAAACGCGAGCGCCGCGGTGACACCGCCCGATTTATGCGGAACGCGCGCGGCCGCGAGCGCCATCTCGACGCCGCACAGCGTTCCGCACAGCGTCAGGTCGTTGAAGAATCCCAGGTGGCCGATGCGGAAAACCTTTCCCGCGAGGCGGCCGAGCCCGGTGCCGAGCGACAGGTCGTAGCGCGCGAGCGCTTCGCGGCGGAAGGCATCGGCGTCGTGACCCTCGGGCACAATGATCGCGGTCAGCGAGCTGCTGTATTCGGCCGGGTTGCGGCACAGGATTTCCAGGCCCCAGCCGCGGACTGCGCGCCGGGTCGCTTCGGCGTGCCTGTCGTGGCGCGCGAACACGTTCGGCAGGCCTTCGCCGAGGAGCATGTCGATCGCCTCGTGCAGTCCGTACAGCAGATTGGTCGCCGGCGTGTACGGAAAATAGCCCTGCCGGTTCATCGCGATGATGTCGTCCCATGCCCAGTACGATCGCGGCAGGCGCGCATTCTTGCTCGCGGCGAGCGCCTTGTCGCTGACCGCGTTGAAGGAGAGCCCGGGCGGCAGCATCAGCCCCTTCTGCGAGCCGGCAACGGTGACATCGACGCCCCACTCGGCGTGCCGGTAGTCGATCGAGGCCAGCGACGAGATCGTGTCGACCATCAACAGCGCAGGATGACCGGCGCGGTCGATCGCCTGGCGGATCGGCGGAATCGCGGTGGTCACGCCGGTCGAGGTCTCGTTGTGCACGACCAGCACCGCCTTGATCGCGTGCGCCTTGTCGGCGCCGAGTTTGGACTCGACGATCGCGGCGTCGGCGCCGCTGCGCCAATCGCCGGGAACGAAATCGACGACGAGTCCGAGCTTGTCGGCCATCTTGCGCCACAAGGTCGCGAAATGGCCGGTCTCGAACATCAGGACTCGATCGCCGGGCGACAGCGTATTGACCAGCGCCGCTTCCCACGCGCCGGTACCCGACGCCGGGTAGATGACGATCGGCGACGACGTCTGGAAGACGCGCTTCAAGCCATCCAGAATTTCCAGGGTCAGCCGCGCGAACTCGGGCCCTCGATGGTCGATCGTCGGATGATCGAGCGCGCGCAGCACGCGATCGGGCACGTTGGTCGGCCCGGGAATCTGCAGGAAATGCCGGCCGCTCGGATGGTCGTCCAGTTTCAGCATGCGCCTGGTCGTTTGCGCTGCAATCGGATCGCTCGAAATCGCGGTGGCCATTATCGAAGCCATCGCCGGCGAGGTATAGTCGCATTGTACAACTGCGATCCCGATTTCCACCAAATCAAGATGAACTCCGCGCTGGAACGACCGGTCGCGATCGACGGCCGGCTCAAGCGTGCCTTCGACTCGTCGCTGCTCGCGCGGCGGCTCTCCGAAGCGTGCCGCGGCGACGTGCTTTTCGACGCCGCGTCGCGCGGGCGCTACGCGACCGACGCGTCGATCTACCAGATCGATCCGATCGGCGTCGTCGTGCCGCGCGACGAGGACGACGTCCGGGCCGCGCTTTCCGTCGCTCGCGAGCTCAAGGTTCCGGTGTTGCCGCGCGGCGCGGGCTCGTCGCAATGCGGGCAGACGGTCGGCGACGCGCTGGTGATCGATCACAGCAAGTCGCTGTGCCGCATTCTCGCGTTCGACGATGATTCGATGACCGCCACCGTGCAGCCGGGCGTCGTTCTCGATCAGCTGAACGAGTTCCTGCGGCCGCACGGCGTCTGGTTCCCGGTCGACGTTAGCACGTCGGCGCAAGCGACGATCGGCGGCATGGCGGGCAACAACTCCTGCGGCTCGCGCTCGATCGAATATGGCAACATGGTGCACAACGTCGCCGGCATCGACGCGATCCTGGCCGACGGCAGCGAGATCGCGTTCGGTCCGCTGGACCGGATGCGCCGCGACGGGCGCAGCGGCGAGATCGTCGCCGGTCTTTCGAAGATCGCCGCGGCCGAGCGCGGAGAGATCGAGCGGATGGTGCCCAAGGTTCTGCGCCGGGTCGGCGGCTATAACCTCGACCTATTTGCGCCGCAAAGCGTTCGCCCGTACACCGGCGACGGCTCGGTCAATCTCGCGCACGTTCTGGTCGGGTCCGAAGGCACGCTAGCCTGGTCGTCGCGACTGACGCTGGCCCTCGCGCCGCTGCCGCGGCACAAGGCGCTCGGCGTAGTCAACTTTCCGTCGTTCTACCAGGCGATGGCGGCGGCGCAGCACATCGTGCGCCTCCAGCCGACGGCAGTCGAGCTGGTGGATCGCACGATGATCGATCTGGCGCGAGCGAATCCGGCGTTCCGTCCGGTGATCGAGAGCGCACTGATCGGCGCGCCCGCGGCGATCCTGCTGGTGGAGTTCTCCGGCGATGATGCCGCCGCGCAAGTCGCGAGTCTCAATCGTCTGGCCGAGCTGGTCGGCGACCTCGGCCTGCCCGACGCGGTCGTGCGTATCGAAACAGCGCAGGCGCAGAAAGCGCTCTGGGAAGTGCGCAAGGCGGGCCTCAACATCATGATGTCGATGAAAGGCGACGGCAAGCCGGTGTCGTTCATCGAAGACTGCGCGGTCCCGCTCGAGCATCTGGCCGAATACACCGACAGGCTGACCGAAGTTTTCCGGAAGCACGGCA
Organism: Casimicrobiaceae bacterium; assembly: GCA_036270955.1. Lineage (GTDB taxonomy): Bacteria > Pseudomonadota > Gammaproteobacteria > Burkholderiales > Casimicrobiaceae > PALSA-1003. The sequence continues at coordinate 17,547 of DATBBM010000113.1, read as the reverse complement.
CCAGCGGCACGTGGTACGCGCACGCCAGTGTCGGCACCCTGCATGTGCGACCGATCCTCGACATGCGACGCGACGGTGCGGCCAAGATGCGGGCGATCGCCGAAGAAGCCGCGGCGATGGTGCGCGAATACAAGGGTGCGTATTCGGGCGAGCACGGCGACGGCTTGTGCCGCGGCGAGTGGGTGGCCTGGCAGTTCGGACCGCGCCTGAACGCCGCGTTCGGCGCGGTCAAGGTGCTGTTCGACCCGGACAACCGGATGAATCCGGGCAAGATCGTCGCTACGCCGAAAATGGACGACGCCTCGCTGTTCCGCTTCCATCCGCAGTACGACAGGGTTCCGATCCAGCCGAAGCTCGACTGGTCGGCGTGGAACGTCGATCGCGACCCCGCGACCGGTGACGAAAGCGGACCTGGGACTGGAAGCGACGTCACACAGGGCTTGGCCAAGGCCGTCGAGATGTGCAACAACAACGGTCACTGCCGCAAGTTCGACGCCGGCGTCATGTGCCCGAGTTATCGGGTCACCCGCGACGAGCAGCATGCGACGCGCGGGCGCGCCAACACGCTGCGCCTCGCGTTGTCGGGACAGCTCGGCGACGAGGATCTGGGGGGCGAAGCGGTGCATGCGGCGCTCGATCTGTGCGTCTCGTGCAAGGCCTGCCGCCGCGAATGCCCGACCGGCGTCGACATGGCGAAGATGAAGATCGAGGCGCTGGCGGCGTACAACCAGCGGCACGGCATCCTGCTGCGCGACCGGCTGATCGCGCAGCTGCCGCGCTATGCGCCGATGGTTTCGCGGATCGCGTGGCTGGCGAACGTGCTGACGCGCCTCCCGGGCGCGGCGCAGCTCTCCGAATCCTGGCTCGGGCTTTCGGCGCGACGCCGGATGCCGGCGTGGCGCGGCAGCTTCCTCTCCCGGACGCCGTCGGCCGGCAACGGCGCCCGCAACCCGGACGGACGCGAAGCCGTGCTCTTCGTCGACACGTTCAGCAATTACTTCGCGCACCCGGTCGCGGCCGACGCGCGCCGCGTTCTCGAGGCCGCCGGATACACGGTGCACACCAACGCGGTGCCGGGCGAACGCCCGTTGTGTTGCGGGCGAACGTTTCTCGCGGCGGGAATGGTCGACGAGGCGAAGGCCGAGGCCCGCCGCACGCTGGCATCCCTGCTCCCCTACGCGCGGCGAGGCGTGGCGATCGTCGGGCTCGAGCCGTCGTGCATGCTCGGGATGCGCGACGAATACTCAAGCTACGGCCTGGGCGAGGACGCGGCGCTGGTCGCGCGTCAGGCGATGCTGTTCGAAGAGTTCCTTGTGCGGGAGCGCGCTGCCGGACGACTGATGTTGCCGTTGAAGCCGCTGCCTCAAGGCGAAGCGCTGCTGCACGGGCATTGCCATCAAAAAGCCTTCGCCGTGATGACGCCGATCCAGACCGTGCTCGGCTGGATACCGGGCCTTGCGACATCGACGGTCGCGTCCGGTTGCTGCGGCATGGCCGGCGCGTTCGGCTATCAGGCGGAACACCACGAGCTCTCGATGCAGATGGCCGAGCAGGCGCTGCTGCCTGCCGTGCGCTCGGCCTCCGCCGCGACCTTGATCGTCGCCGACGGATTCAGCTGCCGGCACCAGATCAGGGACGGCGCCGGGCGCGACGCGTTGCACGTGGCGAACGTACTCGCGATGGCGCTGGCCTGACGCGCCCGCAGCGTCGACTGGCGCATCGCGCGCGGTTCGCGCAAAATTATCGGCATGAACCCACCCGACAAACGCCGGCGCGCCGCACGCTGCCCGCAATGCGCCAAGCCCGCCGACCTGACGCCCGATAACAGGTTCCGCCCGTTCTGCTCGGAACGCTGCAAGCTGATCGACCTGGGCGCCTGGGCGGCCGAGTCGTATCGCGTGCCGGTCGCGGAAGACCCGGCCGATCCCGACGCCGACCAGGCGAAGTCGCAACGGTCGTAACTAGCGGAACGGAAGCGCCGGCCATGCCGCGCGGCGCAGCGCGACGCCGTGCGCGCCGTGCGCGATCGCGATGTCGAGATCTGCGGGCGAGAGCCCGCCCAGTGCGTACACCGGCATCGGCGAGCCGGCTGCGAGCTCAGCGAAGCGCTGCCAGCCCAGCGGACGCGCGCCCGGATGTGTCGGCGTCCCGGACACCGGCCCGAGCACGACAAAGTCGACACCGAGCTTCGCGGCATGCGCGAGCTCGGCCGCGTCGTGCGTCGACGCGGCGCACAGCATGTCGCCGGGACGCGTGCGCGCAGCGAGCAGGCGCGCCGCGCTCCAGTGCACTCCGGCGCAGCCGAGATCGCGCGCGGTGTCGGCATCGCCGTTGAGCAGCACGCGGGCACCATACGGCGCGCCGATCGCCAGCAGCTTGTCCGCAAGCGCGCGCAGGCGTTCCGGCGCGAACAATTTTTCCCGCAGCTGAATCAGCTCGAGACCCGCGTCGAGCGCGATGCGGGCCCGCGCGAGAAATTCCGCCTCGCCCAGATCCTCGGCCATCGTAATCGCGTACACGGCCGGCAGGGCGAGCGCGCGCAGCACCGGCGCGTTGGCCGGCAACAACGGCGTCACCTCGATCGCAGTCGGCAGTTGCCATGCGATCGCCTGGCCGTCGCGGCCGTGCGGCTCGCCCTGCCATTCGAACACCCTGAAGAACTCGAGCTCGACGTGCGCGTGCGGATAGTCGTAGCGCTGGGTGAGCCACGGGGCGGCGCGCGTCACGACGATACCGAGCTCCTCGTCGAGCTCGCGCGTCAGCGCGTCGCGGGCCGATTCGCCCGGCTCCAGCTTGCCGCCCGGAAATTCCCAGAACCCCGAATAAGGCGTTCCCGGCAGACGTTGCGCCAGCAGCACCTTGCCATCGCCCCGGTGCAGTATCGCCGCGGCGACGCGCACGATCGTGCGCTCGCTCACTTGGTGCTCTTGTTCGTGCCCTTGGCCTTGCCGCCGTCGAGCGCGCGGGCGCCGGCCTGCGCTCGCGCGAACTGCCACGCGATGCGGCCGCTGCGCGACCCGCGCTGCAGCGCGAACTGAACCGCTTCGCGGTGCAGGCGCTCCAGCGCCGCGCCGTCGTCCGGCACCGGCACGCCGTAGAAGCGCAGCCATCGGTGGACTGCGGCGAAGTAGTCCTCCTGGGTGAACGGATAGAACGAGATCCACACGCCGAAGCGCTCCGACAGCGATATCTTTTCCTCTACCGATTCGCCGGGATGCACTTCTTCGCCGATGTGCCTTGCCTCGAGATTCTCACTGAAATATTCCGGCAGCAGATGCCGGCGGTTCGACGTCGCGTAGATCAGCACGTTCGACGAAGCCGCCGCGATCGTACCGTCGAGCATGACCTTGAGGGCCTTGTAGCCGGGCTCGTTGGCGTCGAACGACAGGTCGTCGCAGAACACGATGAACCGCTCGGGCCGCTCGGCGATCGGCTCGACGATGTCCGGCAGGTCGACCAGATCGCTCTTGTCGACCTCGATCAGGCGCAGGCCCTTGGCGGCATACTTGCCCAGCATCGCCTTCACCAGCGACGACTTGCCGGTGCCGCGCGATCCGGTGAGGAGCACGTTGTTCGCCGGCAGACCCGCAACGAATTGCCTGGTGTTCGCCTCGATCGCCGCCTTTTGCGCATCGATCGCCACCAGGTCGTCGAGGCTGATCGAGTGCGGACGCGACACCGATTGAAGGTATCCGCGCTGTCCGCGCTTGCGCCAACGGAACGCCCGCGCCTTCCAGTCCGGCGGAGCCGGTGCGGCGGGAAGCAGCGCTTCGAGACGGCCCAGCAGGTTTTCGGCGCGCGCGATCAGACGGTCGAGGTCGCGTTCGCTCACGAGTCGCTAGCTCCGGTAATCGGCGTTGATCGTGACGTAGCCGTGCGACAGATCGCAGGTCCACACGGTCGCCGTCGCGCCGCCGCGCCCGAGCGCTACGCGAATGCCGATCTCGGCCTGTTCCATCACACGCTTGCCGTCTTCCTCGCGATAGCTCGCGGCGCGGCCGCCATCCGCGACGACCAGCACGTCGTCGAGCCAGAATGAGACGCAGCCCGGATCGAGATCGTCGATCGCCGCGTTGCCGATCGCGCAGACGATGCGTCCCAGATTGGGGTCGGAGGCGAAAAACGCCGTCTTGACCAGCGGCGAATCGGCGATTGCGCGCGCGACTCGATCGCATTCGCCGTCATCGCGTCCGCCATCGACGACGATGGTGATGAATTTGGTCGCTCCCTCGCCGTCGCGCACGATCGCCTGCGCCAGCTGCACGGCGACGAGCTCCAACGCATCGTACAGCGGCTGCAGCCGGGGGTCGTCGGATCTGACGATCGGCGCCATCGCCGCCTTGCCGGTCGCGACGACGACGAAGCTGTCGTTGGTCGACGTGTCGCCGTCGATGGTGATGCGATTGAACGACGCGGCGGCGAGTCTCGCCGCGAGCTCGCCGAGCAGCAACCCTTCCAACGGGGCGTCGGTGGCGATGAAGCCCAGCATCGTCGCCATGTTGGGCGCGATCATGCCGGCGCCCTTCGCTATGCCGGTAATGGTGACCGCCACGCCCGCGATGTCGAGGCGGCACGATGCGGCCTTCGGCACCGTATCGGTGGTCATGATCGCGCGCATCGCCGCGTCCCATCCCGAAGGCGACAGCGCGGCTACGCACTTAGGCACCGTGGCGACGAGCCGGTCGACCGGCAACCGCTCCATAATGACGCCGGTCGAGAAAGGCAGAACTTCGTATTCGGCGCAGCCCAGTGCGCGTGCGACAGCGGCGCAGCAGGCGCGCGCATCGTCGACGCCGCGCCTGCCGGTTCCGGCATTGGCGTTCCCGGCGTTGATCAGCAGCGCGCGGGTGATCTGTCCGTTCGCCAGGTGCTCGCGGCAGACGATCACCGGGGCCGCGCAAAACCGGTTCTGGGTGAACACGCCCGCGGCGCGCGACCCTTCATCGAGACCTACCAGGATGACGTCATCGCGCGACCAGTTCTTGATTCGCCCGGCGGCCGTGCCCAGGGTGACGCCAGCGACCGGCAACAGCTGCTCGGGCGTGGGCGGATGGTAGTTGACCGGCATGGGTGCGCGAGCGGAAGCGTCGGTCGGATTCTACCGCAGCATTCGCGGCGCGCCGCGAACGGGGCGGGCGTGAGGTGAAGGATCGCGCTTAGCCCGGCGCGCGAGGCCGGACGCTAGATCGCGCCGTGGCAGTGCTTGAATTTCTTGCCCGATCCGCAAGGACACGGATCGTTGCGGCCGACCTTCTGGCCGGCGCGCGTGAACGGCGGCGAGGTGGCGACCGCCGCGGCGGCTGCGGCCGGTGCGGCGGCCAGCGCCGTATCGTAGTCGGTATGCTGGTAGCGCACGTTGGATACGGCCGGCGCCTCCTCGACCGCCTGCACGTCCTGCTCGGAGCGGACCTGCACGGTCAGAACGATCTTGACGACGTCCTGCTTGATGCGATCGAGCATGTCGGAAAACAGCTCGAACGACTCGCGTTTGTATTCCTGCTTCGGATTCTTTTGCGCGTAGCCGCGCAGATGTATTCCCTGCCGCAGATGATCGAGCGAGCCCAGGTGCTCGCGCCAGTGCTGGTCGAGCGTCTGCAGCATCAGGTTGCGCTCGAACTGGTGAAAGAGCTCCGGCCCCACCAGGCCGAGCTTCTGCTCGTATTGCTTGGTCGCGAATTCGCGCGCGCGCTCGCGCAGCGCCTCGTCGGAGAGCTCGGGCTCGTTCTTCAGCCACTCGCCGACCGGCGCGCGCAGCTGATACTCCCCCGCCAGCGTGCTCTCGAGCGCCGGCACGTCCCACTGCTCCTCGACCGACTCGGGCGGAACATACTGCCGCACCGTGTCCTCGATCTGACCGGCGATCATGTTGCGGATGGTTTCCGAGATGTCTTCGGTCTCGAGCAATTCGTTGCGCTGCTGGTAGATCACGCGCCGCTGGTCGTTGGCGACGTCGTCGTATTCGAGCAATTGCTTCCGGATGTCGAAGTTGCGCGACTCGACGCGGTTCTGCGCCTTGGCAATCGATCGGTTGACGATCGGATGTTCGATCGGCTCGCCCTCGGGCATCTTCAGCCGCTGCATGATGCCGGACAGGCGCTCGCCGCCGAAGATGCGCAGCAGAGGATCTTCGAGCGACAGATAGAAGCGCGACGAGCCGGGGTCGCCCTGGCGACCGGAACGGCCGCGCAGCTGGTTGTCGATCCGCCGCGATTCGTGCCGCTCGGTGCCGACGATGTGCAGTCCGCCGGCGGCGATCACCTGGTCGTGCAGCACTTGCCATTCGCGGCGCAGCTTGGCGATCTCGAGGTCCCGGTCGGTCTGCGCGCGCGACTCGTCTTCGCGGATCGCGAGCAGGGTCGGCTCGATCGCGCCACCGAGCACGATGTCGGTGCCGCGGCCGGCCATGTTGGTCGCGATGGTGATCGCCTTCGGCCGCCCGGCCTGCGCGACGATGACCGCCTCGCGCGCGTGCTGTTTCGCGTTCAGCACCTCGTGCGGCAGCTTTTCCTTGACCAGGAATTGCGCGAGCAGCTCCGAATTCTCGATCGACGTCGTGCCGACCAGCACCGGCTGTCCGCGCTGATAGCAGTCCTTGATGTCGGCGACGATCGCGTCGACTTTTTCCTGGAACGTCCGGAACACCAGATCGTTCTCGTCTTTGCGGATCATCGCGACGTTGGTCGGTATCACGACCGTCTCGAGGTGGTAGATCTGCTGGAACTCGAACGCCTCGGTATCCGCCGTTCCAGTCATGCCGGCAAGCTTGTCGTACATGCGGAAGTAATTCTGGAACGTGATCGACGCGAGCGTCTGGTTCTCGCGCTGGATCGGCACGCCTTCCTTCGCTTCGACCGCCTGGTGCAGCCCGTCCGACCAGCGCCGGCCCGACATCAGCCGCCCGGTGAACTCGTCGACGATGATCACCTCGCCGTCCTGGACGACATAGTGCTGGTCGCGATGATAGATGCCGTGCGCGCGCAGCGCCGCATACAGGTGGTGCATCAGCGCGATGTTGTGCGCGTCGTAGAGGCTGGTTCCGGCGGGCAGCAATCCGGCCTTGGCCAGGATGCCCTCGGCGTGCTCGTGGCCTTCCTCAGACAGCAGGACCTGGTTCGCCTTCTCGTCGACCCAGTAGTCGCCGGGGCCCTTTTCTTCGGTTTGCCGCACCAGTTTCGGCGCGAGCTCGTTCAATCGATAATAGATTTCGACGTTGTCGTCCGACTGGCCGGAGATGATCAGCGGCGTGCGCGCTTCGTCGATCAGGATCGAATCGACCTCGTCGACGATCGCGTACGACAAACCCCGCTGCACGCGCTCGCCGGCGTGAAACACCATGTTGTCGCGCAGGTAGTCGAAGCCGAACTCGTTGTTGGTGCCGTAGGTGATGTCCGCCGCGTACGCGGCCTGCTTGGCTTCGTGAGCCATCTGCGACAGGTTCACGCCGACGGTCAAGCCGAGGAAACGGTAGATGCGGCCCATCCAGTCGGCGTCGCGCTGGGCCAGGTAGTCGTTGACGGTGACGATGTGGACGCCGTTGCCGGTCAGCGCGTTCAGATAGGCAGGCAAGGTTGCGACCAGCGTCTTGCCCTCACCGGTGCGCATTTCGGCGATCTTGCCGTAGTACAGCGCCATGCCGCCGAGCATCTGCACGTCGAAGTGACGCATTTGCAGCGTTCGCTTGCCCGCTTCGCGCACGACCGCGAACGCCTCGGGCAGCACCGAATCGAGCTCCTCGCCGTTGGCCACCCGCTCCTTCAGCGTCGCAGTCATCGCCTTGAGCTCCGCGTCGGACTTCGCCGCCATCGTCGGCTCGAACGCGTTGATCTTGTGCAGCGCCTGGCTGTACTGCTTGAGCAGACGCTCGTTGCGGCTGCCGAAGATCTTGGTGAGAATGTTGGAGATCATAGGGTTTCAGTGACGCGGACCTGTCCATTTACCACCATGGGCACGGCGCACCCAAAAAACAAGGGGTGAGGACTTCCTCACCCCTTCCGTTTCACCCGCCGACCTCCTATCGGTCGGCAGGCGCCGGCGGTTGTAGCGACTTCAGCCGCTAGCCTGCAGAAAACGCGCCGGGTTCTGCGGCACGCCGTTCAGGCGCACCTCGAAATGCAAATGCGGCCCGGTCGATCGCCCCGTCGTGCCGACCTTCGCAATCAGCTGGCCCCGCATGACGAAGTCGCCTTCGTTCACCAGCAGGGTCGAGCAATGCGCGTACCGGCTGACCAGTCCGTTGCCGTGATCGATTTCGATCATTTTACCATAGGCCGGATGCACGTCCGCGAAGATGACCTTGCCGCTCGCGGCGGCGTCGATCGCCGTGCCGACGTCGGCCGGAAAGTCGATGCCCTCATGGAAACTCTGCTGACCGGTGAACGGATCGAGTCGCCAGCCGAAGTTAGACGAGTACCAGGCATCCTCGATCGGCTTCAAGGTGGGGAGAAACTTCTTGTTGGCCGAATCGTTCACCAGCAGCGCCTCCAGCACGCCGAGCTGATCGGAGCGCTGGTCGACCTGCTGCGCGAGCTGCCCCAGCATCGCGTTGAACTCATCGAGCGACAGATTGCGCCGCAAGGTCGGCGCCGGGCCGCCGCGTCCCGGTATCGCCCCCGCCTGCAGCACGCCCGGCAAGTCCTGCGGCTTGAGACCAGCGAGCTTGGCCAGCCGCTCGCCCAGTCCGTCGAGGCGCAGCATCTGCGCCTGAAGGTCGCCCAGCTTGATCGCCATCGCATTGAGGTGGCCTTGCAAGACTTCCTGGGCTTTCTGCGCCTCTTCCCGCTGGTCGGCCAGCAGGATCGCCTGCAACAGCGGGTGATTGATCGACGCGGCGTAGCGCAGCGTCATGTAGTTGAACAGCAGCGTGAATCCCAGGAAGAGCGCGAGCAGGCTAAATCCGCCGGCCGTCCAGTGTCGCCAGTCGAGGCTCAGCGTGCGCGCCCGCGCCGTGGCGCCCGAAACCAGGATAATGTTCAAGCTGGTCCTCCCTGCAATCGTCGGCGCACTAGGCGGCTCCGGCTTCTGGTAAATATGCTAACGTCATGCGGCTCCTAGGGCAAGTACTCCAAAACGAAGCCGAGCTGGCCGATCTCCAGCGCCGCCGGGAGCGTGAGCTCCGCTTGCAACTACGATTGCGCCAGGCGCTGCCGCCCGCGCTGGCCACCCACGTCAGTATCGCAGATGCCCGATCCCAGGAGCTCGAACTTGTGGCTGCGAGCGGCGCCGCGGCGGCGCTGCTGAGGCAACGCGCGCCCGATGTGCTGCACAAACTTGCCGGGGAGGGGTGGGAATTTACTGGAATAAGGGTGCGCGTGCAAGCCCGCCCGGCGGCGACCGAACCGGAGAAAACCCCAAAGAAACAATTGGATGAAGCGGCGGCGGTCACGCTGGAGGCGCTGGCCTCCAGCCTGGGCGACCAAGCTCTGGCCAACGCGCTCAGGCGCCTCGTACGCCACGCGCCCCGTCGCGGAGCGTCAGGCGACGACCACCAGCCGCTCGAAGGCGTAAAAGATCAGGATGCCGAGAAGTAGCAGGATCGTATATTGGACGACGCGCCAGATGAAGCGCAAATAGCGCTTGTCGCGCTTGAACAGGTAAGCCGCGCCGGCGCCGGCAATCGCCGCCAGCGCCAGGAACAACAGCATCCGCACCAAAACCAAGGGATTCCCTTAAAGAGGAGCGCGGATCAACCCGCCGGGCGCGGGGCCATGCCCTCGCCCCAGCCTGCCTGGCGGTTATCGAGCTATGCCGTTTGCGCCAGCTGCCAGCCCTGGAACGCGCGCGGAACGTCGGCTTGGGCATCGAACGTCACGATCTCCCAGGCCTCGGGGCGATCGAGCAGCGCCCGCGACAGCGCGTTGTTCAGCGCATGGCCGGATTTGAACGCCGTGTAGCGTCCGATCATCGGATGACCGAGCAGATATAGGTCGCCGATCGCGTCGAGCACCTTGTGCTTGGCGAACTCGTTGTCGTAGCGCAGGCCCTCGCTGTTCAGAACGCGCGTCTCGTCGAGCACGATCGCGTTCTGCAGGCTGCCGCCCAGCGCGAGTCCGGCCGAGCGCATCGCTTCGACGTCTTGCATGAAGCCGAACGTGCGGGCGCGGCTGACTTCCTTGGTGTACGAATTCTCGGCGAAATCGATGATCACGTGCCGGTTTTCCGAACCGAACACCGGATGCGGGAAATCGATCGTGAAGTCGAGCACGAAACCGTGGTGCGGCTCGAAGCGCGCCCATTTGTCCCCATCGCGCGCTTCGACCGGCATCTTGATGCGCAGATAGCGCTTCGCAGCCTCCTGCTCGACGATGCCCGCGGATTGCAGCAGGAAGACGAACGGAGCGGCGCTGCCGTCCATGATCGGCAACTCGGGGCCGGCGACGTCGACATGAACATTGTCGATGCCGAGTCCGGCCAGCGCCGACATCAGATGCTCGACGGTCGACACGCTCGCGCCATCCTTGGACAGCGACGACGAAAGTCGCGTGTCGCCGACGTTGCGGGCTTCACCCGGAATCGCCGGCGAGCCAGGCAGGTCGACTCGATGGAACACGACGCCCGTTTCCGGATGCGCGGGACGCAGCGTCAATTCGACGCGCGCGCCCGTGTGCAGGCCGACGCCGGTCGTCTTGATCTTGGATTTGAGCGTGCGTTGTTTCATCATCGTTATCCCCTTTGCGCGCCGGTAAGCGATTCACTTGCCGGCTCAAGGAGTTAGCTTGCAATTGTAGCACAGGCCCGGACGCCGGGACGCGCCCGTCCTTGCCCCTCTTTCGACCCGGCCGACCGGCCGCCCAGCCGTCCTCTTCACGGCAACCTCCGTCGGCGAGCCTCGAACGCGGATCTAATCCGCCTGCTTGCGCAGAAACGCCGGGATGTCGGAGGCATCGAAAGCCGATGCGCCCGCCGCCGGCGACGGCGTGCGTCCGCGCCGGATGACCGCCGGCGTCTTGTCCAGCGAATCGTAGTCGACGGTCTCGATCGACATGCCGACGCCGTCGGTCCCGGTGCGCTCGACCACGTGCTCGACCACCTCGAGCCGCGGCTGGCGATTGCGCGCGGTGACGCCGCCCAGACCGGTCGCGATCATCGTCACGCGAAGCTCGTCCTTCATCGCCTCGTCGATCACGGTTCCGACGATCACCATCGCATCGTCCGCGGTGAACGATTTGATCGTGTTCATGACCTCGTGATATTCCTTCATCTTGAGTCCGGCCGACGCGGTGATGTTCACCAGCACGCCGCGGGCGCCGGCGAGGTTGATCTCCTCGAGCAACGGACTCGCGACGGCGCGCTCGGCGGCGAGCCGCGCGCGGTCGGGCCCGCCGACCTTGGCCGACCCCATCATCGCCATGCCGACCTCCGACATCACCGTGCGCACGTCGGCGAAGTCGACGTTGACCAGGCCCGGATTGTTGATCACCTCGGCGATCCCGGCGACCGCGCTGTGCAGCACGTCGTTGGCAGCCGCGTAGGCGTCGAGCACCGAGACGTCTTCGCCGAGCACCTGCATCAGCTTATCGTTCGGGATGATGATCAGCGAGTCGACGGTCTTCTTGAGCTCCTCGATGCCGGCTTCGGCGACTCGCTGCCGCTTGCCTTCGAACTGGAACGGCCGCGTCACGACCGCGACGGTCAGGATGCCCCGGTCCTTCGCGACCTGCGCGACGATGGGCGCTGCTCCAGTGCCGGTTCCGCCACCCATGCCGGCGGTGATGAACAGCATGTCGGCGCCGTCGATCATTTCGCCGATCCGGTCCTTGTCCTCCATCGCCGCGTCACGGCCGATCTCCGGCCGCGCTCCGGCGCCAAGTCCTCGCGTCAGATTGCTGCCCAGCTGCAGCTGGATGCGCGCGGTCGAGCGTTTCAGCGCCTGCGCATCGGTATTGGCCGCGATGAACTCGACGCCTTGCAGCCCGCGTTCGATCATGTGCTCGATGGCATTGCCGCCGCAGCCGCCGACGCCGATGACCTTGATGACGGCTTCCTGCGGATTCTGGTCGATGATTTCAAACATGATGTGCTCCTCTCTCCTGTCGAAGTGCTTCAAACGATTGACCTGCCATTGCATTGCTCAAAAATTCGCCTTGAACCATTGCCTCATCCGTTCTCCGACGTTGCCCAATCCCTTGGTCTGGCCGCGCGCGATTTCCGCGCGCAGAAAATGTTCACGCCCGTCGAGCAAGAGGCCGACGGCGGTCGCGTAGCGCGGGCTTCTGATCACGTCGGCCAGGCCGCCGACGTAGGCCGGCACGCCGACGCGCACCGGCAGGTGAAAGACTTCCTCGCCGAGCTCGACCATCCCCTGCAGCAGCGCCGAGCCACCGGTAAGCACAATGCCCGACGAAAGCATTTCCTCGAGGCCGCTCCTCCGCAACTCCGATTGCGCCAGCGTGTACAGCTCCTCGATGCGGGGCTCGATCACCTCGGCCAGCGTCTGCCGCGAAAGCTTGCGCGGCCCGCGCTCGCCGACGCCGGGCACTTCGATGATGTCGCCCGGATCGGCCAGCTGGCGCAGCGCGCAGCCGTGACGGAGCTTCAGCTCTTCGGCCTCCTTGGTCGGCGTGCGCAAGGTCATCGCGATGTCGTTGGTCACCTGGTCGCCGGCGATCGGAATGACCGCCGTGTGGCGGATCGCGCCCCCGGTGAACACGGCGAGGTCGGTCGTGCCACCGCCGATATCCATCACGCACACGCCCAGGTCCTTTTCGTCCTCGTTCAGCACCGCCAGCGCGGAGGCTAGCGGCTGCAGCATGACGTCGTTGACCTTGAGCCCGCAGCGGCGCACGCATTTGGTGATGTTCTCGACCGCGGACACCGCACCGGTGACGATGTGCACTTTCACCTCGAGCCGCACGCCGCTCATGCCGAGCGGCTCGCGCACGTCCTCCTGGCCGTCGACGATGAATTCCTGCGGCAGGATGTGCAGCACCTGCTGGTCGTTCGGTATCGCGATCGCCTTCGCCGTCTCGATGACGCGGTCGATGTCGGCCTGCGTCACTTCCTTTTCCTTGATTGCGACCATCCCGCTGGAGTTGAGGCTCCTTATGTGGCTGCCGGCGATGCCGGTGTAGACCTCGGTGATCGCGCAGTCGGCCATCAGCTCGGCTTCCTCCAGCACGCGCTGGATCGACGCCATCGTCGCTTCGATGTTGACGACGACGCCCTTCTTCAGACCACGCGCCGGCTGCGTGCCCAGCCCGATGATGTTCAGACGCTTGTCGGCGGTGACCTCGGCGACGATCGCGACGATCTTCGACGTTCCGATGTCGAGGGCGACGATGAGGTTCTTGCTGTCCTTGACCATGTTGTTCTATCCCCGGGACGCTTTTCTGGGCGATCGGTCGCCGCCGCTGGACACGCGCGCGGCGAATCCGTTGCGATAGCGAAGATCGGCGTAGTCGATGCGCGCTCCCCCGCGCGAAAGCGGATCCAGCGTCTGGCGGTAGTAGGCGACGAAGCGCGCCAGGCGCTCGCCGGGGTCGGTGCGTCCCAGCTCGATCGTCAATGGCGGGCTACCAGCCGCGACCAGCTGCCAGCCGCCACGCGGCGAGCGGCGGATCGCGTTGATCGCGCGCCCGGTCGGCGCGAGCGCCGCGACGAAGGCGCGGTACTGCACGGCGATTTCTGCGGCCGTCCCTTCCGGCCCGGTAAATTGCGGCAGCTCGCCGTCGAAGTCGGCGCTGAACACCTCGCCTTCGGTGTCGATCAGCGCGGCGTCGTTCCAGCGCGCGAGCGGCTGGTGCTCGCTCACCGCGACCTCGAGCCGGTCCGGCCACTGGCGGCGCAGCGCCACGCCCCGCACCCATGGCACGCGCTGCAGCGACGCGCGCGCGTCGGGCAGACGAAGCGTGAAGAACGTCCCCTTGACCTCCTCGCGCAGCACCGCTTCCAGATGCGCCGGATTGGCGCGCTGCAGCGGTCCGTCGATCACGACCTGATGAAACGCGAACACCGGCTGGCGCACGGCCCACGCGACCGTGCCCCAGACCAGCATCGTCGCCGCCGCGAAGGCGATGACGAGCGCGATGGCGTTGAGCTGGCGCGGGTTATCCCACATGGGCGCCTCGCAGGATCTGGACGCAGAGCTCGGCGAAGTTCATGCCGGCCTGCCGCGCCGCCATCGGCACCAGGCTGTGACCGGTCATGCCGGGAGAGGTATTGACCTCGAGGAACGTCCATCCGCCGTCGGGCCGGAGGATCAGATCGAGCCGCCCCCAGCCGGTGCAGCCGATGAGGCGAAACGCTTCCATCGATTGCGCCTGGATCGCGCTTTCGACCTTTGCGTCGATGCCGCACGGACAGAAATACTTGGTCTCGTCGGAAAAATACTTGTTGTGGTAGTCGTAGTTGCCCTGCGGCGCTTCGATGCGTATCAGCGGCAGTGCGCGCTCGCCGAGGACGCCGACCGTGAGCTCGATGCCGGCCACGAACTCCTCGACGATGACCAGGTCGTCGTGCTCGGCGGCGGCGCGATAGGCGACCGCCATTTCGTCGTGGTCGACCTTGGCGACCTTGCTGATGCCTATCGTCGAGCCCTCGCGCGCAGGCTTGACGATCAGCGGCAAGCCGAGCTCGGCGACGATCGCCCACCAGTCGGAGCCGGCGTCGACGACGCGATAGCGCGGCGTCGGAATCGCGCTGGCAGTCCAGACCATCTTGGTGCGCCACTTGTCCATCGCCAGCGCCGATGCCATCACGCCGCTGCCCGTGTAAGGTATGCCCAGCACTTCGAGGGCGCCTTGCACGGTGCCGTCTTCGCCGAAACGGCCGTGCAGCGCGATGAACGTGCGTGCGTATCCGTCGCGCTTCAGTTCATAAATCGAGCGCTCGGCCGGATCGAACGCGTGAGCGTCGATGCCGCGGCTCTTCAGCGCCGCGAGGACCGCGTTGCCGGACAACAGCGAGATCTCGCGCTCCGACGACGGTCCCCCCATCAGCACTGCCACTTTGCCGAATTCGCTCATCGGGCCTCCCCGATGATGCGAACTTCCGGCTCCAGATCGATACCGGCCTGGTCCCGGACCACGGTCCGGACGTGACCGATCAGCGCCTCGACGTCGGCCGCAGTCGCGAGCCCTTCTTCATTGACGATGAAATTGGCGTGCTTTTCCGAAACGCGCGCGCCGCCGATTGCAAACCCTTTGAGCCCGCAGCTCTCGATCAGGCGTGCGGCGTGATCGCCCGCCGGATTGCGGAATACCGATCCCGCATTCGGCAGGCCGAGCGGCTGGGTCGCGATCCGCTGCGTCAGCAGCGCCTTGATGCGTCCGCGCGCATAGGCGCCGTTGCCCGGTGGAAAATCGAACCAGGCGGCAGTGAATGCGACGTCGTCCGCGCCGCGCCGGCTGACGACGCTGCGGTATCCGATGACGTAGGCCTCCGGCGGACGGCGTTCGAACGAGCCTTGCCGCGTCAGCACTTCGACCTCGACGACATCGCGCCATGTCTCGCCGCCGTAGCATCCGGCGTTCATCGCCAGCGCGCCGCCGATCGTACCGGGAATGCCGGAGAGGAATTCCGCGTCGGCACGGTCATGGAGCGCGGCGAAGCGTGAGACCTTCGGACTCGCGACTCCCGCCTCGGCGCGGATCCGGCTGCCGTCGAAGCCGATCTCGTTCAGCGCCGCATGCAGCAGCACGACGGTGCCGCGCACGCCACCGTCGCGCACCAGGAGGTTGCTGCCGAGCCCGATGACGGTCACCGGCTCGTCTTCGGGAAGCTGTCGCACCAACGTCGCGAAGTCCTCGCGATCGGCCGGAATGAACGCGACGTCAGCGGCGCCGCCGCAGCGCCAGCTCGTGTGTTTGGCCAGTGGCTCGTTGCGGCGCAACTCGCCGCGCAGGCCCGTGAAGCGCAGCGGCTCGAGCATCATCATGCAGGCACCAGTTGATGAGCGACGCCGCCGATCGACCCCGCACCCATGGTCAGCACGACGTCGCCGTCTGCAGCGATGGCGCGTATCGCCGCCGCCATGTCCGCGATGTCGTCGACGAACACCGGCTCGATCCGGCCGGCGACGCGCAGGGCGCGCGCCAGCGCACGCCCGTCCGCCGCCACGATCGGCAGCTCGCCCGCCGGATAAACCTCTGCCAGCAGCAGGACGTCTGCGGTGGCCAGCACGGCGACGAAGTCCTCGAACAGATCGCGCGTGCGCGTATAGCGATGCGGCTGGAACGCGAGCACCACTCTGCGTTCGGGAAAGCTTCCGCGCACCGCGGCTATCGTTGCCGCCATTTCGGCCGGGTGATGTCCGTAATCGTCGATCAGCATGAACGTCCCGCCGCCGGGCAGCGCGACGTCGTCGTGGCGCTGGAAGCGGCGGCCGACACCCTTGAATTCGGCCAGTGCCTTCGCGATCGCGGCATCGGCGACGCCGGTCTGGCGGCCGACCGCGATCGCGGCAAGCGCGTTCTGAACGTTGTGCACGCCGGCGAGGTTGAGCTCGACCGGCAAATCGGCGCCGCCGCCGGTGGCGACGAAGCGCATGCGCCCCGCGGCGTACGCGACGTCGACCGCGCGCAGCTGCGCACCGGGCTCGAGTCCGTAGGTGACGGTCGGCTTCGCGATCGCGGGCAGGATGTCGCGCACGTTGGCGTCATCGACGCAGAGCACCGCGACCCCGTAGAACGGCAGGCGTTGCACGAAATTGACGAACGCCTCCTTGAGCCGCGCGAAGTCGTGGCCGTAAGTGGCCATGTGATCGGCGTCGATATTGGTCACGACGGCGACCACCGGCTGCAGCACGAGAAATGACGCGTCGGACTCGTCGGCCTCCGCCACCAGGAAATCGCCTTTGCCCAGGCGCGCGTTGACACCTGCCGACAGCAATCGGCCGCCGATGACAAAGGTCGGATCGAGCTTCCCCTCGGCCAGCACGCTGGCGATCAGGCTGGTGGTCGTCGTCTTGCCGTGCGTTCCTGCGACGGCGATCCCCTGCTTCAACCGCATCAGCTCGGCCAGCATCAGCGCGCGCGGCACGACGGGCACGCCGCGTTCGCGCGCGGCGACGACTTCGGGATTGTCGGCGGCGACCGCCGTGGACACGACGACCACGTCGGCGTCGGCGACATTGCGCTGGTCGTGTCCGGCGGCGATCTTTGCGCCGAGCTCGCTCAAGCGCCGCGTCGTCGCGGAGAGCGCGACATCCGAGCCGCTGACCTCGTAACCCTGTGTCAGCAGCACTTCGGCGATACCGCTCATACCGGCGCCTCCGATGCCGACGAAGTGCACGCGCTTGACCCTGAACTTCACGCCGCCGACCTCTGTGCCAGCGCAATGCAGGCATCGGCGACGCGCTCGCTGGCGTCGGTGCGGCCGACACGGCGCGCAGCGATTGCCATCGCCAGCAACCGGCCGCGATTCATTGCAAGCAGCAGGTCGGCCAGGCCCTGCGCGGTCATCGCCGACTGCTTGAGCATGACCGCCGCGCCGGCGTCGACCAGGAATTGCCCGTTGTGCGACTGCTCGTTGGCGAATGCACCGGGAAGCGGCACGATCACGCTGCCGACGCCGACGGCGGCGAGCTCGGAGATCGTCAGCGCGCCGCCGCGG
>DATBBM010000112.1:0-12134 GCA_036270955.1 Casimicrobiaceae bacterium | reverse complement strand
GCCATCAGGATCGCCTTGCGCTGCAAGGTCGGCGCACGCGTGATCCAGTTGCCCTCGGGCAGCATGCCGACGATCTCAGAATGCGCGTGCTGCGAAATCTGCCGGATCAGCGTCTTGCGATAGGCCTCGGGCATCCAGTCCTTCGGCTCGATCTTGATGTCGGCATCGACTCTCTGCTGGAACGCGCGTTCCTCCGGCGTCATCTCCTCGACCGAACGGAGCTTCTTGGCGCCGGTGTCGACCATCTGCGCATACATCGCCTGTCCTCCTCGCCGCGTAAATACGGTGCTGGTCGCGGCCGAACGAAAACGATACACTTTCGCGATGACAATGGCAATTTCTGTATCGGATGGCGTCGGACGATGGCGGCGATGAAAAGCCGGTCGCATGCGTCGGTCGCGCGCTGGATCCGGCGCGAGCTGGACACCGCGCCGCCGCGCGCCAAGTCGCTGGTCGCCACCGTCTGGGGCGACGCGCTGGCCCCGCACGGTGGCGGCGTCTGGTTGTCGGGGCTGATTCGCCT
Organism: Casimicrobiaceae bacterium; assembly: GCA_036270955.1. GTDB lineage: Bacteria > Pseudomonadota > Gammaproteobacteria > Burkholderiales > Casimicrobiaceae > PALSA-1003. The sequence goes on along the minus strand of DATBBM010000112.1, from coordinate 11,611 downwards.
TCTGGCGCCGCTCGGACTCAACGAGCGGCTGGTGCGTACCAGCGTGTATCGGCTAGCCCGGGACGGATGGCTCGCCAGCCGCCAGGCCGGGCGGCGCAGTCTTTACCGGCTGACGGCGCAGGGGCGGCGCCGCTTCGAAAGCGCCTATCGGCGGATCTATGTCGCGCCATCGGACACCTGGGACGGCTACTGGGACCTGATCGTCTGTCGGTCGCCGAGCGGCGGGACGCGGCGCGACAAGCTCCGCCGCGAGCTAGCCTGGGAGGGATTCGGCGCGATCTCCGCCGGTGTCTATGCGCGGCCGGCCCGGCCCGGCCAGACCGCGCCGGCGGAAATCGTCGCTGCGCTCGACCGTTCGCTCGATGTCGTACTGCTGCGTGGGCGCGAGGCGGTCCCGGCCGCGGTGCCGCTCGAGTCGCTGCTGCAGCAATACTGGGACTTGCAAACCCTCGATGCGGGCTACCGGCGTTTCATCGGCCGCTTTCGCCGGGTCGTCGAGCTTTTCCGCGACGATCCGCTCCCGGACCCGGGGCAGTGCTTTGTCGTGCGAACCCTGCTGATCCACGAATATCGGCGGGTGACCTTGCACGATCCGCAGCTGCCACCGGCGATGCTCCCGACGCGATGGCACGCCAGCGACGCCTATGGGCTGTGCCGCGACTTTTACCGGTTGACGCATCGCTGCGCCGAGCAGCACCTGACCGCAACGCTGGAAGCCGGCAGTGGGCCGCTGCCGCCGGCAGCGCCGTATTTTTACCAGCGGTTCGGCGGTTTGTAGGCGCAGCCCAGGCTTCCGGAATCGCGGCGGCCCGAACCAACGACTCGCGTCGTCGCGCCGGGCGTTCTAGCGGCTGCGTCCTGCCGATTTGCCCTGCCAGCCCGAACGCGACTGCGTTCCCTGGTCGCGCGAATCGCGCGCATACGCGCGCGGGCCGCCGTTGCTGCGCGGCCTAGCTCGCGAAGGCGTCGCTTCGTGCGCACCGCGTTTGCGGTTACGCGGCTCGAGTCCCGGTATCACATGCGCGGCGATCGCGGCGCCGGTGTGGCGTTCGATCTGGCGCAGCGTCCCGCGGTCGGCGAACGAGGCGAGTGAAATCGCGATGCCCGTCGCGCCGGCGCGGCCGGTGCGGCCGATGCGGTGAACGTAATCGTCGGCCTGACGCGGCAGATCGAAATTGATCACATGGCTGATTCCCGCGACGTCGAGGCCGCGTGCGGCGACATCGGTCGCGACCAGCGTGCGCACGCGGCCGCGGCGCATTTCCTGCAGCGTATAAGTGCGCTCACGCTGACGCATGTCGCCATGCAGCGCGGCGGCGGCGTGGCCTTCGCCGCGCAGTCGTATGGCCAGCGTTTCGGCGTCGCGCTTGGTCGCGATGAACACGATGCTCTGCGTCATCGTGATATCGGTCAACAGATGATCGAGGATCCTGTGCTTGTGCGCGTGATCATCGGTGAAATGCACGCGCTGCTCGATCGCGATCGGGGCAGCCTTACCCGCGGCGACTTCGATGCGTACGGGATCGCGCAACAGCTTGCCGGCCAGGCGGCCGATCGCGCCATCGAGCGTCGCCGAGAACAGCACCGTCTGGCGCTTTGCCGGCGTGCGCGAGGCGATGCGCTCGACGTCCTCGATGAAGCCCATGTCCAGCATCCGGTCGGCCTCGTCCAGCACCAGCATGTCGAGCTGCGACAGGTCGATGCGGCCGCGCTCCATGTGATCGATCAGCCGGCCCGGCGTTGCCACGAGGATGTCGACGCCGCGCGCGAGCTGCTTGTTCTGCACCGGGTACGGCGCCCCGCCATAGATACACACGGTCTTGACCCGCAAATGCGTCCCATATCTCGTGGCCTGGTCGGCGACTTGCTGCGCCAGTTCGCGCGTGGGCGCCAGCACCAGGACGCGCGGGCCGTGGCCGAATGGACGCTTGGCCGGGGCCGCTCCCTGGGAGTCGACAAAGCGCTGCAACGCCGGGAGCACGAATGCCGCGGTCTTGCCGGTTCCGGTCTGCGCGGACCCGACGACGTCCCGGCCCTGCAACAGCGGCGGAATCGTCTGCGCCTGGATTGGCGTCGGCTCGGTGTAGCCGCAGTCGGCCAGCGCGCGCAGCAACTCCGGCGCCAAGTGCAATGATTCAAAATTCATCGTTCGTCCGATCAATGAGCATCGCGCCGCGCTTCGAGCGTCGCGAACAAAACAAAGCCGCGCCGGCAAGAAAGCGCCGGGTCGGCTCAAATTCCGGATGACGCGGAGATGGCGCGGGTCGTCAGGGCCCGGCGGGAGCCGGACCGACGTCACCCTCGCGCAAACGGCCGCAACCGGGTCGAGAAACCATCATCTCTAACCGGAAAGTGCCGCTCGAAAAACGAAGGGAGCGAAGGATTAGAAGCCGATGATCGGATTGCCTGAATTCCGTGCGGAAAGTTGCTTTCCGAAACGCGGCGGGCAATCGTACGCTAGAGCAAAGGGCAGCTCGCGTAGCGCCGTATACGTCACACTATAGCACGAAACGCGGGTCTGCGCCCCCCGTTCGACGCCTAGCGACGCGAAGCCCACTGCTTGTCGGCTTCGTCGTCGTCCTCGTCATCGTCCAGATCTTCATCGTCATCCGGATCGATGTTTCCACCCTTGCCTCCGCCCTTGGTGTCGTCGTCCTCGTCGTCGTCGTCATCGTCGACCGGTGGAATCGGGCCGGGGGTATGCAACAGCAACGGCGGTGTCACCGGCGCCGAGGGGCTCAGCGAGTCGGTCGAGCGGAACGGCAAACGGTCCGGCAGGTCGGACGGAGTCATCGGCGCACTCATCGCGAGCCTCCTGTAATAGGGCGGCAACGGGTATTATCGCAGGCGGCGCTATGCGTTAGCCCGCTTCACTCAGTCCGCCGGCGCGTGGACGCTTCGATTATCTCAAACCTGTCGATCGCAATGCCATCCTCAGCGCTCGCCGCCCTGCCCTCCGACTGGAAGACGTCGACCTTGCTCGGTCGCGCCTGGCTGCCCGGGAATCCTGGCGGTCCGGCTCCGATTACCGTGCGGCCCGATGGGGCGGTCATCGATCTGTCCGCGATCGCGCCGACTGCCAGCGCATGGCTCGAGCGCGACGACCTCGCGGCGGCGATGCGCGCCGCGTCAGGGCGCTTGGCGGGCCGGGTCGATGCGCTTCTGGCCAACAGCCGCAGCGATTTCGACGCCGGTGCCCCGCGCCTGCTCGCCCCCTGCGATCTTCAGGCGATCAAGGCGGCAGGCGTGACCTTTGTCGCGAGCACGCTCGAGCGCGTAATCGAAGAGCAGGCGCGCGGCGACGCGAGCCGCGCCGACGCGATACGCGGCCGCCTGCAAGGCATACTCGGAGATGACCTGGCGAGCGTGCGTCCTGGCTCGGCCGACGCGGCGCGCATCAAGCAGATCCTGGTCGAGCAAGGCGCCTGGTCGCAATACCTGGAAGTGGGCATCGGTCCCGACGCGGAAATCTTCACCAAGACGCAGCCGATGGCCGCGGTCGGCCCGGGTGCGCTGATCGGCGTGCACCCGAAGTCGACCTGGAACAATCCCGAGCCCGAGATCGTGCTGGCCGTCGACTCGCGCGGCAGGATTCGCGGCGCGACCCTGGGCAACGACGTCAATCTGCGGGATTTCGAGGGGCGGAGCGCGCTGCTGCTCGGCAAAGCCAAGGACAACAACGCCTCTTGCGCGATCGGACCGTTCATCCGCGTCTTCGACGATGGATTCACGCTCGATGATGTGCGAAACGCCGAGATCACGCTCGACGTGCACGGGCCCGAAGGCTATCACCTGCGCGGCGCGAGCTCGATGACCAAGATCAGCCGCGATCCCGAAGACCTGGTCGCGCAGGCAATCGGCGCGAACCACCAGTATCCCGACGGCTTCATGCTGTTCCTCGGCACGATGTTCGCGCCGGTCGAGGATCGCGGCGCGCCGGGCATGGGTTTCACGCACAAGTCCGGGGATCGCGTCGTCATCGCGGCGGCGCGACTGGGCGCGCTCGAGAATCATGTGACGACCAGCGACAAGGCGCCACCCTGGACGTTCGGCGCCGGCGAATTGATGCGCAACCTGTCGGCGCGCGGACTGCTGCGCAACGGATGACCACTAGGAAACCACGATGGAAGACCTGCACCGCAATTACATCGCCGGCGAATGGGCGCCTGGCGCCGAAACCGCGAACAACATCAATACGTCCGACTTGAGCGACGTCATCGGCGTCTATGCGCGCGCCGACCGGACCCAGGCCGACGCGGCGATCGGTGCCGCCCGCGCCGCGTTTCCTGCGTGGGCCGCATCGTCGGTGCAGGATCGCTTCAACTGGCTCGACACGATAGGCAACACGATCCTCGCGCGCAAGGACGAGCTTGGGCGCTTGTTGTCGCGCGAGGAAGGCAAGACGCTGCCCGAGGGCGTCGGCGAAGCGACGCGCGCCGGTCAGATCTTCAAGTTCTTTGCCGGCGAAACGCTGCGCCTCGCCGGCGAAAAGATTCCTTCGGTCCGTCCGGGGATCGACGTCGAAGTCACCCGCGAGCCGATCGGCGTCGTCGGCATCATCACGCCATGGAACTTTCCAATCGCGATTCCCGCCTGGAAAATCGCGCCGGCGCTCGCTTACGGCAACTGCGTCGTGTTCAAGCCGGCCGAGCTTGTACCCGGGTCGGCGTGGGCGCTCGCCGAAATCATAGTCAACGCCGGCGTGCCCAAAGGGGTATTCAACCTCGTCATGGGACGCGGCAGCGTCGTCGGCGAGGCTATGATCAACGACCGGCGCATCGACGGCATCAGCTTCACCGGCTCTGTCGCGATGGGACATTCGATCGCCGCAAAGGCGATCCAGCGCATGGCAAAGCTGCAACTGGAAATGGGCGGCAAGAATCCGCTGGTCGTCTTGGACGACGCCGACCTGGGGGTGGCGGTCAATTGCGCGATCAACGGCGCTTTCTTTTCGACCGGGCAGCGCTGCACCGCGTCGTCGCGACTGATCGTCGGCGCGGGCATCCACGATCGTTTCGTTTCGGCGCTATCCGACCGGTTGGGCAAGCTCAAGGTCGACGACGCGCTGGCGCCGGGAACCGACATCGGCCCGGTCGTCGACGAGACACAACTGAAGCAGGACCTCGAATACATCGGTATCGGCCAGAAGGAAGGAGCAAAGCTGGTGGCGGGGGGCGAGGTTCTCCAGCGCAGCAAAAAAGGCCATTACCTGGCGCCTGCGCTGCTCACCGAGGCCACCAACGCGATGCGCACGTCGCGCGAGGAGATCTTCGGGCCCGTTGCCAGCGTCATCCGCGTCAGGGACTACGACGAGGCCCTTTCTGTAGCCAACGACACCGACTTCGGCCTCTCCGCCGGCATCGTGACTACCTCGCTGAAACATGCGTCGCACTTCAAGCGCGCCAGCGAGGCCGGCATGGTCATGGTCAACCTGCCGACGGCGGGCGTCGACTATCACGTCCCGTTCGGTGGCCGAAAAGGTTCTAGCTACGGCCCGCGCGAGCAGGGACGCTACGCCCGGGAATTCTTCACCGTGGTCAAGACCGCTTACACGCTGCCCTAGTCGACGCCTTCCGACTGCGCCCGTCCCGAAAACGCCCTTCCGACTACGCCCGTCCGACACTGGGACGGGTGTCGACAATTCTTACGAATGCTGGAGCTTATTCTCGGCCTTGCGCGCTAAGCGGTTGTAATCACTGCAATTGCGCGAATCGGTACGGTTGTTGCGTACAAAGTGTGCGCCAAGCAATAGCGCAAGCGGAGGGTCCAATGCCTATCCAGCCCAGGTCGAGAATTTCGAGCGTGTCCCGGTTGGCCATAGGAATCAGCGCAGTCCTCCTATGGGCAGCGTCAGCAGCCGGCGCCCCGTTCTTTTTCAGCACCGGCAATCCCGATGGGCTGATCGCGACGGCGTCGCGTCCCGACAGTCCAGGCAAGATCGAGATCGAATCGGCCGACGACTTCGTTCTCGCCAATACGACGACGATCACCGGCGCGACGTTCACCGGACTTGTTCCGCTGGGTTCGACGGCCACCGACGTCATCGTCGAGATCTACCGGGTCTTTCCCAAGGATTCGACCGTCCCACCGAGCGGCCAAGTACCGACCCGCGCGAATTCGCCTTCCGACGTTGCCTTCGACAGCCGCGAATTCGCCGCAGAGCTTTCGTTCTCGACCGTGCTGCTCAGCCCGAGCTTCACCGCGGCCAACAGCGTCCGGAACGGCATCAACCCATCGCCCACTCAGACGACCGGCGGCGAGGGCCCGGTCACGGGTCAGGAAGTCCTGTTCAACGTGAGCTTTCTCACGCCGTTCAACCTGCCGGCGGACCATTACTTTTTCGTCCCTCAGGTGACGCTGGACAGTGGCGACTTCATGTGGCTGTCGACGCCGAAGCCCGTCGTGTCCCCTGGCACCCCTTTTTCTCCGGACCTGCAAAGCTGGATCCGAAACGCCGACCTTGATCCCGATTGGCTTCGGATCGGTACCGACATCGTCGGACCACCGGTGCAGGGAGGCGCGGCGCCGACGTTCAACGCGGCGTTTACGCTGGTCGGGCAGGTTCCCGAGCCGGCAACCCTGCTTCTGCTCGCCGTGGGCCTGGTCGTTCTCTGGTGGGGTCTGAAGAAGCGCAAGCGCTGACGCCTCGGCGCCAAGGGGCGAAACGCGGTTCAGCGGCCCACCATCGCGAGCACGTCGGCCTTGAGAAAGCGTTCCACGACCAGCATGAAGCCGATCGATGGGATCAGCAGCAGCAGCGCGGTGATCGACGCGATCTGGTAGTTGCCACCCATGCTGGCGTTGAACATCAGCAGCGGTAAGGTCGTCACGTCCGGCACGCCGACGAAGTACGTGCCGGTAAATTCGTCCAGCGATTCGAGAAACACGAAAATCGCGCTGGCAATCAATCCAGGGGCAGCGATGGGAAGCGTGACGGTGCGAAAGCACGTCCATGCCGAAGCCCCGAGGTTGCGCGCCGCCTCTTCGAGCGAAACGTCGACGGAGGCGAACGCCGCCGATGCGATCCAGACTGCCAGGACCAGTCCGTGCGAGGCATGGACGAGCACGACGCCGAGAATCGTGCCGTTCAGACCGATCTGATAGAACACTTGCGCGATGTTGACGTAGACCGGCAGGTTGGGCACCGCTTGCGGCAGCAAGAACGCCAGGAGGATCGCGCTGCGCCACGGCAACCTGAGCCGGGCCAGCGCGTAGCCGGCCGGCACGGCCACCGCGAGGCTCAGGAAAACCGTCAGCACGGCGATCCATACGCTGGTTCCCAGCGAAGCCAGCGCGTTGCCGCGCGGTTGGAAAACCCGGTACCAGAAGGTCAGCCCGTATTCGAGCGGCAGCTTGCTCGGGAAGTACCAGCGCTCGGCGAACGCCCACAGGAACAGGTTGAGCAGCGGTCCGAAAATCGCAAACGCGAATAGCGCCAGCAGCACCGCGCGCAGCACCGCCTGCAGCGGCAAAGGGAGCGTCATCGCGCTCACGCGAAGGGTCCCTGCTGCTTCGCTCATGCGGCTGCCTCCTTACGGCAATGCGTCATGATCGACAACCCGTGTCGGCCGCCTGCCGCCTTCGGGGGTCGCATCCCCGCTGTCGTCGCGGGGCCCCTGCTCCGCCGCTCATGCGGCCACCTCGATCTTCTTCGAGGCGTGCCGCAGATAGAACCAGGCCCCGCCCGCGGCGAGCAGCAGCGACAGCAGGCACAAGGCATTGGCGACCGGATAATCGGCGAAGGTGTTGATCCGATAGGCGACGTCGACGGTGACCATCGTTGGTGAATTCGGATTGATCATCAGCGGCACCGACAGCACCGAGAGCATTGTCACGAAGGACAGGACCAGCCCGACCAGCAGGGTGCCGCGCACCTGCGGCAGCACGATGTCGAGCAGCACGCGCAGGCGCCGCGCGCCGAGGTTGCGCGCCGCCTCGATGTGCTGCGGCTCGAGCGACGCCATCGCGCCGGCGAGTAGCAGGGTTACGAATGGCGCCTGCTTCCAGACGAACGCCACAACGATACCGCGCCAGTCGAGCATGCTCTGCGCCGACAGGGGCTCGATCAGCCCGCTGCCGATCAGGACATGATTCAGCATCCCGTTCTTGGCCAGGAAGGTTCGCATCACCTGACCGGCGACAACAAACGGAATGAATAGCGGCCAGCGGTAAAGCCAGCGCAGCAGAGCGACGGCGCGCGGATTCTCGCCCAGGGTCAGGTAGCCGGCGATCGCGACCGATAGCAGGCCGATCAGAACCGTCGACAGCAGCACAATCGCCAGCGTGAACAGCAGGTCGGTCGTGTAGAGGTCGAAAGCCTTGCTGAAATGCTCGAGGGTAAAGCCTCCGGTCTTGCCGCGAAAGGCGACGATCGCCGACATCGCCAGCGGCGCGATAAAGAACGCGCCGACGACAGCGAGCGCCGGCGCGGCGAGGGCGACCCCCGTCCAGCGGTCAGCGGGCCGACTCGCCGCGGCCAAGCGGTTTCCTCTCGCCGCAGCTCCGAGCAGTTATTTCAGGACGACGCGCTCGTAGCCTTCGACGATTTGCTTGAAGTAAGGCGACAACGGAAACGGTCGGCCGTAGTTGGCCAGATCCTGCGGGGAGACGTCGGTAAACAGCTTGTTCCACGCCGCCTGGTCGAGCCTGGGCTGCACGTACTGCGGATCGATGCCCGGATACCAGTTGAACTGTTTGATGATGCCGTCGGCCTGGACTTCGGGACTTTCCGCGAGCTCGATGAATTTCTTGGCGAGCTGCGCATGCGCCGCCTTCGCGGGAATCACGTAGTACATCGGCTGCCCGGGAAGCCCCGGGGAGGGCAGCGCCAGCTTCATCTTGGGGCTCATGCGCCCGTCGGCCTGCCAGGTGTAGAACATGTCGACCCAGACGGGGCCCATGGCGATCTCGCCGCGGTTCAGCATGTCCAGCGTGCCCGCGTTGCCCGGTGTCATCACGACGTACTGGTTGAAATCCTTCAGGCCGGCAAGCGCCTTGTCGATCGCGGGTCCCGACGAGGCATCGAAGGGTCCCTTTTCCAGTTTGTCGCCGATGCCGCTGTATGCCGATACCCAGCCGGTGACGAAGCCGACGCCAGACATCCCGCCCTTGACGCCGTTATAGCCGAATTGTTTCGGGTTCTTTTTCACCCACTCGGTCAGTTCGGCAAACGATCTGGGCGGCGACTTCACGAGCTCCGGGTTGTAAGCGAACACGATCTGGCTGTGGAACATCGGCATCACATAGCCGTCGACGTTCGCGCCCAGCGCGTTCTTGGCCGTGTCTCGCGACACGAGCTTGCCGGCACTGATCTCGTTGCGATACGGCATCAGCAGCTTCTCGTTGACCATCGTCGCCGAGGCGAGCTGATGGATCACCGCCACGTCGACGTCCCAATCGGCGTTGCCCGCCTTCTGCTGCGCCGACAGCTTTTCGTAGATTTTCTGCGAGCCGGAATCGCCGGGCCCGGTCCCGACCGCCCGCACCTTGACGCCGGGGTTGGCCGCCTCGAACTTGGGCGCCAGGTAATTGTTGACGTAGTCGACCATGTTCTGGTCGCCCGCGGTGACGACGTTCAGGGTCGTTTGCGCGAACGCCGCGCCGGCGAAGGCGAGCGCCGAAGCGAGTGCAATCAGGCGAGATTTCATCGAACCCTCCTATGTTGTTCCGGCGGCGATTCTCGCAACGAATGTCGCTCGCGCGAACGACGCATCCACCGCACCACGCGGCAGTGCATCACAATTGGCGACAATACCCCAAATCGTCTGCAGCCGACATCGGCGCTCCGGTCACGCGGCCGGACGCATTGCGCCCGGGGGCGCCCTGTCCGACTGGTCCGTCGGAAACAGCAGTACCGCCTGGCGCGGCACGATTACGCAGGCGGCGGCCCCTTCGGGCAAGCGGTCCGGCGCATGGACCCATACGTCGCCGCCTGCGGTGCGCACGCGGTAGCGATAGCCCTGGCCGACATAGACGGCCTGTGCGATCGTCCCCGACAGAACGAGGCTGCCGTCCGACGACGACGCCGCGGTCCCCAAATGGGCCGAATCGCTGCGAAAATGCGCGCGCACCCGACGGTCCGATCCGCCGTCGGCCGCCGCGACCAGCATGCCGTCGTCGCGCTGGGCGACGTCGATCGCGTTGTCCGCTCCCATGAAGCCGGCCACGAACGCCGACGTCGGCCGGTGAAAAATTTCCTCGGGCGCGCCGACCTGGACGATGCGGCCGGCGTCGATGACCGCGATCCGGTCGGACAGGGTCAGCGCTTCCTCCCGATCATGCGTCACGTAGACGGCCGTGATGCCGATGCGCTGCTGCAGCGCGCGCAGCTCGTGGCGCAGCTCCAAGCGCACCTTGTAATCGAGATTCGACATCGGCTCGTCGAGCAGCAACAGATGCGGGTCGATCGCTAGCGCGCGCCCGAGAGCGACTCGCTGGCGCTGGCCCCCGGACAGTTGCGTCACCGGCCTCGGCCCGAAGCCGTCGAGTTGCAGCAGCTTCAACATGTCCGCGACCCGGTCGGCTATCGCGGCCTTCGTCCAGCTTCGCATGCGTAAACCGTAGGCGATGTTGTCGGCGACGTTCATGTGCGGCCACAGCGCGTACGACTGGAACATCATCGCCGTCCCGCGCGCTTCGGGCGGCAGACGGGTGATTTCCTTGCCGCCGACCTTGATCGTGCCCGATTCCGGACGCACGAATCCGGCGATCGCGCGCAACAACGTGGTCTTTCCGCAGCCGGAGCTGCCCAGGAGGGCGATCATCTCGCCGCGCTCGACGCCCAGGCTGACGCGATCGAGTACACGGGCCGCGCCGTACGAGACGGTCAGCGCTTCGATCGAAAGATACGGCGGGTTTGCGTTCAATGGATCACCGCGATCACGCCGCGTCCGACGCAGCAGGGAATGCGCTCGAATATCGCGGTCGGGTGCATCGGCGATTGTGGCGTAATAGCAGACCGCGTTCAAGATGTTCAGTGCAGCTGGAACGGGAGTTGCATAGGCTCGGACGATTACGACGATTGTGTGTCCTTCCGCCCGTTGAGCGTCTGCTCATCGGGGATGACGGTACCGATCGGGTGACGCGTTGCGTCGCAAAGCGCCGCGCCGTGTCGCGTTCGCCGCGACCGGCAATGACGATGTCATGAGGTCGGACGTTTGGCGGTTTGGCGTATGCTGTTTCGGGGCCGCGGCGACAAGCGCCGCCAACAGGCGCGCGGCCCGGAATGTTCAGGGGAATTCAAGCATGACGACGATGAACATTTTGCGCAGGATGTTGATCTTGGTGGCGGCGTTCGCGGTCATTGCACCGCACGCCGCGGCGGCCGATTTCGTTTTTTCGATCACCGAGGGCGTCACCTACTACCAGACCAACCGCGAAATCCAGGCGCGATTCCAGCCGTTGTCGGATCTGTTGGCGAAGGCGCTGAAGCGGCCGGTGCGGATGGTGGTAGTCAGCCCTTACAACGAACTGAGAGAAGGTCTTGCCAAGCAGGAATACGACTTGTCGTTCATCCATCCGGCGCATGTCTCGCTCGCCGCGATCAAGGCGGGCCAGTATCATTCGGTCGCATGGACGACCGGCTTCACCGACTACTCAGTGTTCCTCCTGA
>DATBBM010000111.1:0-2472 GCA_036270955.1 Casimicrobiaceae bacterium | reverse complement strand
CCGCTCGAGCAGTTCGTTCGCCTCGAGCCGGTGCTGGCCGACGTCGTGCCGGCGCGGACCATGATCGGACGCGCGTTCATGCTCCAGAAGCGGTGGGCCGACGCCGAGCAGCAGTTGAAGCTGGTGCTCTCGATGGCACCGGCGCGCGGCGCCGCGCATTCCACGGCTCAGGGGTTCCTCGCCGATACGCTCTTCGCGCAGCAGAAATTCGCCGAGTCGCAGGCCGCCTACCGCGAGTATCTGCTGGAGCGCCCGGATGATGTGGGAGCGGTGACGAACCTGGCGGTGTCGTTGTCGGCGCTGGGGAAGCTCGACGAGGCCGTAGCGGCATTCCGTCGAGCCGTCGAGATGAATCCGCGCGACGCGCAGCTACGCCGCAACCTGGCGATCGCGCTCGAAGACCAGGCGCACGCAGCGATACGCTGAAGAAAAGACCGCGAAGCTCGCAAAGCACGCGGAGAAGATCAAACCTTTGGGGATGCGCTGTCAGCGCGGCGGCGTACGACCGGCCGCCGCATAAGCGGCCGCGAGGTTCTTGCGCGCCGCCGCCGAGTCCGGTTGGAGCCGCGCCACTTCCTCGAACTCGCGAATCGCCTCGTCGAACCGCTTTTGCGAGAGCAGCACATTCCCGAGGTTGTTGTGGGCGTTCGCATAGGCGGGATCGATCTTCAGCGCCTCGCGATACTCGACCGTTGCCTCGTCGAGCTGGCGGGAAACCGTCAGCGCGGTTGCGAGGTTGTAGTGCGCGGCCGCCGACCGGGGCTTCAGCGCAAGCGACGTCTTGAAGTGCCCGATGGCGTTACCGTTTTTCCCCAGCTCCATATAGAGCAGCGCCACATCGTCGTGCAGCCCGGCGTCGTCGGGATGCTTTTCGATCTCCGCCTCGTACCCTTTCACGTCTTCGGCGGCAACCTTCGGCCGGAAGTCGCGGCTGAGCCGATCGAGATCGTCGCCGTTGCGCGGCAGGACCTGCAGCCAGAGGTCGCCCATCTCTTCGGCCGAACGCTGTCCCCAGCGCGCGCGAATCGGCGGCCTCTGCGGATTGCGCTCGTTGTCGGACGAGTTGTCGTAGGTGTAGCGCATCGACACCGTCGTCCCCGCCGGCAGGCTGAGCGGTGTGACGAAGCGATAGACATGCTGCCATCGAAAATCCCAGTCGGCGATGTCGATGAGACGCTTCGTTGAACCGTCCGGAAGGGTCGCCCAACCGCGCACGTCGCGAGCGCGATAGTGCGCGTGCGGTTGCACCGCCTCCACGTCGACGTCGACCGGCAGGGTGTAGGAATCGGTGATGATGTACCTGGCGTTGCCGGCGGGAATGTCGATGTCCTGCCGTCCCAGCCGCAGCATCGCCGGCGTGCGCGTCGGCGCCGCGTCGCCGAAGTACAGGCCAATCGAAGGCGCAACCTGCTCCGCTTTCCCGCTTGGCTGCATGTGAAGTTCGACGACGAGATCCGTATTTTTCTCGAGGCGCCACGCGAGATCGGGCGGCAGCAGCGGCGCGACCTGTCCGGGCGTCCATCCGAGAAAATGTCCGTCCGGATACGTCGCTGTGCGCGCGATCAGCCCGTCGTAGCCGGGCCCTGGATCCGCTTCGTCGAGGCGGCGCGACGCAGGCGTCGTGTCGATACGGATGTTCGCGTGGTGCACGACCTTCGGGTTGCCTGGTCGGAACTCGAGACCGCGAACGAACCGGGCTGTCTCCAGGGGAATTGGAAGGACGAAGATGCGAAATGCATCGGTCCCCTCGGCTTGCAGGGTGTACGGCTGCGTCAGCGTGACGACGAGGTCGGGCTTCCCGAGTTGCCACCCTTCGACCCACGCGCGCGCGGGCGGAAGGCCGTGCGGATCGCCTTCAGGCGCGCCGGCATCCAACCAGCGCCGAAGCAGCAGAATTTCCTGGTTGTCCAGCGGGTGCTGTCCGACAAATGGACCATCGGCCGGATCCGCTTTCCACGGCGGCATGAAGCGATTGGCGGTGACGGTCGCGATCTGCCCCGCGTGCCGCTTCGCATCCGCATACGTGAGCAGCGTGAAAGGCGCCGACCCGCCGGCGTGATGACACATGCCGCACCGTTCGGCGAGCAGCGGCGCGACGTCCTTTGAGTACGTGACGGATTGCGCGCCGGCCGGTGAAGCGAGAACAGCCAGCAGGAGCCCGAGGCCTGCTCGACGTACGAAACAACGGAACGCGCTCGAGCAGGCCCAGCGTGGTCGCCCCGGATTCATCTCACCAAGTCCGAAATGAAACAACCAACGGCTTGCGTCGTCGCATGTGGCGCGGGCTTGCCGTTGACGATTGCCGTCAGCGCCTCGAATAGATCGCGCTCCGTCGGCGCGGGACGCTCGCGGCCCAGATCGACGAACCGATCGTCAATCCGCCCGCGATAGACGACGCGGCCGCCGACCACGACCGCGGCCTCGGGTGTAATCGTCGCGCCGATGTACTTCACTAACGATTGCCTGGGATCG
>DATBBM010000110.1:0-4221 GCA_036270955.1 Casimicrobiaceae bacterium | reverse complement strand
CGTCATCGTCGGCTCGAGCAACGCGGTCAATCTGACCGACGGCCTCGACGGCCTGGCGATCATGCCGACGGTGATGGTCGGCGCCGCGCTGGGGCTGTTCGCCTACGTCGCCGGCCGCGCCGACTTCTCGACCTACCTTTTCATGCCGCACATACCCGGGGCCGGCGAGCTGACCGTCGTCTGCGCCGCGATCGCCGGGGCCGGTCTGGGCTTTCTCTGGTTCAACGCGTATCCGGCCGAAGTGTTCATGGGCGACGTCGGTGCGCTCGCGCTCGGCGCCGCGCTGGGCGCGATCGCGGTGATCGTCAGGCAGGAAATCGTCCTGTTCATCATGGGCGGGGTGTTCGTCGTCGAGACGCTGTCGGTGATGATCCAGGTCGCTTCGTTCAAGTTGACGGGCAAGCGCGTGTTCCGCATGGCGCCGATCCATCATCACTACGAATTGAAAGGCTGGAAAGAAAACCAGGTGGTGGTTCGGTTCTGGATCATCACGATGCTGCTGGTGCTGTTCGGCCTTTCGACCCTGAAGCTGCGTTAGATGGCGATGAAGAACCGCGACGTCGTCGTGCTGGGCCTGGGCCTGACCGGGCTCTCGGCGGCGCGCTGGGCCGCGCGGCACGGCGCGCGCGTTCGCGTCGCCGACACTCGCGCCGAGCCGCCGTTTGCGGCGAAGCTCGCCACCGAGCTGCCGCACGTCCCGCTGTTACGCGGACCGATCACCGACTCGACGCTCGCCGATGCCGCGACCATCGTGATCAGCCCGGGGCTGGCGAAGAACCAGTCGCCTATCGTTGCCGCGGTGGCGCGCGGCGCGGAGCTGGTCGGCGACGTCGAGCTCTTCGCGCGTGCGCTGCGGCCGGCGCAACGCGTGCTGGCGATCACCGGCTCGAACGGCAAGAGCACAGTCGCATCGCTGTGCGGCGAACTCGCGCGCGCAGCAGGCCTCTCCGCCGCCGTCGTCGGAAACATCGGCGAGCCGGTGCTCGACGTGCTTGCCGGGCACGAGCGCGGAGCGACTTGGCCCGACGTCTTTGTCATCGAGTTGTCGAGCTTCCAGCTCGAAACCACATCGAGCCTCAAGCCCACCGCCGCGACGGTGCTCAACATCAGCGCCAATCACCTCGACCGCTACGCCGGGATCGACGATTACGCGCGCGCCAAGGCGCGGATCTTCGCAGGCGCGGGCGAGCAGATCCTGAACCGCGACGACTTCCGCTCGCTGTCGATGCGGCTTCCCGGCCACATCGTGCAGACTTTCGGCGCGGGCGTTCCCGAAGCCGAGCTCGACTGGGGCCTCGTCCAGCGCAGCGGAGCGCCCTGGCTCGCGCGCGGCGGCGCGCTGCTGCTCGCCGCCAGCGACCTCGCGCTGGTCGGACGTCACAACGCCCTCAATGCGCTCGCTGCGCTGGCGCTCACCTCGACGGTCGCAAAGATCGACGCCAAGGTGGTCGCCGCGCTCACCGCGTTTCGCGGGCTGCCGCACCGGATGGAACGCGTCGCCGAAATCGGCGGCGTTCTGTTCGTCAACGATTCGAAAGGCACGACGGTGGCCGCGACGCAGGCCGCGCTCGCGGGCCTGGGCCGGCCGGCGCTGCTGATCGCCGGCGGCGACGGCAAAGGCCAGGACTTCGCTCCGCTCAAAGCCGACGTCATCAAGTATTGCCGCGCGGTGATCCTGCTCGGACGCGACGCGCCGGCGATCGCCGCGGCGCTCTCCGGCGTCGACGCGGCGATCGAATTCGCGCCGACGCTCGAAGCGGCGGTCACGCGCGCGATCGCGCGAGCGCGGCCCGGCGACGCGGTGCTGTTGTCGCCGGCTTGCGCGAGCTTCGACATGTTCCGCGATTACGTCGAGCGCGGCGATCGCTTCAAGGCGGCGGTGGCCGCGCACGAGCGCGAGGTCGCTCATGCCTAGAGACCCGGGCTTCCTTTCCGCGCTGCCGCGGCTGTCGTCGATCGCCGCGGCGCCGCGCGAGAGTCGCGCGATGACGGCCTACGACGCAACGCTCGCCTGGTCGGCGCTGGTGCTGCTGGCCCTCGGTCTGGTCATGGTGTATTCGGCGTCTATCGCGACCGCGGAAGCGCTCGCGTACACCGGCTACCGTCCCTGGTATTTTCTGGTGCGCCATGGGGCGTTCGTCGCAATCGGTCTCGTCGCCGCCCTGTTCGCGTTCCAGATCCCGCTCAAAATCTGGCAGAGGCTGGCACCGTACCTTTTCATCGCCGGCGCCGCGCTGCTGATCGCAGTGCTGATTCCCGGCATCGGCAAGAGCGTCAACGGCAGCAAGCGCTGGCTGTCGCTCTACATCGTCAACCTGCAGCCGTCCGAGCTGATGAAGCTCGCCGTCGTCCTTTACGCGGCAAGCTACGCGGTGCGAAAGGCAGCGTTCCTGCACGCCGAGCAACCGCTGAAGCAGACGCTGTTGCGTGGCTTCCTGCCGCTGCTGGCGGTGATGGTGCTGGTCAGCGCGCTGTTGCTGCACGAACCCGACTTCGGCGCCTGCGTGGTGATCGTCGCAATCGCGTTCGGCATTCTTTTCCTGGGCGGTCTCGACTGGCGTCTGTTGATCGGCCTCGGTTTTCTGTTGCCGGTCATCTTGTGGATCCTGATCTGGATCGCACCGTATCGGCTGCAGCGCTTTACAGGTTTTCTGGATCCGTGGGCGGACCCTTTGGGCAAGGGCTACCAGCTGTCGCATTCGCTGATCGCCTTCGGTCGCGGCGAGTGGTTCGGTGTCGGGTTGGGCGCCAGCGTGGAAAAGCTGCTCTACCTGCCCGAGGCGCATACCGATTTCCTGCTGGCAGTCATCGCCGAGGAGCTGGGCTTCGTCGGTGTCGCGCTGGTGATCGGCCTGTTCGCATGGTTGCTGATACGCGCCTACGCAATCGGCCGGCAAGCGGCGCGCCTCGAGCGACCCTTCGCGGCGCTGGTTGCGCACGGCATCGGCCTGTGGATCGGCGTGCAGACGTTCATCAACGTCGGCGTCAACATGGGTGTGCTGCCGACCAAGGGTCTGACTCTGCCTCTGTTGTCGTTCGGCGGCAGCGGCATCGTCGCGAACTGCGTCGCGCTGGCGGTCCTGCTGCGAGTCGATTACGAGAACCGCAGATTGCTGCGCGGATTCACCGCATGACCGGCACCGTCATGATCACCACTGGCGGCAGCGGAGGACACGCGTTTCCCGGGCTTGCGGTCGCCGCCCGGCTGCTCGCCAAAGGCTGGCACGTCTTCTGGCTGGGCACGCGCGACGGCATCGAGTCTAGGCTCGTCCCTCAGCACGGCATCGACTACGAGTCGATCCGCTTCGCCGGTGTTCGCGGCAAGGGATTCAAACGCCTGCTGCTCGGCCCGTTCGCGCTGCTGTCGGCTTTCTGGCAAAGCCTCGGCATCATCCGGCGGCGCGACCCCGACGTCGTGCTGGGACTCGGCGGCTTCGTCTCGTTTCCTGGAGCGCTGATGGCGGTCGCGTGCAACCGGCCGCTGCTGATCCACGACGCGAACGCGGTGGCGGGGCTCGCAAATCGCATTCTCGCGTATGGCGCCGATCGCATCCTGCTCGGATTTCCTGGTGCGCTCGGCAACAAACACGCGGCTAAGGTCGAGTGGGTAGGCAATCCGCTGCGCGCGGAGATCGTCGCCGTCCCGCCGCCCGAGCAGCGCTTCGCCAGAAGACACGGAACGATGAGCTTGCTCGTCGTCGGCGGTAGCCTGGGCGCCACCGCGTTGAACGAACGCGTGCCGGCTGCGCTCGCACTGCTCGATCGCGACTCGCGGCCGCATGTCGTGCACCAGGCGGGCGAGCGGCACATCGACGCGCTGCGGCGCGCCTACGAGGCGGCCGGCGTCGAGGCGGTTTGCCTGCCATTCATCGACGACATCGCACGGCACTACGCCGACGCGGATCTCGTCATCTGCCGCGGCGGCGCGCTGACGATCTCCGAGCTCGCCGCCGTCGGCGTCGGCAGCGTGATCGTGCCCCTTCCCGGGGCATTCGCCAACGAGCAGTCGCACAACGGGCAATTCCTGGTCGACGCCGGGGCGGCGGTCATGCTCAAGCAGTCGGCAATGACCGCGCAGGGCCTGGCCGACCTGCTGCTTGCAATGAATCGCGGCCGGTTGCTGGCGATGGCGATCGCTGGGCGACGTGTCGGCCGCACCGACGCCAGCGAGCGCGTCGCCGATGCCTGCATTGCGCTGGCACAGAGGTCGGCGGCGTGAAG
>DATBBM010000109.1:0-16466 GCA_036270955.1 Casimicrobiaceae bacterium | reverse complement strand
GGCGCCGAAATTCCCGACGGGGCGACACCCGACGCGGCAGCACCCGAGGCGGCGCAGATTGCGCGCCCCCACGATGGCGAGCACGTCCCAACGCCGGAAGCGGCGATCCGTGGTCTTGCCGCGCGCCCGGCAGCGCCGGCGTCGGCAATTCTCGCGCCGACGCATGTTGCGCCTTCTCGCAGCGATGCGCTCCGCGCGCGCGACATCCGGCGCTCGGACGGTGTCGAGCAGAATCGCATCGATATCGACCTGGAGCGGCTCAAGGCTAGGGGCTTCGTCACTCGCGACGCGCCGAAGTCGCAGATCGCCGACGAATTCCGAGTCATCAAGCGACCGATCATTCACAACGCACGCCGCACAGCGGGGTCGGCGATCCGCAACGGCAATCTGATCATGGTGACCAGCGCACTTCCGGGCGAAGGAAAAACTTTCACCGCGGTGAATCTGGCGATGAGTGTTGCGATGGAGCTGGATACCACCGTGCTTCTGGTCGACGGCGACGTTGCCCACCCGGAGTTGCCAAGAGTACTCGGTACGCCTCCGTCGCCTGGGCTGCTGGAGCTTTTGACCACCGACCAAATCGACGTCAGCGACGCAATCTTGCGCACCAACGTCGAGAACCTGTCGGTGCTCCCCGCAGGCGCGCATCACCGCCGCGCAACCGAGCTGCTTGCCAGCGAGCAGATGGCAGTCGTGCTGCACGAGCTCGCGACCCGCTATCCGGACCGCATCGTCATCTTCGACTCGCCGCCGTTGCTCCCGACTACGGAAGCGCGCGCACTTGCTTCGCACATGGGACAGATCGTGATGGTCGTCGCCGCCGACAGCACCCGGCAGCACGCGGTGAATCTGGCGCTGGCGACGATCGAGAACTGCGAGATCGTGCTGATGGTACTCAACAAGGCCGACAAGACGGATGTCGGAACCTATTACGGGTACTATGCCGATGAAGAGCCGGCGTAGTTCCAGCCCGTCCAAGTGGCGTCGCACACGAGAGCGATCGCCAAGTTTCCTGCATACAGCCGCGCCCCCAGTGCTTGGCGCGGTGTTCGCCGCCGCAGTCGCTGCCCTCCCCAAACCGGCGGAGGCGCAAACGTGGCGTTTCGTACCCTCGATCTCCGCGCAGGAGACCGTAACCAACAACGTCGATCTGCAACCGAACGATACCAGGCAGTACGACTGGGTCACCCAGCTGACGCCGGCGCTCAGCGTCACTGAAAAAGGCACCAGGACGCGGCTGAGCGCGCTTCTGTCGCTGCCCGTGGTGCTGTATGCGAAGGGTGGCTCCGACCGGAACAGCGTCTATCCGGCCGCGGATGTCCTGGGGGACATCGCGCTTGTGGATCATTGGCTGCACGTCGAGGGACAGATTTCAATCGCACAGCAGTACTTCAGTCCATTCGGCGCGCAGCCGCTGGGTTTGGAAAATGTTACGCAGAATCGATATCGTTCGGAGACCTATCGGATCAGCCCGTACGTGCAAGGGGTTGCGCCAGGAAACGTTGTCTACGAGCTGCGCAACAACAACGTCTGGGTCAACGCGACTGGCGCCCCGGTTTCGACCAGCTCTTCCAAGTATACCCAGTTCACCGGTAACGCATCCAGGAGCGACACGACGCTCGGATGGCGGGCCGACTTCGACGTGAATGACACGACGTTCAACGGCAACGGCACCCACGACACATTTCGCACCAGGCTGGTCCGCCTGATGCCCTTGTATAACATCGATCCGCAGCTGCGGCTGCTGGCGAGCGTGGGCTACGAGGAAAATGATTTTCCCTTCGACAGCTCGAGCAATGCCGTCTATGGCGCGGGACTCGAATGGCATCCGACGAACCGCACTAGCGTCGTCGCCAAATGGGAGCATCGTTTTTTCGGCGCCAGCTACCTGTTTACATTCGACCACCGCACTCCGCTGTCGGTGTGGAACGTGAACGTATCGCGCAACATCACCAGTTTCCCGCAACAACTTGCCAGCCTGTCGGCCGGCGCCGACGTCGCGTCGCTGTTGAACGGACTTTTCCTCACTGCGATTCCCGATCCGGCCCAACGGCAGCTTGCAATCGACCAATTCATCCGCGACCGCGGGCTGCCTGCGGTGCTAACGAACGCGGTTACCCTCTATTCTCAACGGATATTGCTGCAGGAGTCGCAAAGCGCTAGTGCGGGGCTGATTGGCGTTCACAACACCGTGGTTTTCACGATCTTCAACGTCCGCACCCAACCGATTTCAGCGTCGGGTAACGTGATAGACTCGGTGCTCACGGCCGCCGACAATAACCGGCAGACCGGGGTCACCTTGGTATGGTCGCACAAGCTCTCGCCGACGATGGCTCTCGACACGACGATCGAGCGTCTGCGCACCGTCGCCAACCCGCCTTTCGAAGCCACGACCAACCAGACCGCGTTGCGGCTGGTAGCTTCGACGCCGCTGTCGCCCAAGACGACAGTGTTCGCCGGAGCGCGCTACCAGACGTTTAGCTCCGATGTCGCGAGCGGTTACAACGAAGCGGCTGCCTTCATCGGCGTCACCTATACATTCCGATAATCAACCATGTACGAATCCTTTTTCGGGTTGACCGGCAAGCCGTTCCAGCTCAACCCCGATCCGTCGTTCTACTTCGGCAGTCGCGGCCACAAGCGCGCATTCGCCTACCTCGAGTACGGGCTCTATCAGAGCGAGGGATTCATCGTCATCACCGGCGAGATCGGTGCCGGCAAGACGACGATCGTGCGCAGCCTCCTCGAGCAGCTCGACCGGGAGAAAGTCGTTGCCGTCCAGCTGGTAAGCACACAGCTCGATGCCGACGACATGCTGCGCGCCGTCGGCGCGGCATTCGGCATTCCGGTCAAGTCGGTCGACAAGGCGATGCTGCTCGCCTCGCTGGAAGCGTTTCTGTGCCAGCTGGCAGTGGAAAAGAAACGTGCGTTGCTGATTGTCGACGAGGCGCAGAATTTGACGCCGCGCGCGGTCGAGGAGCTGCGCATGCTGTCGAACTTCCAGCTTGGCGACCAGGCGCTGCTGCAGAGCTTCCTGATCGGCCAGCCGGAGCTGCGCGCGATGATGCAGGGCCAGCAGATGCAGCAGCTTCGCCAGCGCGTCATTGCCTCATATCACCTTGGGCCGCTCGACAAGGGAGAAACCCGGGGCTACATCGAGCATCGGCTGAAGCATGTCGACTGGAAAGACGATCCGCAGTTTGACCCGGCATGCTTCGACTTGATACACACGCTGACCGGCGGGATACCCCGGCGCATCAACACGCTTTGCAACCGGCTTCTGCTCGCCGCTTTTCTAGCCGAGCGGCACGTGCTCGAGACGGCGGACGTGCAGGCGATCGCGCACGAGATTCGCGATGAGCTCGGTCCGGAGGCCGTGCTCTCGACGATGAGCGTTGTCGACGGCGAAACACCGCCCAGCAGCCCGCTGATGGCGCGTCTGGAAGCCGGGCGGCTGCATTCGCACTTCGACAACGTCGAGGCCCGCATCGACCGCCTGGAGAAAACCGTCGCCGCCGCCGTCGACCTTCTGCACCGGCTGCTGCATCCGGAAAAGCCGGCCAAACCCGGCACGCCCGCGAAGCGCTGATGAGCGTCGAAATGCGAGCAAAGGGTCCGATCGCCTGCGTCGTCGGGGCGAGGCCGAACTACATGAAAATGGCGCCGCTCGTGCGGGCGTTCGGAGCGCGGGCCGACATGCCGCGTGCGGTGCTGATTCACACCGGCCAGCACTACGACGTCGAGATGAACGCCCGCCTGTTCGCCGACCTCGAACTGCCGGCGCCGGACTTGAATCTCGAGGTCGGGTCCGGTACGCACGCCGTCCAGACCGCGGAGATCATGCGGCGCTTCGAGCCGGTGCTCGATGAGCTTCTGCCAAGTTGCGTGATCGTCGTCGGCGACGTCAACTCGACGTTAGCCTGCAGCCTCGTCGCGAGCAAGAAGCGCATCCCGATCGTCCATGTCGAAGCCGGATTGCGGAGCTTCGACCGCAGCATGCCCGAAGAGCTGAACCGGGTGCTGACCGACCAGATCGCCGAGCGGCTGTATACGACCGAGCGCGTCGCCGCCGAGAATCTCGCGCGCGAAGGCATCGATCGAGAGCGCGTGCGCTTCGTAGGCAATGTGATGATCGATTCGCTGCTGCGTCACCAGCGCCGGGCGATTGCGCCGATCGATACGCTGACAAGCGCCGGACAGGCCGGTGACTTCGCCGGCGGCATCGGCGGCTTCGGTGTCGTCACCTTGCACCGGCCGTCGAACGTCGATTCACTGCCGGCGCTGCGCGAGGCGCTTACAATACTGAAGGACGTTGCCTCGCGTTTGCCGCTGATCTGGCCGGTGCACCCGCGAGCGAAGGCCAATATCGAGCGTTTCGGGCTGTCGCCGCTGCTGGCCGGCGCGAAAATCACGCTGTTGCCGCCGCAGGGATATCTCGAGATGCTCGGCCTGCTGGGACAGGGGCGGCTGGTGCTGACCGACTCGGGCGGGATCCAGGAGGAAACGACGGCGCTCGCCGTGCCGTGTCTTACCATGCGCGACAATACCGAGCGTCCGATAACAGTCGAGCAGGGGACCAATACGCTCGTCGGACGCAACCGCGCGCGCACGCTCGAATGCGTCGACGATATCCTGAAGAACGGCGGCAAGCGCGGCAGGATGCCGGAGCTGTGGGACGGCCACGCCGCCGAGCGTATCGCCGAGGACCTGTCGGCGTGGCTGGGCCTGTCCGCGCTCGAACGCAAGGTGGCGAACGTATGAACGCGCAAGTTGTCGCGGCCGACGCGATCGTCAACGCGCTGACCATCGACGTCGAGGACTATTTCCAGGTCTCGGCCTTCGCCGCGCACATCCCGCGCGCGTCATGGGACAGCCAGCCGTGTCGGGTCGAAGCCAACATCGAACGGATTCTCGGACTGCTGTCAGACGCCAAGGTCAGCGCGACCTTTTTCACGCTGGGATGGATCGCCGAGCGCTATCCGGCGCTGGTGCGGCGCCTGGTCGATGGAGGACACGAGCTTGCAAGCCACGGCTACGAGCACCTGCGCGCGAACGAGCAGGGGTATGGCGCCTTCCTGGCCGACATTCGCCTGGCCAAGGCGGTGCTGGAAGACATCGCGGGCCGCGAGGTCAAAGGGTACCGGGCGCCGAGCTTCTCGATCGGACCCACCAACTTCTGGGCCTTCGACTGCATCGCCGAAGCGGGCTACCGGTACAGCTCGAGCATCTATCCGATACGCCACGATCACTATGGCGCGCCCGGTGCGCCGCGCTTTCCCTACAAGGTGCGCGACAACCTGCTCGAGGTGCCGGTCGCAACGGTTCGTATGTTGAATTCGAACTGGCCGGCTGGGGGTGGCGGCTATTTCCGGCTGCTGCCATATCGGATCTCCAAATGGTCGATCAACCACGTCAACGCTGTCGACCGGCGGCCGGCGATGTTCTATTTTCATCCATGGGAGCTCGATCCGACGCAGCCGCGGGTCAAGGGGCCTGGCGCCAAAGCGCGCTTTCGCCACTATCTGAATCTCGGCCGCACCGAGCCGCGGCTGAAGAGCCTCCTTGCCGACTTCCGCTGGGACAGAGTCGATCGCGTCTTTTTGAACGGCGGCTCATGATGGAATCGGCGGCCGGTGAAATCGTCCGCATCGGACGCGCGGCCGACCGTGTCAGCGTGCGGCCGTTTGTCGCGACCGATGCCTCTGCATGGGAAGAATTCGTCCAGCGCTGTCCCGATGCGACGTTCTTTCACCGCATCGGCTGGCGGGAAATCATCGAGGACGTCTTTCGCCATCGCACGCACTACCTGATCGCCGAGCGTCCCGGCGCAATAGCCGGCATCCTGCCTCTGGCCGAGGTCAAGAGCCGCCTGTTCGGCCACGCGCTGGTCTCGCTCCCCTTTGGCGTGTACGGCGGCCCGGCGGCGACCGATGCCGAGGCGGGGCGCGCGTTGATCGAAGCGGCCTCGGCGCTGTCTGACTCGCTGGACGTCGACCATCTCGAATTCCGCAGCTGTGCAGCCAGGTGTCCGGACTGGCCGCAGCAGGATCTGTATGTGCGGTTTCGCAAGACGCTGGATACCGACCCGGAGGCCAACATGCTGGCGGTGCCGCGCAAGCAGCGCGCGATGATACGCAAAGGCATCCGCAATGGACTGAAGAGCGAGATCGATCGATCGGTCGAACGCTTTTTCGCGCTGTACGCGGACAACATGCACCGCCACGGCACGCCGCCGTTTGCAAAGAGCTATTTCGCGCGGCTCACCGAGGTGTTCGGCGACTGCTGTGAAGTCTCGATCGTCACCGACGCGGGTGGCAAGCCGCTGTCCGGGGTGATGAGCTTCTACTTTCGCGACGAGGTGCTTCCCTATTACGCCGGCGACACTTCCTACGCGCGCGATCTCGCGGCGAACGACTTCAAATACTGGGACCTGATGCGCCGGGCATGCGAGCGCGGGATACGCGTCTTCGACTACGGCCGAAGCAAGCGCGGCACCGGTTCGTTCGACTTCAAGAAGAACTGGGGCTTCGAGGCGGAGCAGCTGCATTACGAGTACCGGCTGCGAAAGGGCACGGCAATCCCGCAGAACAATCCGCTCAATCCGAAGTATCGGGCTCTGGTCGCGATCTGGCGGCGGCTGCCACGCCCGCTGGTCAACGCGCTCGGCCCGATGCTGACGCGAAATCTGGGATAAACATGGGCGATGCAGCACAATGGGTGCGCGGTCTTGTCGGACGTCGCTCGGACGCAACGGGCGCCGGCCGGCAGCGGTCGCGCCCCGGCGCGCGCGCCGCGGGGGCTGAGCCGGCGGCCGACGCGGCTCGTGACGGAGCCACAACGATGCCGGGATGGCGCGCAACGTGGCGCGTCGTTCCGGTGCTCGCTGCCAGCCTTGCGGTGGTTGGCATTCTGGCGCTCTACTGGCCGACGGCCGCGTCGATCGTTGCGATCTGGATCCGCTCGGAAACGTTCACCCACGGATTCGTCATTGTGCCGATATGCCTCTGGTTGGTATGGCGCCGCCGCGAGATCCTCGCCGCGATTCCCGCCAGCCCGTGGTGGCCCGGTCTGGGGATCGTATTGGCCGCAGGCGCGCTCTGGTTCGTCGCTTCGGTCGGCGACGTCGTCAGCGCGAGGCAGTTCGCGCTCGCGTTCATGCTGCAGGCGGCAATCGCCGCGGTACTGGGCGCCCGCATTGCGCGCGCTGCGTTTTTTCCGCTCGCCTTCCTGCTGTTCGCCGTGCCGTTCGGTGAGATTTTCGTTCCAACCTTGATCGAATGGACCGCCAACTTCACCGTGGCCGCGCTGCGCATGTCGGGCGTGCCGGTCTATCGCGAGGCTAACCTTTTCATCATCCCTTCCGGCGCATGGTCCGTCGTCGAGGCGTGCAGCGGCATCCGGTACATCATCGCTTCGGTGATGATAGGGACGATCTATGCTGCCGTCGCTTATCGGAGCACGCACCGGCGCGTGATGTTCGTCGCGGCGGCAATCCTCGTGCCGATCGTCGCGAACTGGCTGCGCGCCTACATGATCGTGATGATTGGCCATCTGTCGAATAACCGGCTGGCCGTCGGCGTCGACCACATCATTTACGGTTGGGTTTTTTTCGGTCTGGTGATGCTGCTGCTGTTCTGGATTGGCTCATTCTGGCAGGAAGACCCGGCCCCTCCTGTGGCGCCGCCGGCGCGCGAATCAGCGCCCGGCGCCGCGCCCGGCACGCTCTTCGCGGCCGCGATCGCCGCGATCGTCGCGGCAGGGATCTGGGTGCCGCTCGAAGCGAGCGTCGACCGTTCGGCCGCAGGCGGAGCGCTGACCTTCCCCGCCGTCGCCGACGCGAACGGCTGGGCTCCCGCGGCGCTCGGTCTCGCTGACTGGAAGCCGCGTTACGAGGGCTACGCGGCCGAGACGCAGCGGACATTCAACAAGGATGGCCGCAATGTGGGCTTGTACATCGCCTATTATCCGCATCAAAGCAAAGGACACGAGCTGGTCACGTCGATCAACCAGCTAGTCGTGCCGGAAGACTGGAAATGGAAGCAGCTGGGCCGCGGCAGCGACAGCGTCGCATGGATGGGACGAACGGAACACGTCGATCGCGCGGATCTGTCCGGACAGACGACGACGCTGCGAGCCTTCCGCCTGTACTGGGTTGCCGGCAGCGTGACATCGAGCCCGTACGCAGCGAAGGCGCTGCAGGCGTGGTCGAAGTTGACGCGACGCGGTGACGATGCCGCGCTGATAGTCATCTACGGAGCCCGGCGTTCGCACGACGACGATCCGACGCCGAGCCTGCGCGCCTTTGCGCAGGAAATGTCGCCATCGATCGAGCGTGCGTTGGCTGCCGCGCGCGAACGACGGGGGTAGACGCGATGCCGCCGCCGCTGATCGCGCACATCGTCTATCGATTCGCCACCGGCGGCCTTGAGAACGGCGTTGTCAATCTGATCAACCGGCTGCCGGCGCAGTCCTGGCGGCACGCGGTCGTGTCACTGACGGACGTCGATCCCGCGTTCGCGGGCCGCATCTCACGCGACAATGTGCGCTGCATCGCGTTGAACAAGGGACCAGGACACGGGCTCCGGCTTTATCCAACGATCTTCAGGCTGCTGCGCGAGCTCAGGCCGGCGATCGTGCACACGCGCAACCTCGCGGCGCTCGAGGCCGTCGTCCCGGCGTGGATCGCGGGCGTCGCTGCACGCGTTCATGGCGAGCACGGCCGCGACGTCGGAGACCTCGACGGCTCGAGTTTGCGCCATCAGCGGGTACGGCGATTGTTCCGCGCGTTCGTGACGCGGTATGTCGCGGTTTCACCCGATCTCGAGCGCTATCTGCACGAGCGCATCGGCGTGCCCGAGTCCCGGATCGATCAGATCTACAACGGCGTCGACACTGGGCGTTTTTGTCCGGCGCCGGACGGACGAGCTCCGATCGCCGGCTGTCCGTTCCAGGGTCCAGCCTACTGGCTCGTCGGCGCAGTCGGCCGTCTCGAGGCTGTCAAGGATCACGCCAACCTGGCGCGCGCCTTTGTCGTTGCGGTCAACGCCGATCCCGAAGCTCGCAGGCGTATGAGGCTGGTGATCGTCGGCAACGGCACGCTGAAGGGAGAGGTCGAGGCGATACTCGCGTCCGCCGGTGCACGCGACCTTGCCTGGTTCGCCGGCGAGCGCGCCGACGTGGTTCCGGTCCTGCAGGGTCTCGACTGCTTCGTGCTGCCGTCGCTGGCGGAGGGTGTTTCCAACACGATCCTCGAGGCGATGGCCTGCGGACTGCCGGTCGTCGCCACGCGGGTTGGGGCCAATACGGAACTCGTCGACGAAGACGTGACGGGCCGGACGGTGCCCGCGGCCGACAACGAAGCGCTGGCGCGCGCGATCGGAGCCTATTTCACGGCGCCCGGGCTGTCGCGCGATCACGGACAGGCCGCCCGCCGCCGCGTCGAGCGCAAATTCAACCTCGATCGAATGGTTGAAAACTATCATCGGCTTTATTCGGATCTGCTGGCTGGTCGGGCAAGGCCGATCGAGGCATCCGATCGGGCGCTGCGCCACCGCGGCAATCGATGATAGTCGGTCAAGTCCACACGCCAGGCACGTTCTCGTCCGCCGCCATGGAACCCGTGCTGTTTCTCGTTCACCGGATCCCATTTCCCCCGAACAAGGGCGACAAGGTCCGTTCGTTCCATTTGCTGAAATTCCTGGCGTCCCGCTACCGCGTTCATCTGGGGACCTTCGTCGATGATCGGCGCGAGCTGGCGTACGCCTCGGAGTTGCAGCGTCATTGCGCCAGCCATCATATCGCCCACCTTGCGCCGATACCAGCTCGCATCAGGAGTCTGGCAAGCCTCTGGACTGGGGAATCGTTGACCGAGCGCTACTATCGCGACTCCTCGATGGCAGCCTGGGTTAACGCCACTTTATCGAGGAATGCGATAGGCAAGGTGGTTGTATTTTCCAGTGCGATGGCTCAATACGTGCGGCTGAATCCAGATCTCCGCGTCGTTGTCGATTTCGTCGATGTCGACTCAAGCAAGTGGGTGCAGTACGGCACGTCGAGGCGATGGCCGCTGTCGTCGCTGTTCAAGCGCGAGGGAGAGCGACTGCTCGCGTTCGAGCGCGCGGTGGCGAAGCGTGCGTACGCAACAGTGTTCGTCACGCCGGGCGAGGCTGAGCTATTCAGGAGCCTTGCCCCCGAGTCGGCGTCACGGGTGTATTACGCACGCAACGGCGTCGACGTCGACTACTTTTCGCCTCAGCCGTCGCTGCCGAATCCCTTCAGCGCCGGCCAGGAGTCGATCGTTTTCACCGGAGCAATGGACTATTGGCCGAACGTCGATGCGGTCACATGGTTTGCCGGTGAAATCCTGCCTCTTATCGCGCAAGAGCGTCCGAACGCGAGTTTTCACATCGTGGGCGCCAATCCCGTCGCGTCGGTGCGAGCGCTGACGCGAGACCGCCGCGTGTTCGTGAGCGGGCGGGTGGAGGACGTCAGGCCGTATCTGCAGCATTCGCGCGTGGTCGTGGCGCCGATGCGTATTGCAAGAGGGATCCAGAACAAGGTGCTCGAGGCGATGGCGATGGCACGCCCGGTAGTCGTCGCGGCTGGGGCGGCGAAGGCGCTGTCGGCGCTGGCGGGCCGGGAGCTCGACATCGCGGACGGTGCGGTGGAATTCGGACGCAAGACGATTGCGGCAATGGACCCGCAGCGAGGAGCCGCCGTCGGCACCGCGGCGAGAGCGCGAGTCGTGGCCGATTACGATTGGTCCAGGAATCTGGCGCCATTCGATTCTCTGCTGCGGGATCCAGCGCCGGCGCTGTGCCACGCTGCGGTATGAAACGGGAATAAGCCGACATGTGCGGACTAACAGGCATTTTCGACACCCGGCATCGCGCCGAGATATCACGCGACATGCTCGCGCGCATGAACGAATCGCAGCATCACCGGGGCCCCGACGAGGGGTCCTATCACGTCGAACCCGGTCTTGGCCTCGGCCATCGAAGGTTGTCGATTATCGACATCGCAACGGGCCAGCAGCCTCTTTTCAACGAGGACGGCAGCGTCGCCGTCATCTTCAACGGCGAGATATACAACTATCAGGAGCTGATCCCGGAGTTGACGGCCCTCGGGCATGTGTTCCGCACCAAGAGCGATACCGAAGTGATCGTGCATGCATGGGAGGCGTGGGGCCCTTCATGCGTCGAACGATTCAGGGGAATGTTCGCGTTTGCCCTTTGGGACCGGAATCAAGAAGCGCTCTTTCTTGCCCGCGACCGCCTGGGCGTGAAGCCGCTGCACTATGGGCTTCTTCCCGACGGCAAGCTGATATTCGGTTCGGAGCTCAAGTCGCTTCTCGTCCACGGCGGCTTTTCGCTCGATCTCGATCCGCAGGCCGTCGAGGAGTATTTCGCGCTCGGATATGTTCCCGAGCCGCGGACCATATTCGCCGGCGTGATGAAGCTCGCACCCGGCCATACGATCCTGTTCCGGCGCGGAACGCCGCCAGCCGTACAGAAGCAATACTGGGACGTGCGCTTCACGCTCGACAACCGGTTGTCCGAAGCCGACGCCTGCGAGGAGCTGATTGCGCGCTTGCGCGAATCGGTTCGGCTCCGTCTGATTTCGGAGGTGCCGCTCGGAGCATTCCTTTCCGGCGGCGTTGATTCGAGCGCTGTCGTCGCCATGATGGCCGGTGTTTCTTCGGACCAGGTCAACACCTGCTCGATAGCATTCTCGGATCCGGCATTCGACGAGTCGGCGTGGGCAGGGATTGTGGCGCAGCGGTACCATACGCGCCATTTCGTCGACCGGGTCGAAAGCGAGGACTTCGACCTCATCGATCATCTTGCAAGAATGTACGACGAGCCCTACGCAGACAGCTCTGCAATCCCCACCTATCGTGTTTGCGAGCTCGCACGCCGACATGTGACCGTGGCCTTGTCGGGCGACGGCGGGGACGAAAACTTCGGCGGCTATCGGCGCTATCGGCTGCACATTGCAGAAGAGCGGCTGCGATCTGCTCTGGCGCTTTCGGTACGCAGACCGGTGTTCGGCCTGCTGGGCCGGGCATATCCGAAAGCGGACTGGGCGCCTCGCGCGCTGCGCGCCAAGTCGACCTTTCAGGCGCTTGCGCGTGACTCGGTGGGGGCCTATTTTCACAGCGTTTCGATACTGCGGGACGAAATGCGGAGCGAGCTGTTCAGCAACGTGTTCAAGGCGAAGCTGCGAGGCTACAACGCGATCGAAGTCTTTCGTCGCCATGCCAACGGCGCCGGCACCGACGATCCTCTCGCGCTGGTCCAATACCTCGACCTCAAAACCTATCTGGTCGGCGACATCAACACCAAGGTCGATCGAGCGAGCATGGCGCACTCGCTGGAAGTGCGCGAGCCGCTGATGGACCATCTGCTGGTCGAGTGGCTCGCCTCGTTACCGTCGTCACTGAAGGTACGAGGCGGCGAGGGCAAGCATCTGCTGAAGACCGCGATGGAGCCCCATCTCCCAGCCGACCTGTTGCACCGGCCGAAGCAGGGCTTTGCCGTGCCGCTGGCCCAATGGTTTCGCGGTCCCCTGCGCCAACGCGTCAATGACGCAGTTCTCGGAGAAAGGCTAGAGGCGACCGGCTTGTTCAACCGGCGGTATCTATCGCACCTCGTCGACCGGCACAGCTCGGGCGTACGCGACTACAGCGCGCCTTTGTGGACCTTGCTGATGTTCGACGCATTCCTAAAGAACGTGATGCAGGGAAGTGACGCCAGCATGCCGGAGAAGGCCGCTGGATGAGCTTGCGGATACTTCACGTGCTCGATCATTCGATCCCACTGCAAAGCGGCTACGCCTTCCGGACCCGCGCGATCCTGCGCGAACAGCGGCGGATGGGTTGGCAGACGTTCCACCTGACGAGCCCGAAACACGTCGCGCCGAGCGATCCGATCGAGGAGGTCGATGGACTGAGTTTCTACCGTACCCCCTGGAAGCCTGGCTTCCTGGGAGGAACTCCTGTCGCACGCGAAATCTCGCTGATGCACGCGACCAAGCGGCGCCTGGCCGAGGTCACGCGTGCGGTGAAGCCCGACATTCTGCACGTTCACTCGCCGGTACTGAATGCGATTCCCGCGCTGTCGGTGGGGCGCAGCATGAATATCCCTGTGCTGTACGAGGTCCGGGCATTTTGGGAGGACGCCGCCGTCGATCACGGAACGAGCCGGCAGGGAGGTCCGCGATACGTGGCCACTCGTGCGCTCGAGACGTTCGCGTTGCGACGGGCAAACCATGTGACGACGATCTGCGAGGGCTTGCGCCAGGACATCGTTGCGCGCGGAATTCCCGAAGACAAGGTGACGGTCATTCCGAACGCCGTCGATATCGATGCGTTCGAGTTCGACATTGCGCCGGACCTTGCGCTGAAGGCCGAGCTGGGGCTGTCCAATTGCGTCGTTGTTGGTTTCATCGGATCGTTCTATGCATACGAGGGACTCGATCTCCTCCTCGCAGCCTTGCCGAACGTGTTGCAGCGCCTGCCTGGCGTAAGGCTGCTCCTCGTCGGCGGCGGCCCTGAGGAGCCGGGGCTGAAGGCGCTGGCGGAAAGACTGGGCGTGGCAGCGAAGGTGGTTTTCGCAGGCCGCGTGCCGCACCACGACGTTCACCGATATTCCAGCATCGTCGACATGTTCGTATTTCCGCGACATTCAATGCGTCTCACCGAGCTGGTGACGCCGTTGAAACCGCTGGAGGCGATGGCGCATGGACGACTGGTGATTGCCTCCGACGTAGGTGGCCACAGGGAGCTCATCCGTGACGGCGAAACCGGGGTGCTGTTCCGTGCCGACGATGCGATGTCGTTAGGCGATGCGATCGTGCGCCTGCTGAGCGAACCCGAGCGTTGGCCACGCCTTTTGCAGCAGGGTCGGGCCTTCGTCGAGCGCGAACGCACGTGGGCCGCCAGCGCTGCCGGGTATCGGGCAATCGCAAGTGCACTGGTCCAGTCGGTATGAAGCTTTACGGGCTGAAGATCGGACTCGTCGGTCCATTGCCTCCCCCGGCGGGGGGAATGGCGAACCAGACTCGGCAGCTGGCGGAATTGCTGGAGAGCGAGGGAGCGGTTGTCACCATCGTTCAGGTCAATCTGCCATGCCGGCCTCGCTTTGTCGAAGGGATCCGGGGTCTGCGGGCCGTCGCGCGCTTTATTCCCTATGTTGCTCGCCTTTGGCGCGTTGCCGGCCGCACCGATCTACTTCACGTCATGGCCAACTCGGGGTGGTCGTGGCACTTGTACGCGGCGCCTGCGATATGTATCGCGCGACTCCGCGGCACGCCGTCGGTGGTCAATTATCGCGGAGGCGAAGCCGAGACGTTTCTTGCCCGCTCGAGCGCACGGGTGGCGAAGACGATGCAACGCACGAATGCACTGGTCGTTCCGTCCGGCTTTCTCAAGAAAGCATTTGAGCAGCGCGGCATCGAAAGCGAGATCGTCCCCAACATTATCGACGTCGAACGATTCAAACCTGCGGCCGGCGGGTTGCTTCCGAGCAAATGCCGCATTGTGGTCACCAGAAATCTCGAGCCTATCTACGATATTCCGCTGGCCTTGCGGGCATTCTCGCTCGTCGTCCAGGCGATTCCGGACGCGACTCTGGTCGTAGCTGGATCGGGCCCCGAATTGAAAGCTTTGCGGTCGCTCGCGGCGGAGCTCGGCATTGACGGGCGGGTCGATTTTTGCGGCAGCCTCGACCGCGACCGGATCGCAGAGCTCTATCGCTCGGCTTCGCTGGTTCTCAATCCCAGCCGTGTCGACAATATGCCGAATTCGGTGCTAGAGGCCATGGCGAGCGGCGTACCGGTCGTCAGCACCAACGTCGGCGGAGTTCCCTGGATATTGCGCCACGACATCAACGGGCTGTTGGTCCCAAGCGGCGATCATGCGGCAATGGCGGCAGCGGCGGAGCGGGTCCTCACCGACCGGGAACTCGCATCGCGCTTGCGCACCGCCGCACTCGCCGACATTCAACAGTACACGTGGCCGCGGATCAAGCAACAGTGGAGCGCCGTCTACGCGACGGCGTTGCCAGCTTCCCGAGCCGCAACCCGACTGACATGATCGTGAATACAGCTCCCGTCGGCAGTCTCTACACGCGGGTTGCAGCCGGTGTCCTGTTTCCATTGCACGAGCGGCTGAAGGGGCACGACTCGGTTCGGATCCGCAGAGAGCTGGAGCAATCGCAGTGGTGGGCGCCCGAACGCCTGAGAGCCTTGCAGCTTCAGCGCCTGCGGGCGCTACTCGAGGAAGCCAACGAGCAAGTGCCTTATTACCGTGCGCTGTTTAGCAAAGTGGGGTTTGACCCTCGCGGCGTGCGCCAATTGAGCGATCTTCAGCTTGTCCCACCGCTGACCAAGGCGGAAATCCGAGCGAATACGAAAGCCTTGAAGTCCGATCGAGCCGCGGGCCTGGCGCGAAGCAACACCGGGGGCTCGAGTGGGGAGCCGCTGATCTTCTACATTGGAAGGGAACGGGCAAGCCATGACGTTGCCGCAAAGTGGCGCGCGACGCGGTGGTGGGGTGTCGACATCGGCGATCCGGAAATTGTCGTCTGGGGCTCGCCGATAGAGCTGGGCGCACAGGATCGGGTCAGGATGGTGCGCGATTGCATCATGCGATCCGAGCTGCTTCCCGCGTTCGAAATGTCGGAGGCGAAGCTTGACCGGTTTATCGCACGCATTCGCCGCCGCCGCCCGGCGATGTTGTTCGGCTATCCATCGTCGCTGGCGCTGATCGCGCGCCACGCCGAGAGGCGCGGAATCGCGATGAATGATCTCGGCGCCAAAGTAGCGTTCGTGACCTCCGAGCGACTGTACGATCACCAGCGTGAGACGATCGCTCGCGTATTCGGGTGCCGGGTTGCCAATGGGTACGGCGGCAGGGATGCCGGCTTCATTGCGCACGAGTGCCCGATGGGTGGGATGCACATTACGGCCGAGGACATCGTTGTCGAAATCATCGACTCGAGAGGCAATCCGGTTCCGCCAGGCACAGCCGGTGAAGTCGTAACCACCCACCTCGCAACACGGGATTTTCCCTTTATCCGGTACCGTACAGGCGACATCGCGATACTGGACGACAAGGCGTGCCTGTGCGGACGCGGACTACCGCTGCTCAAGGAGATTCAGGGCCGGAGCACCGATTTCGTCGTCGCGGCGGACGGTACAATGATGCATGGTCTTGCGCTGATCTATGTCATCCGGAATCTATCCGGCATCGCCGCATTCAAGATCATTCAGGAAAGCCGCCTGCTGACGCGAGTGCAGATCGTCCGGGGGCCTGGATTCGAGCCTTCGGCAAGGCAGGCTATCGTCGACGGGCTTTGCGCCCGGCTCGGCGCGGGGACCGAAGTCGCAGTCGAGGACGTCGCCGCGATCCCACCGGACCGCTCAGGGAAGTACCGATACGTCGTCAGCAAGGTAACGGCATGAGA
>DATBBM010000108.1:0-41235 GCA_036270955.1 Casimicrobiaceae bacterium | reverse complement strand
GCGCCGAAGATGCCGAAGTACTCGGGCAGCAGGACCAGCGCCGCGCCCTGCTCCTTTGCGGCGACGATCAGCGGCTCGACGACGGCCAGGTTCGCGTCTACATCGCCGCCGGAGACCGTTTGCACCGCGGCCACTCGCATGCTGTCAGCGCTGCGCGTCGCGGTCATTGCGGCGGCGTATCCGGCGGCTTGCTCGCCGAGGCTGCCGGCGGCGCCGGGAATCGGCCTTCGCGCTCGACCACCGGGTCCGACCAGTTGCCGGTCACCGAATAGCCGAACGAAAACATCTGCTCGATCGGATCCTGCATGGCCTTTTGTGCGAGCAGCGACCCCGCATACACGGCGGCGCCGATGACGGGATTGGCGATCAGCAGCGCGGCAGCGCCGACCGATACGCCCGCCGACAGGGTCGGTTGCACGCGCACGGACAAGTGTTGCGTCTCACGGGCGATATCGGCCTCTCCCTGGATCGCGACGCGCGCCGACGGGCCGACAATCTTAAGATTGTCGCTTTTCATCACGCCGTTCTGAATGCTCACGTCGCCGGTGATTTCGTCGAACGCGAAGCCCTCGGCGAACAGGTCCTGGAAATCGAAGGTGAGCCGCCGTTTCAGCGACTGCAGGGAAAGAACGCCCAGCAGCTTGCCGAGACCGGGATCGAGCTTCGTGAACTGCCCGCGCCCGGTCTCGAGTCGAAGCTTGCCGTTGAGCGTCGGATAGTCGAAGTCCTGCGGCCCGCCCTTCCACGAAACCTGGCCGCGAATCCGCGTCGCGGCGTCGCGGACCGCATCGGGCAGCGCGTAGCGGGCCAGGTATTTGCCGGCATCGTGCACGTCGAGATCGGCGTCCAGCGTGGTCTGCTCGTTACCGCCGCCGCCGCGCCACCAGCCGTTGGCGTCCAACCGGCCGTCGTCATTGACCAGGCGCAGGCTGTCGATCCGCCAGTCGGCCCCGCGCGGCTGCGCGTTCAACTCGAGCCGTCCCAGATCCCGCCCCTTGAGACGCAGAGTGTCGGCCGTCAGATCGATTTCCGGCCAGCTGTTCACTTCGGATGGCGAAGTCGCGGTCGGCGCCGCATGCGACGATGCCGCCGTCGGCGGCGTCAGCCGTTGCAGTCGCGCGACGATGCGCCCGTTCGGATGCGCGGGCGCCGCGGCTTCCCAGCGCGCCATGCCTTCGAGCTCTCGCCCGCGCAGGTCGAGTTGCCAATCGTTGCCGCTGCGACTCGCGCCGACGCGCAATTCGTTGAGCCGCCGGCCGAACACGTCGAGCGCGCCGGCGCTGACGTCGAGACCCGACAGTGGCAACGGCCCCGTGTCCACGCTGGCATCCACTTGCTCGCGCAGCGCGAGCCAGCCGTCGAGATCGATCTGATCCACGTCGCCGCGAATCCACAGACCGCGACGATCCGGCGCCCCGGTGGCCTTGCCCAGCGCGAGCAATGCGCGCTCGGCGACGGGGCCGGAAGCGGTCAAGCGCCGCTGCACGGTCAGCCGGCCCAGCCGTCCATAAGTTAGCTGCATCAGATCGGTGGTGGCCTCGGTCTGCCGACGCTCGATGCGAAGCGGCATCGCCTCGCTGAGCGGCTTCGCGGCCGGCACCGGAAAATCGACCGCGACGCCTTTCAGCGTAGTGTCGAGCGTCCAGTTCGATCGGTCCGGCGCGACACTGAGCGCAAGCTGCCAGTCGGTCGTGCCGGTCAGACGCGAAGCCAGAACCTGCTTCGGATATTGGGTCCGAAGCAAACCGACGTCGGCGCTGCCCTGCGCGTCGATACGCATTCCGCCGACAACCCCCGAGGCCGTCAGCCGCGCCGGACCGCCGAGGATCTCGGCGGTGAGTCCCGTGCTGTGGATTTCGCGTCGCGTAAACGCAAGCTTGCCGTTAAGCTGGTTCAGTGCTGGAATGCCGCCGCCGAAGTTGAGCCGATTGCCGGAAAAGGTGAATTCGCCGGCGATCTGATCGCCATCGTGGTTGCCGATCGGCAGTTCCAGCTTGAGAGCGAGCTTGCCATCGCCGCTCGCTTCGGCGCCGCGAGTCGTATGATCGAGCCACTCGTCGACCGGGCTTTCGGCGATGAAGCGCAGGAAATCCGCCGCCGGCCCGACCGCCTCGCCCTCGATGCGCAATGCCGGATGCGCGATTCGCATATCGGGGATCTCGACCTTGATCCGGCTGATCGCAGCATTGAAAGCACGCGCATTGCGGCCGTCGACCGTAATGCGTGCTCCATCGACCCTGAGTTCGCCGTCGAGGCCGGTAAGCCGCGGCCAATGCGTTGCATAGTCCAGCGTTACCCCTTGCGCCTTCGCGATCGCCGTGAACTGGCCCTTTTTGCCATCGGCGAACGGGAAATCGGCGAGATTGCCCGTAATCTTCAAACGCGCATCGCTCGAGCCGCCGGCGAGCAAGCTTGTGTGTATCCATTCGCGCACGCCGGCCCCGGCCCCGAGAGGCACATAGCGATGCAGCTGGGTAGCATCGAGGCGCGAGAATTGCGCAGTTCCGTCGAGCGCGCCCGGCCCCTCGGCCAACGTTCGGTATTCGCCGTTGACCACGCCCGCCACATCCGCGTTGGCGAGTGCGAGCTGCTCGACCTCGACCGCGTAGCCTTCGGCAGACTTGCGCCAGCGCAGTTGTCCTTTCGCGGTGTCGAGCGCCAGCGTCTGCGCGAACAGATGCGGCCAGTGCACGGCGAGCACGCGGCTGTCGAGCTTGATCGCTCCGTCGTGGTCGGTCGCCGCGATGCTGCCCGAGAGACCGCTGATACCGGACGCACCTTCCTGCGCGAACCCCAGCCCGGCGAAGTTGGCCGACGCGTCGAATGCACGGGGTGCTGCGATATCGCCGGTCCAATGCAGCGCCACTGCATCGAGCGTTCCGCGCGGCGCGAAGCGCGCGAGATCGTCCCGCCATTTTGTCGGCAGCGGCAGGTAGGGGCCGATCTGCCGCAATGGAGCGAGTTCGATGCGGCTGAAGGAGGCATTGCCGTCGACCGGCCGGCCTGCGTCATAACGCATCGTCAGCTGGAAATCGGTCGGTGCGAAGTGCGTTTCGCCCGGCACAGCAAACGCAAGGTCACGTCCGTAGACTTCTCGGCGCGAGGGATCGTCGTGCCAGCCGACACGGCCTTCGAGCCGGCCCAGCGAAAGCTGCGGCAAATCGCTGGCAAGCTTGCCCTCGACACCGGTCAGGATCACGTCCGCGACGACGTCGCGCGGCTCGCCGGAGGCGATCTCCAGCCAGACTCGCACGGCGCCCTCGCCGTCGGTGATCGGCAGGCCAGGAGGCAGCCACGCGCGCCAGGCGCCGACATCGGCGTAATCGAGTCGGGCGTAGAAGCGCCCGGACATGGCTCGCCGATCGACCGGCGAGCCCCCGGTGAAATCGCCGCGCACATCCATCGGCGCTGCGAGGCTCGCGGGTGGCGCGCCAGTCAGTCCGAAGCGATGACGGCCCGCGCGGTTTTCCAAACGCAGAACGACGTGCTCGAGCGTCAGTTGTGGCGCGCCACGCAGCTCGTCTCGCCAGGCGATGAACGCGTCACGGATGACGATGCGCGGCTGGCGCAGCACCCATTCGACGATCCCCTGCTCGCCGGGCTTTTCGGTTAGATCCAGCGTCATCCCCGCAACGTGCAGTATGCCGGCTGCGTCGCGACGAACGATCAGCCGCGGTCCGTCGATCGATAGCTGCTTCAGGCGCAACCCGAAGAACAGCAGCGAATCCCAGGCGACAGTCAGCCGCATGTCGGGCAAGGTCACGCTCGCGACACTGGCCCCCGGCTCCGTGATGCGCAGATCGCCGATGTCCAGTCGCGGGTTCCAGCCGTCCCAGCCGGTGGTGACCGACCCGATCTCCACCGGCTGGCCGATCTGCGCGGCGAGCAGATGGGCCACCGTGTCACGGTTGTTTTCGATTCTCGGAAAAATGACAAAACGCACCGCGAGCAGTATCAGACAGAACGCGATAACAACGATCAAGGCAACCGTGCATGCCGCGCTCAGCGTCTTGCGAAACGAATCAGGGATGGCGGGGAGAAAACTCGGAGATGCGCGCGCGAAGGGCATAATAGGGCGTTCTGGCGCGATTTTAATATGAAAGGGGCGGCCGCCGCGTTGAATTCCAGGATGGACCTCGCTGGAGCATACGAGTTCAGCCGCTACGCGCAGCGGCTTCGCGTCGCCGACGCCGCCCTGTGCGCCTCCGTCGAGGCCACGCTCGACCAGCCTTTCCAATGGGCCGACGACCGACTCGACGGGCTTGCCAGTGGATCCGATCCCGCGGCGCTGGCTGTCGCCCTGCGCCGACTGCGTCAGCGCGTATACCTGCACGTCCTGCTGCGCGATCTGACCGGACGCGCCGATCTCGCCGAAGTCTGCGCGACGATGTCGCAGCTGGCCGAGAAGGCGATCGCCGCGGCAGTCGGCGCGCACTCCAGCTGGCTCGCCGCCGTGCATGGCGAGCCCCTCGGTGCGGATAGCGCCGCGCCCGAGCAGTTGATCGTCGTCGCGATGGGCAAGCTCGGCGGCGGCGAGCTCAATGTCTCGTCCGACGTCGATCTCGTTTTCGTCTATCCGGAGGACGGTGACACGCGCGGTCCGAAGGTTCTGGCGAACCAGGATTTCTTCGATCGCCTGGGACGCCGCGTGGTCGCCGCTTTGGCGGAACCCTCGCCGGCAGGATATGTATTTCGCACCGACGTCCGATTGCGTCCGTACGGCGACGCGGGTCCGCTGGCCTCGTCGTTCGCTGCGCTCGAGCAGTACCTGATCGCGCAGGGACGCACCTGGGAGCGCTACGCGTGGCTCAAGGCGCGCGCTTTGACCGGCGCGCGCTCCGGCGAACTGGAGCAGCTGGTCGCCCCTTTCGTCTATCGAAAATATCTGGACTACGATGCGTACGAAGGCTTGCGCGACGTCCACCGCCAGATCCGCGAGCAGGGCCGGCGCCGCGATCACGCTGACAACGTCAAGCTCGGTCCTGGCGGAATACGCGAAATCGAATTCATCGTGCAGGCGCTGCAGCTGGTGCGCGGCGGGCGCGAGCCGGCGCTTCGTCTTCGGGGAACCTTGCCGGCGCTCACCGCGATGCGGGTCCGCGGCCTGCTTCCAGCCGCGGCGGCGGACGAGCTCTTCGACGCATATGTGTTCCTGCGCATGGTCGAGCACCGGCTGCAGTATCGCGACGACGCGCAAACGCACGATCTGCCACACGAGGATGCCGATCGCGCGGCGCTGGCGGGGGCGATGGCATGCCCCAATGCGGCCGGGTTCGATCAGCTGCTTGATCGACATCGCAACAACGTCGACCGCCACTTCGATGCGCTTTTCTCCGCTGCCGACGGCGGCGCCGAGCGCGATCCTCTCGCCGTCGTCTGGATCGCTCCGGCCCCCGAGGACGCCCATCTGGCCGCGCTGGCCGCGGCGGGGTACGACGATCCCCACGCGTTGATCGTCGAGCTCGCGCGCGTGCGGAAAAGTCCGCGCTATCTGCAATTGCCGACGGCTTCGCGGGCGCGCTTCGATGCCCTCGTCCCACAGTTGCTTCGTGCGGCAGCGGCCACCGCAGCACCGCAGACCGTGTTCGAGCGCCTGCTCGCGCTGCTCGAGACGATCAGCCGGCGCAGTGCGTATCTCGCGTTGCTGGTCGAACATCCGCCGGTGCTGCCGCGTCTCGCGCAACTGATGGGCGCGAGCTCATGGGCCGCAGGCTACCTGATGCAGCATCCGATGCTGCTGGACGAGCTTCTGGACAGCCGCGCCCTGCTGGCCGAGCCGGACTGGAATGTGTGGCGCAAAGAGCTCGCCGCCCAGCTTGCCGCGCATCCGGATGATGCCGAGCGGCAGATGGATGCACTCAGGCATTTTCAGCAGGCGCAGGTGTTTCGTCTGCTTGCGCAGGACCTGGCGGGTCTCCTTTCGGTCGAGCGGCTGGCCGACCATCTGTCGATGCTTGCCGACATCGTTCTGGCCGCCGCGCTCGATCGTTGCTGGAC
This sequence comes from Casimicrobiaceae bacterium, assembly GCA_036270955.1. GTDB lineage: Bacteria > Pseudomonadota > Gammaproteobacteria > Burkholderiales > Casimicrobiaceae > PALSA-1003. The sequence continues at coordinate 35,238 of DATBBM010000108.1, read as the reverse complement.
TCAGATGCAGGGTCCCGGCGCGAAACCGCCTCGATTTGCAATCGTCGGCTACGGCAAACTCGGCGGCAAGGAGCTCGGCTACGCGTCGGACCTCGACCTCGTTTTCCTGTACGACGATCCAGCCGAGGCCGCGCCGCAGGCCTACGCGCGTCTCGCGCACCGGCTCACGACCTGGCTGACCAGCACGACGGCGGCAGGGAGACTGTACGACACCGACCTGCGGCTTCGCCCCGACGGCGCGAGCGGCCTACCGGTGTCGAGTCTGGCCGCGTTTCGCAACTATCAGCGCAATACCGCATGGACCTGGGAGCACCAGGCGCTGACCCGTGCGCGCTACGTCGCAGGCGACGCGCGTATCGGCGCGGCTTTCGAGGCCGAGCGCGACGCGATCCTGCGTCTGCCGCGCGACCCGGCCAAGCTCGCCGCCGACATAGTAGCGATGCGCGACAGAATGCAGGCGGCGCATCCGAATCGGACGGCGCTCTTCGACCTCAAGCACGATCCGGGCGGGATGGTGGACGTCGAATTCGCCGTGCAGTTCCTGGTCCTTGCGCATAGCCATGCGCACCCGGAAATGACGCGCAACGCCGGCAACATCGCGCTGCTCGCGCTTGCCGCAAGCCTCGCACTGCTGCCTGCGGATATCGCTTCAACAGTCGCCGACGCTTATCGCGAATATCGGCGGCTTCAGCACCAGGTTCGCCTGCAGGGCGCCTCCGAAGCTCGCGTCGAGGCGCTTCCGCAGGCCGATCGTCGCGCGGCGGTCGCGATACTTTGGAAACAAATCTTCGGTGCGCCGAGATCGGAAAAGGACGGTGAAATCGGCTAAAATACTCATTTTGTAGGCGCGGAGTTGCAGGATGTCGATGTCGGATCGTGACGGGTTCATCTGGTACGACGGCAAGCTGGTGCCGTGGCGCGACGCGACGACGCACGTGCTCACGCACTCGTTGCACTACGGGCTCGCCGTGTTCGAGGGCGTGCGCGCGTACAAGACTGTCGACGGGCCCGCGATCTTCAGGTTGGCCGAACACACCGACCGGCTGTTCAACTCGGCTCGCATTTACCTGATGCAGCTTCCGTACGCGAAGGACGTGCTGATGGCGGCGCAGCGCGAGGTGGTGCGCGCCAACAAGCTCGAATCCTGCTATCTGCGGCCGATCGCGTTCTACGGCTCGGAAAAGATGGGTGTGTCGCCGAAGGGCGCCAAGGTCCATGTCGCGATCGCCGGGTGGCCATGGGGCGCCTACCTCGGCCCCGAGGCGCTGGACAAGGGCATACGCGTCAAGACCTCGTCGTTTGCGCGGCATCACATCAACGTGACGATGGCGCGGGCCAAGTTCGCGGGCACCTACGCCAATTCGATCCTGGCCAACCAGGAAGCGACGATGGACGGCTACGACGAGGCCTTGCTGCTCGACGTCGACGGTTTCGTCGCCGAAGGCTCGGGTGAGAACCTGTTCATCGTCAAGAACGGCCGGCTATTCGAGCCTGAGCTGACCTCGGCGCTGGTCGGCATCACCCGCGATTCGGTGATCACGCTGGCGCGCGACATGGGACTCGAGGTGACCGCCAAGCGCCTGACGCGCGACGATATATACATCGCGGACGAAGCATTCTTCACCGGCACCGCCGCCGAGGTGACGCCGATTCGCGAGCTCGACAATCGCACGATCGGCTCCGGCGAGTGCGGGCCGATCACCAGGAAGTTGCAGAGTCTGTTCTTCGATGCCGTGCATGGGAAGAACGCCAAGTATCGATCCTGGCTCACTGCCGTCTGACGAGAGCCGATGAGCGCGGTGAGCCCGGCGCAGAGTGCGGTCGACGTCACGGCAGCAGACCTGCCGCTCTATTGTCCGAACCCGGCCATGCCGCTGTGGTCGAGCCATCCCCGCGTCTTTCTCGACGTGGCCGCCACCGGCGAGGCTATGTGTCCGTATTGCGGCACGCGGTATCACCTGAAAGGCCCGCCGCCACGCGGACATTGAGAGATTTCATCGCCGCGATCGTGTGCCGGCGGCGCGAACGATCGCGCCAGGACCGACACCGTGGCTGAGCCCATCCTGATCGTCGCACCCTCATGGATCGGCGACGCCATTTTGTCCGAGCCCCTGCTCGCCGTCTTGCGCGAGCCCCTGCAGGAGCCGACCGTCGACGTTCTTGCGCCGCCATGGTGCGCGCCGGTCTACGCGCGCATGCGGGGCGTGCGCAATATCATCGAAAATCCGATCGGCCATCGCGAATTGCGGCTGGGCGAGCGTCGCACGCTGGCGCGCACCCTTCGCGCCAGCGGCTACACGCGGGCATTGGTGCTCCCGAATTCGTTCAAGTCGGCGCTGATCCCATGGATGGCGCGCATTCCGCGCCGCATCGGTTACGCCAGGGAAGCGCGCCGGATCCTGCTCACCGACGCCCGACGGCTCGATAGCAAAGCGCTGCCACGCCTGGTCGATCGGTTCGTGGCACTCGCGGCGCAACCGGGCGAATTGGTGCCCAACCCGGCAGCTCCGGTCCTCGTGCCCGATGCGGCGAATGCGGCCGAAGCGATTCGCGCGCTCGGCCTGAGAACGCATCGTCCTGTCGCGATCCTCTGTCCCGGGGCCGAATACGGCCCGGCTAAGCGCTGGCCCGCCGAGCATTTCATCACGCTGGCGCAGCGCTTCATCGATTCGGGATATGCCGTCTGGCTGGTCGGTTCGCCCAACGACCGCGCCGCGGCGGACCCGATCGCGGCCGCAACTCCCGAAGTGCGGAACGTATGCGGCAGGACCGATCTGGGGACCGCGATCGATCTGCTCGCAACCGCCAGCGTCGTCGTAAGCAACGATTCCGGCCTGATGCACGCTGCCGCGGCAGTCGGCCGGCCGCTGGTGGCGCTGTTCGGCTCATCGAGCCCCGACTACACGCCGCCGCTGTCGCCGCTGGCTCGTGTCGCAAAAATCGACATCGTGTGCAGCCCATGCTTCCAGCGCGAATGCCCGCTCGGGCACTTCAAGTGCATGCGCGAATTGTCGCCTAATGTTGTGTATGATTTGGCGCGCACGCAGCGTTAACGATGGCCAAGCCCCGCACTCCGACGATCTTCACCTCGCCTCAGGATGCGGCGATGGCGTTCTATCAGGCGTTCGAGGCGAAGGACGTCGACGCGATGATGGCGACCTGGGCGGAGGACGAGGAGCTCGTCTGCGTCCACCCCGGCGGACCCCGTCTGGTCGGCTACGAAGCGGTGCGTGCCGGCTGGGAGCAATTGTTCGCCAGCGACACCAAGCTGTCTTTTCGCCTCGAAGACGTCACGACCGTCGAAACGGTGGGGCTGGCGATGCAGAGCGCTATCGAACAAGTCACCGTGGGCAGCGATACCAAGCCCCGGGGCGCGGCGATCGTCACCAATGTGTTTTTGCGCACGCCTTCCGGCTGGCGGATGGTCATGCACCATTCGTCGCCGGCGCCGGCGATCGCTGCCATCCAGCCCGCAGGGCCGCTGCACTGAGTGCGATAACTGCGCGCCGCGCGCTCAGGCGGTCCCTCCGACGGTCAAGCCGTCGATGCGCAGCGTAGGCTGTCCGACACCCACCGGTACGCTCTGCCCTTCCTTGCCGCAAGTGCCGATGCCGGAGTCCATCGCCATGTCGTTGCCGATCATCGATACGCGGGTCAATGCGTCGGGACCGTTGCCTATCAGCGTTGCACCCTTGACCGGATAGGCGAGCTTCCCGTTTTCGATCTTCCAGGCCTCGGCTGCCGAAAACACGAACTTACCGTTGGTGATGTCGACCTGTCCGCCGCCGAAGTTGATCGCATACAGGCCGTTTTGCACCGAGGCTATGATCTCCGCCGGATCTCTGTCGCCGTTCAACATGATCGTGTTGGTCATTCGCGGCATCGGCATGTGTGCGAACGACTCCCGGCGTCCATTGCCGGTGGGGGCGACCCCCATCAGCCGCGCATTCAGTGAATCCTGCATGTAGCCTTTGAGGATGCCATCCTCAATCAGCACCGTGCGCTGCGTCGGATTGCCTTCGTCGTCGATGTTGAGCGAGCCGCGGCGATCGGGGATCGTTCCATCGTCGACCACGGTCACGCCGCGCGCCCCGACGCGCTGACCCACCCGCCCGGAAAAGGCCGATGTGCCCTTGCGGTTGAAATCGCCTTCCAGGCCGTGACCAATCGCCTCGTGCAGCAGGATGCCCGGCCAGCCATGGCCGAGGACGACGGTCATCGTGCCGGCGGGAGCATCGCGTGCATCGAGATTCATCAGCGCCTGATCGACCGCCTGCGCCGCATAGGATTCGAGCAGCGCGTCGGTAAAGTACCCGTAGTCGACGCGCCCGCCTCCGCCGGCCATTCCCTGCTCGCGGCGACCGTTGTGCTCGGCAATCACATTGAGTGAAATCCGCACCAGCGGCCGGACGTCCGCGGCGATCGACCCGTCGCTGCGCGCCACGAGGATCGCCTCGTATTCGCCGGCGAGCGATGCCATGACCTGCGTGATCCTCGGGTCGCGCGCCCGCGCCAGCCGCTCCAGGCGCTCGAGCAGCGCGACTTTTGCCTCGTCGGTCAGTGCCGTGACCGGGTCGTTCGCCGAGTAGAGCGTTCTCGCCCCACCCACCCGGTCGAGTGCCGCGACGGCGGACTGGCCCTGCCGCCCGATCGCGCGCGTTGCCGTCGCCGCCTGCGTCAATGCGTCGAGGCTGATGTCGTCGGAATAAGCGAACGCGGTCTTTTCTCCCGAGATCGCGCGCACGCCCACGCCGCGATCGATCGAGAACGAACCCGACTTGACTATCCCCTCCTCGAGACTCCAGCTTTCGACGCGCGAATACTGGAAATAGAGGTCGGCATGATCGATGCGATGACCGTGGATGCCGGCGAGCACGTCGGACAACTGACGAAGCTCGAGGGCTGCAGGAGCGAGCAACAGTCGAGTCGCCTGCTCGAGAAGCGCTGACTTGACTGGCGGAACGGCGAGATTGGTCACGGGGAATTCACTCAGAAACGACGGATACCCGCATTGTCGGGGCGCACGGCTGTTGACACAAGGGCCCTCGCGCGCGCACTACGTCGCGGTGTTGCTGTCCGGCATGCGTCCGAGATAGGTCGCCGCGACACGCGCATCGCGCGATATCGCCTCGCTGGGTCCGGCGATCGCAACCGTCCCGGTTTCGAGAACATAGCCGTGGCTGGCGATCTGCAGCGCAGCGCGCGCATTCTGCTCGACCAGCAGAATGGACACACCGCTGGCCTGGAGCGCGGCGATGATGCCGAAGATTTCCCTGACGATCAGCGGCGCCAGGCCGAGGCTGGGCTCGTCCAGCATCAACAATCGCGGCCCCGCCATCAACGCGCGGCCGAGCGCGAGCATCTGGCGCTCGCCGCCCGACAGCGTACCAGCAAGCTGGGCCCGACGCTCCGCGAGCCGCGGGAACCGCTGGTAGATCTCGTCCCGCGCTTTGTTTAGCGTCCTGTCATGCGCGCGATGGCGTTGAAACGCGCCGAGCTCCAGGTTGTCCGCTACGGTCATCGCAGCGAACAATTCGCGCCGCTCCGGTACCAGGCAAAGTCGTTGCGCCACGCGCTCTTCCACGCTGGCCCGGTTCACGCGGGCGCCGGCGTACACGATGTCGCCGCGCGACGGCAGCAATCCCATGATCGCAGCAAGCAACGTCGTCTTGCCGGCCCCGTTGGGGCCGATCACCGTGACGATGCTGCCTTCGTCGACCGTCAGCGATACGCCCTGCACCGCCTCGACCTTGCCATAGGCGACGTGCAGATCGACGATTTCGAGCAATGCGCTCATGGCGGTCGCCGGGTCAAACAGCGCCCAGATACGCCTCGAGCACCGCAGGATTGCGCTGGATATCGGCCGGCAGCCCTTCGGCGAGCTTCTCGCCGAAATCCATCACGACCAGGCGGTCGGTCAATCCCATGACGAAATCCATATCATGCTCGACCAGCAAAATGGTCATCCCGTTCTCGCGCAGACTGCGCAACAGGGCCGCAAGCTGCTGCTTTTCCATGAAACGCAGTCCCGCCGCGGGCTCGTCGAGCAGGAGCAGCAATGGATCGGCCGCAAGCGCGCGGGCGATCTCGACGATCCGCTGGCGCCCGAGCGGCAACGAGCCAGCCGGCGCATGCAGCGAATCAGCCAGTCCTACGCGAGCAACCTGTGCCGCCGCCTCGGCACGCACGCGCGCTTCCTCCCGCCGGTCCAGGCGCAGCGCGGCGCGAGCAACCCCGGCCCGGCCGCGCAAGTAGGCGCCGAGCGCGACATTGTCGAGCACCGACATGCTCCCGATCAGCTTGACATGCTGGAACGTGCGACCGATGCCCAGTTGCGCGATCTGGAAAGGCTGCCGGCCGCCGATCTGCTCGCCGTTGAAAGTGATCGTGCCGCGGCTTAGCGGCAGCGCGCCGCTGATCAGGTTGAACATCGTGCTCTTGCCCGCTCCGTTCGGCCCGATAAGGCCGAGAATTTCGCCGGGCCGGATCTCGAACGACAGATCGTCGACCGCGACCAAGCCGCCGAATTCCTTGCGCGCGCGCTCGACGGTCAGCACCGGCACCGATCCGTGCGGACTGGCGCGTCGCGGCAAGGCAGCTGCGGCCTCGACGTCGCGTACCGCCTCGGCAGGCAACAATCGCGCCAGCCACGGCCAGACGCCCTCGCGTGTGCGTTGCAGCAGCAGGATCATCAGTATGCCGAACACGACCACTTCGAAATTGCCTTCGCGCCCCAGCAATTGCGGCAGCCAGCTCTGCAGCAGTTGCTTCAACAGCGAGATCAGCGTCGCGCCGACGACAGCGCCCCAGACGCTGCCTGCGCCGCCGACCACCGCCATGAACAGGTATTCGATGCCCTGGTTGATGCCGAAAGGCGTCGGGTTGACGAAGCGCTGGAGATGCGCGTACAGCCAACCGGAGATGCAGGCCAGCAGTGCGGCATAGACGAAGACGACAATTTTCAAACGCCCTGCATCGACGCCGAAGGCTTCCGCCATTTCCAGGCCGCCTTTGAGCGCCCGCACCGCCCTTCCCGGGCGCGAGTCCAGCAGATTATCTGCCATCCACAGACTGACCAGCACGATCAGCCAGATCAGGTAGTAGATGTGACGCTCGTTGCGCAGCTCCCACGCGAAAAACGAAAGGGCCGCGATACCGCCCATTCCGGTATTCCCGCCGAGGAAGTCCAGATTGCCAAACACGTAGAAAATACTTATGCCCCACGCGATCGTCGCCAACGGCAGGTAATGACCCCTCATCCGCAGCGTGATGAAGCCGAGGCCCAGCGCAACGAGGGCGGTCAGCGCCATGCCGACGACCAGATTCAACCATGGCGACAGCGCCGGATAGTTCAGCGAGAGGTACGCTGTCGTATAGGCGCCGAGTCCGACGAACGCGGCCTGGCCGAAAGATGTCTGCCCCGCAACACCAGTCAGCAACACCAGTCCGAGCGCGACGATGCTATAGAGGCCGATATAGTTGAGCAGCGTGATCCAGAATGGCGGCGCTGCGAACGGCGCGGCCAAGAGCGCTGCGACGAACACCAGGAGCGCCGCGCGCCTCATCGCATCACTCTTCTTCCTCGTGATGGTGCGTCGTCAGCGAGCGCCAGAGCAGCACCGGGATGATCAGGGTGAAAACGATAACTTCCTTGAACGCACTCGCCCAGAACGAGGAGTACGATTCGAGCAGTCCCACGAGGAACGCACCGGCTGCCGCCAGCGGATAGCTCGACATGCCGCCGATGATCGCCCCGACAAAGCCTTTCAGACTCACCAGGAAGCCTGAGTCGTAGTAGACGGTCGTGATGGGCCCGATCAGCACCCCGGAAAAAGCGCACAACAACGCGGCCAAGGTCAGCGTCAGGCTTCCTGCCAGGTTGGGGCTGATACCGACCAGGCGCGCGCCGACGCGATTGAGCGCCGTCGCGCGCAGCGCCTTGCCATAGAGCGTCCGGCCGAAGAAGAGATAAAGCGCGGCAATGACCAGCAGCGAGAACAGCAGCACCAGCAGGCTCTGTCCACTGATCTGCACGTCCCCGATGCGGTAGGACGCCGACGTGAACGCCGGTGTGCGCGACCCTTCAGCGCCGAAATACCACAAGCCGAGGCCGAGCATGGCGAAATGCACGGCGACCGACACGATCAGCAGCACCAATATCGATGCCTCGGCCAGCGGCTGGTAGGCGACGCGATAAAGCAGCGGCCCGAGCGCGGTGACGATCGCGACCGCGAGCACTATCTGCAGCGGAAAGGCAAGCGTCAGCGGCGCCAGCATATGAACGAGCGCGGCAATCGCCAGCGGCGCGATCAGATAGACCGCCAGCCGGCGGGGCAGCCGGCGCCAGTCTCGGTTGCGCGCCGCCGCGTAGAGCTCCATCGCGCCCGCGAGCCCCGCGAGACCGATCAGCAGACCGACGGATCCGGGCGACTTGCCGAGTTGCAGCGAGGCCAGCGTCAGAGTGCCGTAGGTCACGAACTCGCCGGCCGGAACGAAGATGATCCGCGTTACCGCGAATACGAGGACCAGCGCCAGTGACAGCAGCGCGTAGATCGCGCCGTTGGTGACGCCGTCCTGCGCCAGCAGCGCTGCGATCGAGAGGTCCATCGAATGTTGGTAGCCCCGTGGCGCGCAGAAACAAAAGGCCGGCTGCGAGGGTTCCGCAGCCGGCCCGGTGAGCGTCAGTTCATTTGCTCAGGACCCACTTGCCGTTCTCGATCTTGACGATAACGCGGGCCCGGTTGTCCATGCCATTGTGGTCTGACGTGCTCATGCTGAAAATGCCATTGCTTCCGGCGACATCCTTGGCATTTTCGAGCGCGTCGCGCAACGCCACGCGAAATTCCTTCGTGCCCGGCTGCGCCTTCTTCAACGCCTCGGGTATCGCCCGCTGCAGCAATTTGTACGCGTCCCATGCGTGGCCGCCGAACGTCGTCCGGCTGCCCGGACCGTATTTGCCTTCGTAGGTATTCACGTATTCGGCCGCGGATGCTTTAACGGCGTTGCTGTCGGGCAACTGCTCATAAACCAGCATGGGTCCGGCCGGCAGCACCGCGCCGTTGCCGTCGGCACCGACCACCCGCAGGAAGTCGGCGTTCGCGACGCCGTGCGTCTGGTAGATCCGGCCCTTGTAGCCGCGCGCGATCAGCTCCTTGTGCGGCGTCGCGGCAGGGGTACCCGAGCCCGCGATCAAAATCGCATCGGGATGCGCAGCGAGTAGCTTCAGCACCTGCCCCGTTACGCTGGGATCGTTGCGATTGTATTTTTCCTCGTCGACGATCTTGATGCCCGCCGTCTGAGTCGAGCGCTTCATCTCGGTCAGCCAGCTGTCGCCGTACGCGTCAGCGAAACCGATGAAGCCCACCGTCTGCGCACCGCTGGCGCGCATGTGAACGGCGACGGCATCGGCCATCAGCGAATCGTTCTGCGGGGTCTTGAATACCCATCGGGTCTTCGGATCGGCGGGATTGATGATGAGCGCCGAAGCCGCCATCGATATCATCGGCACTTCGGCTTCGTTGACTACGTCGCGCATCGCCAGCGAATTCGGCGTCACCGTCGACCCGACGATCGCATCCACCTTTTCCTCGCTGATCAGCTTGCGGGTGTTCTTGACCGCCTCGGTCGTGTCCGACTTGTCGTCCAGCACGATGAAGCGGATCTTTTGTCCCCCGATGGTCGGCGAGCCCAGCATCTCGATCGTGTTCTTTTCCGGAATGCCCAACGATGCCGCCGGGCCGGTGGCCGACAGCGTCACTCCGACATTGACATCGGCACAAGCGAGCCCGCAGGCTGCGAGCATGGCCAGCCCGAGACCCAGGCCTGATTTCCTCATCGTATTCCTCCGTTGCGAGCGCGGGCTCTGGCGGCCGCGACGCGGTGAACGTTCATGTATGACAGGGAGCAGTAGGCGCCGTTTTCCACGCGCTGCCTGAAGCGTCGGTTGCCGCCGGCGGATTCTGGCAGCAAGCGCGGCCAGGGTCAACGCGGCGCCGTTCGACACCGCCGAAGCGGCGTAGCGAATTATTTTTTCAGCGCATCGCGGATTTCCCGCAGCAGCAGCACGTCCTCGGGAACCGGAGCGACCGCGGACGCAGGATCGATCCTTTTCCTGATCGAAGTGAGTTGTCGGACCATCCAGAAAATGACGAAGGCCAGGATGATGAAATTGATGAGGACCGTGATGAAGTTGCCGTACGCCAGCAGCGGCACACCGGCCTTGGTCAGCGCATCGTAGGTCATCGGGCCCGTGTATCCGGCAGGCGGCGACCCGAGCATGATGAAAGAGTTGGAGAAGTCCAGCCCACCGAAGATCCTGCCGATCACTGGCATGATCAGGTCCTTGACCAGCGAGTCGACGATCTTGCCGAATGCGGCGCCGATGATGACCGCGACGGCCAGATCGATCACGTTTCCCTTGACTGCGAAATCGCGAAAATCCCTCAGCATCGACATGATGGCCAGCTCCTCGAGTTGCTATCGAATTTCCAGTCGCCGAAGCGGCGATCAGACCGCCGCTTCCCCCGACTCGCCCGTGCGAATCCGCACGACCTGCTCGACGGCGGTGATGAAGATCTTGCCGTCACCGATTTTCCCGGTGCGCGCCGCCTTGACGATGGAGTCGATCGCGCGCTCGACCAGACTGTCGGCGACGATGACTTCGACCTTGACCTTGGGCAAAAAATCGACCACGTATTCGGCGCCGCGGTAAAGCTCGGTGTGACCTTTCTGCCGTCCGAAACCCTTCACTTCGGTGACCGTCAGACCGCTTACGCCGATCTCCGACAAGGCCTCCCGCACCTCGTCGAGCTTGAACGGCTTGATGATCGCTTCGACTTTTTTCATTCCCCGCCCCTGTTTCGCCGCGAATTCGCGCCGTCTGCCTGCCGCTGTTAGGTTACACCAGCCGGGCCGCCGCAACCAGCGAGCGGCGTGCCGCAAGCGCCGACCGTCAGTTGGCGCCGTCCTTCCAATCCGCCCATGCCGACGTGATCGGATAGCGCCAGTCCTTGCCAAAGCCGCGCGGCGTGATACGAATGCCGACGGCCGCTTGGCGCCGCTTGTACTCGGCAAACTTTATCAGCCGCACGACCTGTGCGACTTGCGCCGGCAAATACCCACGCGCAATGATCTCGGACGGACTCAGGTTCTCCTCGACGTAGGCCTCGAGTATCGCGTCGAGTTTGTCGTATGGTGGCAGGTTGTCCTGGTCGGTCTGATTGGCCCGGAGCTCCGCGGACGGGGCGCGAGTGATGATGCGCTCGGGAATCACGCGACCCAGGCTGTTGCGGTAATTCGCTAGCCGATAGACCAGCGTCTTGTCGATATCCTTGAGAACGGCAAAACCGCCTGCCATGTCGCCGTAGAGGGTCGCGTAGCCGACGGCCATTTCCGACTTGTTCCCGGTCGTCAATACGATCGAACCGTGCTTGTTCGACATCGCCATCAGCAGCGTGCCCCGGATGCGTGCCTGGATATTCTCTTCCGTGGCGTCTTCGGGCAGGTCCTTGAATTCGGCCGCGAGCGCCTCGACAAACGCCTGCCGGACACCATCGATCGGAATCTCGTCGTAACGCACGCCGAGGATGCCCGCCATCGTGCGGGCGTCCTCGAGGCTGATCGCGGCGTTGAACGTCGAAGGCAGCATCGCAGCCCGCACGCGCTCGCGCCCGAGCGCGTCGACGGCCACTGCCAGGGTCAGCGCCGAATCGATGCCGCCGGAGAGACCGAGCAGCACGCCGGGAAAACGATTCTTCTCGACGTAGTCGCGCACGCCCATCGTCAGCGCCGCGTACACGTGCGGTTCGAGCCGGGCGTCGAGATCGCCTCGCACCGGCTTGGGCGCAGCACCGTCGAACTCGGCCAGCGCAATTGTCTCCTGCCATGCCGGCAACTGTTGCGCGATTTTGCCGCCCGCGTCGACGACAAAGGAGGCGCCGTCGAAGACGAGCTCGTCCTGCCCGCCTACGCGGTTGACGTAGACGATCGGACAACCGGTCTCCACCGCCCGGGCAGTCACGACTTCGCGGCGCAACGATTGTTGCCGCGTGTGGTAGGGCGAGCCGTTGGGCACGACGATCAGTTCCGCACCGGCAGCGCGCGATTCGCGCGCCGGCCCGGGAAACCAGATGTCCTCGCAAATCACCACTCCGACTCTGACGCCGGCCGCATCGAACACGCATGGCTCGGTGCCCGACGTGAAATAACGCTGCTCGTCGAAGACTGTGTAATTAGGCAGCGTATGCTTGCGGTACCGGGCGACGATCCTGCCGTCGCGGATCACGGCGACGGCATTGTGCCGCGAGCCACCAGTGCCCATTTCCGGATATCCGACCAGGACGGCCGGGCCGGAGATGCGCGTCGCGATCCGTCCCAGCTCGAGCGCGCAAGCTTCGAGAAACGCCGGGCGGAGCAGCAGATCTTCGGGCGGGTATCCGCAGAGCGACAATTCGGGCGTGACGACCAGGTCCGCGCCGCCACGCCTGCCTGCATCCACCGCTTCGAGAATGCGCGCGGCGTTGCCGGGGAGATCGCCGACCATCTGGTTCAGCTGGGCGATCGCGATGCGCATGAGCTAAATTTTACCACGCGTGCCAGTGCGGGTTCGCGTCCCGAAGCCCTGCCGCCGCGCGCCGAAAGAAGATCAGGATCGGGCTTTTCGCGGCGCGCTCGATCCGCTGGCCCACTCGAATGTGGTGCGCTTGCCGGTGGCAAGTCTTCACGCGACAATCGGCCCAAGCATGCCCCCGTTATCGCTGCACGTTACCGACACGCTCGCTTCGGTTCAGCCGTCATCCTGGGATGCGCTGGTCGCCGGGCAACCGTTGCTTTCGCACGCATTCCTGCACGCGTTGCACGAGACCGGATGTGCCTCGCCGAAAACCGGATGGGCGCCGCGCTATCTGCTGTTGCGGCAAGACGAGGCGCTGATCGGCGCGATGCCGCTGTATCTGAAGGCACACTCCTACGGCGAATACGTGTTTGACTGGTCCTGGGCCGACGCGTACCGTCGCCACGGGCAGCGCTATTATCCGAAGCTCCTCGCGGCGATCCCGTTCACGCCGGCCACCGGGCCGCGACTGCTGGCCGCCAGCAAACAGGCAAGGCAGCGTTTGCTCGAAGGCGCGCTGTCGCTGCTGGCCGAGGAACGCCTCTCGTCGCTGCACATCCTCTTCCCGGATGCCGACGACGCTGCGCAGTGCGCGGCGGCGGGCCTGCTGATGCGAGACAGCCTTCAGTTTCACTGGCAAAACCCCGGATACCGCGACTTCGCCGATTTCCTGTCGACGTTGAATCACGACAAGCGAAAAAAAATCCGTCAGGAGCGGCGTCGGTTGAACGAGGCCGGGATCAGTTTCCGTCGTCTGACCGGGGGCGACATCAACGCCTCGGAATGGGCCTTCTTTTACCGTTGCTACGTCAACACGTATCGCCAGCACGGTTCGACGCCTTACCTGTCGCTACCATTTTTCGAACGCATCGGTGCGACGATGCCCGGCAATGTCGTTCTAGTCATCGGCAGCCGTCACGGCAAGGCTGTCTGCGCGGCGCTGGACGTGTTCGATCGCGGCACGCTATGGGGCCGATACTGGGGCGCGACCAGCCATGTGCCGGGCATGCACTTCGAGGCTTGCTATTACCAGGCAATCGAGTTCTGCATCGAGCGCCGCATCGCCTTGTTCGAAGGCGGCGCGCAGGGCTTGCACAAGCTCGCTCGAGGCTTCCTGCCGGTGACGACGCGCTCGGCGCATGCGATCGCGGACCCGGATTTCTCCCGCGCGATCGAGGCCTTTGTGGCTCGCGAGCGGACCGACGTCGCGCAGACGGTCGACGAGCTCGAGCGCGCGAGCCCATTCCGGCAAGGCGAAGCCGCCCCGGCATCGGCTCTCGACGAACCGGACGACGAGCGCGATGGCGCGCGCGGCGCTTGACACCCCGATCCCGATTCACGATACCCTGCCGCCGTGACTGACGACTCGATCCTGCTCGCTCGCGAAGGGCCGATCGCAACGCTGACCTTGAACCGGCCGGACTCGCTCAATAGCCTGGACCTGGCAATGATGGAGGCGCTGGTCGTCAACGCCGTAGCGCTCGCGGCCGATGACAGCGTGCGCTGCGTCGTCATCCGCGGGGCCGGACGGCATTTCATGGCGGGCGGAGACATTCGCACCTTCGCCGCGAATCTCGGCGCGCCACCTGCGCAGCGGCGGCAGGATTTCGCACTTATCGTCCAGCGCGTGCACACGGCAGTCGAGACGTTCTACCGGATGCCGCACCCCGTGATCGCCGCCGTGCATGGTGCGGTTGCCGGTTTCGGCCTGTCGCTGATGTGCGCCTGCGATCTCGCGGTGGCCGCAGATTCCAGCTATTTCACCTCAGCGTATCGCCATATCGGACTGACGCCGGATGGCGGTGCGACCTACGCGCTGCCGCGGATCGTCGGTGTCAAGAAGGCGATGGAAATCGTTCTCTTGGGCGAGCGATTCGGCGTCGACGAGGCGTTGCGCCTCGGCCTGATCAATCGGATCGTGCCGGAAGCCGAGCTCGGAGCCGCCGTCGGAAAGCTTGCCGCCGCGGTGGCGAGCGGACCGGCACTGGCGCTACGCAACGGCAAGCGCCTGATCAATCAATCGCTGGGGCATTCGCTGTCGATGCAGCTCGATGCGGAAGCGGCAAGCTTCGCCGCATGCAGTGCCACGCAGGACTTCGTCGAAGGAATTGGCGCATTTCTCGACAAGCGTGCGCCGCGCTTCGGTTAGCGGGGTTCGTCGCGGCTACCGCTTCAACTCACGGCTGACCGCCACCTCCGCCCTGACCGCCACCGCCCTGACCGCCACCGCCCTGGCCACCACCGCCCTGACCGCCACCGCCCTGACTGCCACCGCCCTGACCACCACCACTGCGTTGACCGCCCCCGCCCGGCTGACCGCCGCCGCGCGGTCCACGCCGACCGCGCGGTCCACTGCGCCCGCCACCCGGGCCGCCGGCGGCGATGGCGCCGCCGCCGCGTCCACCGGGCCCGCCGCGTCCGCCTTGATGTCCATGGCCCCCGCGCTGTTTCGGGCCACCGCGCGGCGCGGTGCCTCCCGGGACGCCGGGGATTCCCGGCGGCGTTCCGGCGCCACGGTGGCTGTGCGGCCGCCCGCGGCCCGGATTCACCGGGCGTGACGACGGCTTGCCTGGGAGCGGTTCGCGGTTGCCGTCGATCTCGCGCGCGCCGGACTCCTCGCGCGCCCCGTAGGTGCCGCGGTTGCCGTCGATTTCTTCTTCATCGTGCACGTCGTCGTCGGCGTCGTGTCCGTGGCGAGGCTGTTCGTCGGGATCGTTCGCGCGCACATCGCCGCCTAGCATTCCTGCGGCGGTCATCAGCTTGTTCAATTCATCGGGCCCCAATTCCAGCGTCTGCCCGCGCTTGAGCTGCGGCGGCATGCTGACCACGCCGTAGCGCGTGCGTATCAGGCGGCTCACCATCAGCCCGAGCGCCTCGAACAAGCGCCGCACTTCGCGATTACGGCCCTCGGGGAGCGTGATCTTGTACCAGTGATTCGATCCTTCGCCGCCCCCGTCCGCGAGCGAAAGCACCCGCGCCGGACCATCCTCGAGCTCGATGCCTTCGAGCAACGCGCGCTCCTGCTCCGGGTTCAGCGAGCCTACGATGCGCACCGCGTACTCGCGCTCGACTTCGTAGCGCGGATGCATCAGGCGGTTTGCGAGCTCGCCCAGCGTCGTGAAAAGCAGCAGCCCCTCGCTATTGAAATCGAGACGGCCGACCGCAATCCATTTCGCGCTGCCAAGACGGGGCAGCTTGTCGAACACCGTCGGCCGACCTTCTGGATCGGCCCGGCTGACGATCTCCCCAGCCGGCTTGTGATAAAGCAGCACGCGCGCACGCGGGGGCGCAAAGCGGATTCGCACCAGCTCGCCGTTGATGCGGACCTGGTCGCTGGGACCGACCTTCTGACCGACTTCTGCCGGTTGCCGATTGACGGTAATCCGTCCGGCGATGATCAACTCTTCCAGCCCGCGCAGCGAGCCGTAGCCGCACTGCGCCAGCAGCTTGTGCAGGCGCTGCGGCTCGGTGAAGACCGGCTCAGTGGAGCGTCTGGGTTGATTCGGGCGGGACCGATCGTCCGTCCGCCGCGTCTGGTGCGTCGGATGCGTCGGGTACGTCGGTCCGTGGGCTGAGGATCGGACTCGCGAGCGCGAGTTCGACCTCGGCGGCCTTTGCTGGGGCATCGGATAACTCCATCAGGTGGGAAGTGTCCAGTTCCGCCAATGGCGGCAGTTCGGCGAGGGAACGAAGGTTGAGATCGTCGAGAAAGGTCCGGGTCGTCGCGTACAGCGCCGGCCGCCCGGGTGTTTCACGATGGCCGACCGCCTCGATCCATTGCCGGTCTTCCAGCGTCTTGACGATGTGGGTCGACACCGCGACACCGCGAATCGCTTCGATGTCGCCACGGGTGACCGGTTGCTGGTAGGCGATGATCGCCAGCGTCTCCATTACGGCGCGCGAGTAGCGTGGAGGCTTATCCGGCGAGAGCCTTTCCAGAAAAGGCTGGATCGCGGGTTTGGCCTGGAAGCGCCAGCCGGTGGCGACCTGGACGAGCTCGACGTTGCGACCATTCCAGTTTTCGCGGATCCGGTCGAGCAGATTGCGAACGACGTCGGGTTCGAGCGGCGGGTCGAACAGCTTCGACAGCTGAGCGACAGGCAGCGGTTCGCCGGCAACGAGCAGTACGGCCTCGAGAATGTCTTCGATGTGTTTCAAATCCATTTCATTTCAGTTCCAAATAGCGCGGGGCGTGGCTCGAGCCGGCGCACGCCGGATCGAAGGCCTTCCGCTACACCGGTAGGCGCCGTCGTCGTCGGATGCGGCAAGCCGCGCCGCGCCGGAATCAGGCTTCGCTTTCCCCTTCCAGCGTGAACGCCGGATCGCCCTTCCGTTGCACATAGATCGGCGCGAACGGCTCGGCTTGTGCCAGTTCAAGCAGGCTTTCCCGGGTGAGCTCGAGAATCGCCAGAAACGTCACGACCAGTTGCGCGACACTGCTACGCCCGTCGAACAAGGTCGTGAATGCAACGAAGTGCCCGCGCTCCAGCAACTTCAGCAGGCGGCTCATCTGGCTGCGCACCGACAACTGCTCGCGCGTGACGAGGTGGTGGCGGTTTACACGCGCCCGGGCCACCAGTCCAGCCCATGCCGCCTTCAGGTCATCGGCGTCGACGTCGGGTAAGCGCGCGCTCGCGACGCGCTCGAACCAGACCCGCACCAGCGCATAGTCCCGCTCGACCAACGGCAGCTCGTCGAGCGCCTGGGCCCCCGCCTTCATGCGCTCGTACTCGAGCAGCCGCCGAACAAGCTCGGCGCGAGGGTCCGCGGGCTCCTGACCCAGCTGCGGAGGCTTCGGCAACAGCAGTCGGGACTTGATCTCGATCAGCACCGCCGCCATCAGCAGGTATTCGGCGGCCAGCTCGAGCTGCGTACGGCGCATCATTTCGACATAACCCAAATACTGGCGCGTCAACTCCGCCATTGGGATGTCGAGGACGTTGATGTTCTGCTTTCGGATCAAATAAAGCAAGAGGTCGAGCGGCCCTTCAAAGCTTTCGAGGAAGATTTCGAGCGCTTCCGGCGGGATGTACAGGTCCTGCGGCAACGCCAGCATCGGCTGGCCGTAGACCTTGGCGACCGGCGCGCCGGCTGCCTGGGCGAGATCGATCACCGGTGCTTCGGCGTCGTTCGCCATCACGTGTAGCCCAGCCCCATCGCATCGCGCACGTCGCGCATCGTCTCTTCGGCGAGTTTTCGCGCCCGCTCGCAACCGTCGGCGACGATCGCACGCACCAGCGAGGGGTCGTCCAGATACTTCTGGGCTCGTTCATGCAGCGGACGCTGCTCGGCGATAATCGCGTCGATCACCGGCTGCTTGCAATCGAGACAGCCAATGCCGGCGGTCGTGCATCCGTTGTGCGCCCAGTCGCGGGTCGCCTGGTCCGAGTAGATCTGGTGCAACGACCAGACCGGACACTTCTCTGGGGTACCCGGGTCCGACCGATGGACCCGCGCCGGATCGGTTTGCATCGTCCGCACCTTGCTGGTGATCGTCGCCGGCTCCTCGCGCAGGTAGATCGCATTGTCGTACGACTTGGACATTTTCTGACCGTCGGTGCCGGGCACTTTTGGCGTGTCGGTCAACAGCGGGTGTGGTTCGGGAAGAATGACCCGGCGCGAGCCTTCGAGATAGCCGAACAGGCGCTCGCGGTCGCCCAGTGCCAGGTTCTGTGCTTCATCCAGCATCTCGCGAGCGGTTTCAAGCGCGGCCTGGTCGCCTTGCTCCTGGAACGCGGTGCGGAGCTGCGCGTAGCGCTTCGCACGCTTCGATCCGAGCTTCTTGATCGCGGCTCTTGCCTTCTCTTCGAAGTCGGCCTCGCGGCCATAGATGTGGTTGAACCGGCGCGCGAGCTCCCGCACCAGCTCGAGATGCGAGACCTGGTCTTCACCGACCGGGACCATATTCGCCCGGTAGATCAGGATGTCCGCCGCCTGCATTACCGGATAGCCGAGAAAGCCGAACGTCGTCAGGTCGCGATCGGCGAGCTTTTGCTGCTGCTCCTTGTAGGTCGGCACGCGCTCGAGCCAGCCGACGGGCGCCATCATGCCCAGCAGCAGGGTCAGCTCCGCATGCTCGACGACGCGCGACTGGATGAAAATCGTCGACCGGGTCGGGTTGATGCCCGCTGCGAGCCAGTCGATGAACATTTCCCAGACACTGTCCTCGATCCGCTCGGGCGTCTCGTAGTGGGTCGTCAGCGCGTGCCAGTCGGCCGCGAAATACAGGCACTCGTATTCCTCCTGGAGCCGCAGCCAGTTCTTCAATGCGCCGTGGTAGTGACCGATGTGCATGCGACCGGTGGGTCGCATGCCCGACAGTACGCGATCAGAGAACATTGCGTGCCTTCATGAGGCTGACGCGGCTAGAAGCCGGCCAGCACCTGCAGCAGCCGGAGCACCATGGAAATCATCGGCGACATCAGCCGATCCAGGAAATTCGTCGCAAGCAGCAGCAGAATGATCATGAAGCCATAAGGTTCGAGCCGCGCATAGCCAGAGGCGAGCGACTGCGGCAGCAGGCTGATCGCGATCCGTCCCCCATCTAGCGGCGGAATAGGCAGCAGGTTCAGCACCATCAGCACGACATTGACCAGGACTCCCGCCCGGCTCATCAATAGCATGCCGTCGCTGGCAAGCGCGCCGTCGGGCGAGCTCAGCCGATAGATCAGCATCCAGAAGAACGCCATCGCGAAGTTCGCCGCCGGTCCGGCTGCGGCAACCCAGAGCATGTCGCGCTTCGGATGATTCAGGTTGCCGAAATTCACCGGTACCGGCTTCGCCCAGCCGAACAGGAAACCGCCGCCGCCCGCTAGTTTCGAGAGCAGCAGCAGGGCGAGCGGTACGATCACCGTGCCGACCGGATCGATGTGCTTGATCGGGTTCAGCGTCACCCGGCCGAGCATGTACGCGGTATGGTCGCCGAAAATGCGGGCGACGTAGCCATGGGACGCTTCGTGCAAGGTAATGGCGAAAACCACCGGCACCGCGTAGAGCGCGATGGTCTCGATCAGCGAAAAATCCATGGGTTGCGCATTCTACCAGCTGGCTGTCGCGGACGCTTGCCGGGATCGCGGACGGCCTCATGCGGAGACCTCGACCAGGCCGAGCCGCGCCGGGTCGCCGCGCCCCAAGCGTGTGATCGCGAACGGAGTCGTCGCCAGATCGACGACGGTCGTCGGCTCCAGATGGCACGCGCCGCCGTCGATGATCAGATCGAGCGAATGCTGATAGCGCGCACGAATCTCGGCCGGATCGTTCAACGGCCCGGTCGCGCCGGCCGGTATCAGCGTCGACGAAAGCAGCGGTTCGCCCAATTCGGCGAGCAATTGCTGAACGACCGCATGATCGGGCACGCGCACGCCTATTGTGCGGCGGCGTGGATGTTTGAGACGCCGCGGCACCTCGCGCGTTGCCTGCAGCAGAAAGGTGTAACTGCCAGGCACGCCCAGCTTGATGATCCTGAATTGCTCGTTATTGAGCTGCGCGTAGCGTCCGATTTCGCTGAGGTCCCGGCACACCAGGGTCAGCTGATGCTTGTCGTCTACCGCGCGCAGCTGCCGGATTCGACCGGCGGCGGCCAGGTCGCCGATCCGGCAGCCGAAAGCGTAGCTGGAGTCGGTCGGATAGGCGATGACGCCGCCGCTGCGCACGATCGCGGCGGCTTGGCGAATGAGCCGCGCCTGAGGGTCAACTGGGTGGATCGAAAAGTATTGCGCCATCGGCGTCGGAGGAAGCGGCCCGCACAGGCAAAACCGGGATGTCGCTATATAATTCCCATATATTCTATCCTAGGGTTATAACGAGGCCGCAGTGAACCTTCAGCAGCTCCGTTATCTCTGCGCCGTCGTCGATCACGGCCTTAATGTGTCGGTGGCCGCCGATGCCTTGTTCACCTCGCAGCCAGGCATCAGCAAGCAGATTCGGCAGCTCGAGGACGAGCTGGGCGTCCCGATTTTCATTCGGCAGGGCAAGCGGCTGGCTGCTCTCACCGCCGGCGGCGAGGTGATCGTCGCGACCGCGCGGCGGGCGCTGCAGGAACTGAACAACCTGAAGCGGGTCGGCGCGGAATTCAAGAGCGAGGATACCGGGGCGCTCGCCATAGCCACGACTCACACCCAGGCGCGCTACGTTCTGCCGCCGGTGCTCAAGCGTTTCACCGAACGGTATCCGAAGGTCCGCTTGTTGCTGCACCAGGGGAATCCCGCGCAGGTCGCGGAACAGACGCAGCGTGCCGATGTGGACGTCGGAATCGCCACCGAGGCACTCGCCGACTATCCGGGCCTGGTTTCGCTGCCCTGCTACACCTGGAATCGATGCGTGCTGGTTCCCAAAGGTCACCCGCTGGCCAAGGTCCGGCCGCTGACGCTCGAGGCTCTGGCCCGTTACCCCATAGTCACGTACGACTTCAGCTTCACCGGCCGCTCGCAGATCAACGCCGCCTTCGACGCCAAGGGCATCGAGCCCAATGTCGTGCTGACTGCGCTCGATTCGGACGTGATCAAGACCTACGTCGAGCTCGGTCTCGGCGTCGGCATCATTGCCCAAATGGCGTACGACCCGGCGCGCGACACCCAATTCGACAAGCTCGATGCCGGCCATCTTTTCGCTGCCAGCACGACACGCCTGGCGCTCCGCCGCGGCGTCTATTTGCGCGGCTTCGTCTACGAGTTCATCACGCTGTTCGCACCGCAGTTCGACCGCTCTGCGATCGACGCGGCCTTGCAGGGCAAAGCGGAAAGCTATGAGCTGTGAATCGAGCCGAAAATTGGTCGGATGATGCGCGAAGCGAGCCGCGGCTCCGTCGATGACGGCCGTGCACGTTCGGACGTGGTCGCTGGCGATCCTGATCGCCGCCCTGGCAATGCTCGGGCCGTTTTCGATCGATGCGTACCTCCCCGCATTCCACGCCATCGGGCGCGAGTTCAGCGTTCCACCGATCGCGGTGCAACAGACGCTGTCGGTGTATCTGTTCGCCTATGCGTTCATGATGCTCTGGCACGGCGCCCTCGCCGACGCGCTGGGGCGGAGGCCGGTTGTGTTGGCGAGTCTCGCGATCTACGCACTCGCCACGCTTGGTTGCGCTATCGCCGGGAACATCGAGACGCTGTGGCTGTTCCGCGCACTGCAGGGGATCTGCGCGGGCGCGGGGATCGTCGTCGGCCGGGCGATCATCCGCGACCGCTTTCACGGCGCCGAAGCGCAACGGCTGATGTCGCAGATCACGCTGGTCTTTGGCGTTGCGCCGGCGATCGCTCCCGTTCTCGGTGGTGTGCTGCTCAACGTCTTCGGCTGGCGGGCGATCTTCTGGCTGCTGTTGGCGCTGGTCATCGCATTGCTGACCTGGGCGTCGAAGCGGCTTCCGGAAACATTGCCTGTAAGCGCTCGTCAATCGCTGCTGCCGCGGCATCTATGGCGCAATTACGTCAACGTCCTCCGGCGCCCCGAATTCCTGCTGCTCGGCGCGATCCCCGCGCTGAACTTCGCCGCATTCTTTCTCTATATCGCCGTGGCTCCATCCTTTTTGATGGATCTGCTCGGCGTGTCCAGTTACGGTTTCGCGTGGCTCTTCATCCCGATGATCACCGGGGTGATGATCGGCGCGCTTATCTCCGGACGCACCGCCGGGATGATGACGCCACGCCGAACGATCGGTCTAGGTTACATTTTGATGTTCGTCGGTGTTGCGACCGACATCGGCGTCGCAGCGCTTGTTCCGCCGGGCGTACCGTGGCATGTGCTGCCGATCATGATCTACGCCGTCGGCAGTAGCGTCACCATGCCATCTGCGACGCTATTGCTGCTCGATCTCTTTCCGACGATGCGCGGCCTGGCGTCGTCCTTGCAGGGTTTCCTGCATTTCGTCCTGGCCGCCATCAACGCCGGAACGATCGCGCCGATGCTCGCCGGATCCCTGATTTCGCTGGCCTTGGGTATGGCCGGTTTTACGGTATTGAGCCTTCTATTGTGGATTACATATCTCCGCCATACGCGATAGCACGAGGATGCCAACGATGACGAAATTGAGACACCTTGCACTGCTGCTGATCACCATGGCTTGTGTGCAACCGGCTCCGGCGCAGTCTTTGCCGACGACCGAACTCACAATCAACGGCCATCGCGTGACGGCGGAAGTTGCGACGACGGTCGCTACTCGCGCCGTCGGTCTGATGCGCCGCTTCAGCCTTCGGCCGGATCATGGGATGCTGTTCGTATTCCATGCGCCGCAGCCGCTCGCGTTCTGGATGAAGGATACCTATATCCCGCTGTCGATCGCATTCATCGGCGCAGACGGTCGCATCTTGAACATCGAAGACATGGCTCCGCAGACCGAAAGTCTGCACGATTCGCGCGGGCTGGCGATGTTTGCGCTCGAGATGAAGAAAGGCTGGTTTGCGCAATTCTCGATCGCAGCCGGCGATCGAGTCGACGGATTGGCGAACGCGCCTAAGGCTTCCGAATAGCGCCCCTTGCCGATGGATTGCAAGTATGCGGGGATCAACCTTTGTTACCTACAATCCGGCCCATTGTCAAATCGCGAATATGGACGACAATTGGGCTTCGACCCCGCTTGCCCGCGCCAATCTATCATTTGTACCGCGATGCTGATCTACATACGTCCAAGTCAGTCAGCCGTTGGCCAGATGGCGGCCTCCCCATCTGTCTTGTCTCCACTGCGCGCCTCCGTGGAACGAGGCGAAGCACTTGAGTCGTGTATTCAAGCGGCAGTCGACGCTTTCGGCTTCACGAGCTTCGTATTCGGTATGACGACTGCGCAACGTCCTGACAAGGACAGTCAGTTTTACTTTTGCACAAGCGCCTCGCCACAGTGGGCAGCCGAATATGACACGAAAAGTTATATTGAAATTGATCCGCGTATCGCACACTGTTGGATTAAGTTGGTTCCCCTCATCTGGGATGCGGAAATCGCGAATGGCGACCAGAGAATCGAGCGATTTCTCGACCGAGCAGCCTTACATGGGATAGGTAGTGGTGCCTGTGTCACGTTGCGGGACGACTCCCACGCCAAGGTTATGTTCTCGGTTAATGCGCCAAACCGCCACATTTCTGCCGAAATGCGTGATGCCTGGACAGCAAGATTGGGTGACATCATGCTCCTAGCCGTTCATGTTCATTCCATTTTTTCAACCAGCATCGTTGCCAAAGGCATTCCACCATTACAGCGTGGGGCCGCTCTAAGCCCGCGCGAGATGCAGTGTCTGGACATGGCTGCGCATGGACTTACTAGCGCCGACATCGGCCTCAAACTCGGACTCGCCGAACGTACGGTAAATTTTCACTTCAGCAACATTATTAGCAAACTGGCTGTCGCAAATCGCGGGGAAGCCATTGCCATTGCAACCACTCGCAAGCTTATATCGCATTAAGCAGGATAATAGAGACACCTGCCTCTATTGGGACCGCACTGCTGCTATCTGGACCGCAAGCTGACGACTCCCAAAGCTGAAGCCACTGAGCGACCCACGGTCGCGCCGAACCTCCTCGCGACGCGCTCGAAGAAGTTTTCCTGAGGGGTGAAATTGACTACGTCGGCGGCCTTGATGACGTCACGCGCGACGTAGTCGACGCTTCCGAGCGCGTCTGCGAGCCCGAGATCGATGCTGCGCTGCCCGTTCCAGACGAGGCCCGAAAACAGTTCGGGCGATTCCTTCAGCCGCGCGCCGCGCCCATCCCTGACCGCCGCGATGAACTGTTCATGTATTTCGGCTAGCATCTGCTGAGCATACGCGCGCTGCTTCGGCGACAGCGGTGAGAACGGATCCAGAAACGTCTTGTTCTCACCAGAGATGATCGCCCGTCGCTCGATGCCGAGCTTCTGCATCGAGCCGACAAAGCCGAACCCATCGATGATCACGCCGATCGAGCCGATTAGGCTCGCCTTGTCGACGTAAATCTTGTCCGTCGCGACGGCGACGTAATACGCGCCCGACGCGCAGATCTCTTCGACCACGGCGTAAATCGGCGTGTCGGGATACTTGCCGCGCAGCCGTCGGATTTCGTCGTTGATCTCACCCGCTTGCACTGGGCTGCCGCCGGGGCTGTTGATACGCAGCACGACACCCTGCGTCGTCTTATTCTTGAATGCCGCTCGCAACCCCTGAATCACATTCTCGGCGCTGGCACGGCTGTCCGTGTCCAGCTCGCCTTCGATGTCCACGACAGCGGTGCACTTGTCCGCGCAGCTTCGTTCGCCTGGCGCGATCGACCCAAACGCCGCAATCAGGGCGATGAACAGCAGGCCGAACGTCAGCAGCTTGAAAAAAATGCCCCATCGCCGCGCGCGCTGTTGCTCGCGCAACCCTTCGGTCGCGAGCCGCTCGAGGACGCCGCGTTCCCAATTGTCGTCAGCCATTCAATCCTCGGTGCAGTAGACCCCGCCGTGATGCTCGGCAAGCGGGATCGCCTTGAGCCGCGCGCCGCGGCACGGACCCGCTATGCAAAGCCCGCTGTCCGGCTGGTACAGCGCGCCGTGGGTCGAGCAAACCAAGTATAGCTTGGACGCATCGAAGAAATCGCCGGCTTCCCAATCGAGCTCGCTGGCCTGGTGTCGACACTCGTTGATGTACGCATGCACGGCACCGCACCAGCGAATCGCAAACGCTGGTCGCGTAATACCGTCCGCCCGGACATCGAAGCGAACGCCCGCGCCGCCATCGCTTAAGGCTGCGCTGGGGCAGATCAGGCGTTGTTCGCGAGCCACAAGCGCAATTCTCCGATCGAATGCACGGTTGCCAGCGGGCCGCGCGACGCGAGTCCGGCCGCAGGATGGGCACCGTACGTCACTGCGACGGCGCTCACGCCCGCGTTACGCGCGAGATCCAGGTCGTGCGTCGTGTCGCCTATCATAAGCGTTTCGTCGGGAGCCACGCCGGCGAGATCCATCAGCGACAGGAGCATCTCCGGATGTGGCTTGGGAAAAGTCTCATCGGCGCAGCGCGATGCAATGAAATGGTGCTCGATGCCGTGCTGTGCGAGCGCGCGTGCCAGACCGGCGCGGGTTTTGCCCGTAGCCACGCCCAGCAAGAACCCGCGCCGCCCAAGCTCGTCGAGCATGTCGCGGACCCCGGCAAAGAGCGGGATGTCCGCATCGCCAACGAGGTAATGCACGCGATAGCGCTCGGAAAAACGTCCGATGTCGCACGGCGGCAGCGCCGGAGCCACGAGGCTGATCGCGTCGCGGTGCCCGAGCCCGATTACGTGCCGCGCACTACGGTCGTCCGGAGCGGGAAGGCCTAGGTCCCGGCAGGTCTGCTGGATCGCACCGGCGATAAGCGACGTCGAATCGGCAAGCGTTCCGTCCCAGTCGAATACCAAAAGCCGATAGCGCGTTGCCGCCTCACGCATCGGCGGAGCCGCCAAGTTCCAGCCGCGCGACGAAGTTCGCCAGGTCGGGCGGGAGCGGCGATTCAAACGCAAGTTCTCTCGGTTCGAGCGGATGGGCCAGGCAGAGTCGCCAGGCGTGCAGGAACATCCGTTTCAGACCTTGTCGGCCGAGCGCCTTGTTCCATACGAAATCGCCGTACTTATCATCGCCCGCCAGGGGAAAACCCAAGTGCGCCAGATGGACGCGGATCTGGTGCGTCCGCCCGGTGTGGAGCTCGGCCTCGAGCAGACTGAGCGGCGGGGAAGCGTCGGGCCAGGTTTCGCGCCGGTAGAAAACTGTGCGCGCGAGTTGACCGCCGGTTCGCTCGACGCGCACGCGACGCTCGCCGCCACCGGTGACAAACCGGGTCAAGGGCAAGTCGACCCGCCGCTTGGCGTCGCGCCACTTGCCTCGCACCAGCACCAGATAGCGCTTGTCGACGCGCCCTTCTCGCAACGCGGCGTGCATTGCAAGCAGTGCGGCGCGTTTTTTGGCGACCAGGATCACGCCGGACGTGTCCCTGTCCAGCCGGTGCACTAGTTCGAGAAACTTCGCTCGCGGGCGGGCGGCACGCAATTGCTCGATCAGTCCGTAAGCGACGCCGCTGCCGCCGTGGACCGCGAGACCTGCCGGCTTGTTGACGGCGATCAGCGCGTCGTCCTCGTAAAGGATCGGGGGGTCGATCGCACGCAGCAGTGGAACGCGGCGAATCGCATCCGGCGCGGCGGTCCGTATCGGGGGAATGCGAAGCTCGTCGCCGGCCGCCAGCCTTGTATCGGGCTGCACCCGCTTGCGGTTGACCCGGACCTCGCCGCTGCGCAGGATCCGGTAGATGTGACTCTTGGGGACCCCCTTGAGCATCCGGAGCAGGAAATTGTCGACGCGTTGCCCGGCGCCGGCCTCCCCCACTGCAAGGCGGTTCACAGCATCCTTGCTTAAATCGTTCATTTCATTATAATTGTGGCTGGCAGCGACAAGCCGCTGACGGTTTAGCGTGGCTACAGGCCCGCTCCTTCAGCGTGTGGAACCTCAGGTCGAGGTCTGCAAGCGCTTGCCGGCTCCGGCGACGGAGCAGGCTGTGGCAGCGAGGTTAAATCGGTTCACCGTCCGGACTCTGCGTGCCGGAAAAGTAACGATGTTAATGGAAGAGCGCGGTCTCCGCACCGGCCAGTGGCACGATGAAGCGGCATGACGCGCGGCGCAACGCAATCTAAACGCGACGAATTCTGTACCTGGCTGCACGCCTCCGGTGTTATCCGCCGCAAAGGCGATTCAGCCACCAGACCGTTTGAGCGATAACGCGAAGAACACCATCCACGCTCCCGAGACAGGCGATCCTTCAGTGCCCACCCAAATGAGCAATGCCGGAGCCGCCCCGATGATGCCCGATTTCCGCATCCGATCCCTCGTAGCAAGGCAGCCGATGCTGCCTGCGTGGCCCGTCTCGCCCTCGCCCGCCGCCCGCTAGCCTCAAAGCGCCCGCAAGGGCGCCCTGCTTCGTCCTGCGCTAGGCCCCTGCCCGAGATTGGCGCCGGGGAAGAATATGAAACGCATGCTGTTCAACGCCACCCAGGCCGAAGAGCTTCGGGTAGCCATCGTCGACGGCCAGAAACTGGTCGATCTCGACATCGAGTCCGCGAGCAAGGAACAACGCAAGAGCAACATCTACAAATCCGTCATCACGCGGGTCGAGCCGAGTCTCGAGGCCTGTTTCGTCGATTACGGTGCCGATCGTCACGGCTTCCTGCCGTTCAAGGAAATCTCCCGCGATTACCTGCGCGAAAGCGACGGCAAAACCCGGATCCAGGATCAGCTCAAGGAAGGCCAGGAGCTGATCGTCCAGGTCGACAAGGACGAGCGCGGCAACAAGGGCGCTGCCTTGACCACCTATATTTCGCTGGCCGGACGCTATCTGGTGCTGATGCCGAACAATCCGCGCGGCGGCGGCGTCTCGCGCCGTATCGAGGGTGAGGACCGCAACGAATTACGCGACACGATCAATCAGCTCGATGTGCCGAACGGCATGAGCGTGATCGCCCGCACCGCGGGCATTGGACGCTCGCTCGAAGAGCTGCAATGGGACCTGAACTATCTGATGCAGCTCTGGCAGGCGATCGATGGCGCCGCCAAGACACAGTCCGGCGCGTTTCTGATCTACCAGGAGTCGAGCCTTGTGATCCGGGCGATTCGCGACTACTTTCAGCCGGACATCGGCGAGCTCCTGATCGACACTGAGGCGATATTCGACCAGGCGCAGCAATTCATGAGCCACGTGATGCCGGCCAACGTCAGCCGCGTCAAGCTGTACAAGGACGATGTCCCGTTGTTCTCGCGCTTTCAGATCGAGCATCAGATCGAGACGGCTTACGCGCGTCAGGTTCCGCTGCCGGCGGGCGGCGCGATCGTCATCGATCACACCGAGGCGCTTGTCTCGGTCGACGTCAATTCGGCCAGAGCGACCAAGGCTGGCGACATCGAAACGACGGCGTTCAACACCAATCTGGAAGCGGCCGACGAAATCGCGCGTCAGTTGCGCCTGCGCGACTTGGGCGGCTTGATCGTCATCGACTTCATCGACATGGAGAGCACCAAGAACCAGCGTGAGGTCGAGAATCGCCTGAAGGACGCGCTCAAATACGATCGCGCCCGCGTGCAGCTGGGCAAGATTTCGCGCTTCGGCTTGATGGAGCTTTCGCGGCAGCGGCTTCGCCCGGCGCTGGCCGAATCGGCCTACATTCCGTGTCCACGCTGCCATGGCATCGGGCACATCCGCGGCACCGAATCGACGGCGCTGCACATCCTGCGAATCCTGCAGGAAGAGGCGATGAAGGACAACACGGCGCAGATCGTCGCGCAGGTGCCGGTCGATGTCGCGACGTTCCTGCTGAACGAAAAGCGCGCCGAGATTCACACGATCGAGGCGCGGTTCAAGGTCAATGTCCTGCTGGTGCCGAATACCTATCTGGAGACGCCCAACTACAAGGTAACGCGGTTGCGCCACGACGATCTCAATCAGGGCGAACCGATGCCCGCGTCGTTCAACATGGTGGAAAAGCCCGACGAAGAGGACCCCGTCAAGCAGAAGAAGGAAGAAGCGAAGGAGCCTCGGCAGGAAGCGATGGTCAAGGGGATCACTACCGGCGCACCCGCACCGATGCCGGTCGAACCGGGTGTCGAGCCGACGACGCAGGTCAACTGGCTAAACAAGGTACTCGGCTGGTTCCGTTACAAGCCTGCCGAGCCCGCGCCTGCGCCGGCCCGCAGCGAGCCGGTCCGCGAGCCACGCGGTCGAGGCCGGCATGACCGCGATCGCCACGGCCACCGTGACGAGCGGCGCGGCGGCCCGGGCCATCGTGACGGCCAGCGGGAAACACCGCGCGCCGGCCAGCGCGATCAGCGCCGCGAACCGATGCGCGAGGATCAATCGAAGGACAGGCAGCGCGAGCCGCAGAGGCAGCGCCAGCCCCAGGGCGCGCAAGGCCAGCAGCCGCGGCGCGAACCCGGGCGAGGTCAGCCGCGCCAGGACGGGCGCGATGGGCAGCGCGACCCGAATCGGCAGCGCGCGCCTCGCGAGCCGCGCGCAGCACAGGAAGCCCGGCCCGACGTCGAGCCGACGGCTGCCGTGATTCAGGGCGCGCCCAACATGCCGGCCGGCGCCGAGGGAGGCGAAGGAACGCGACGCAGGCGCGACCGCCGGCGTGGTGGACGCGATCGAGGCGAACGCGGCGAGGGCGGCGAGCGTGCCGAACAGCGGGCACCGACACCCGGGCACGAGCCGGTGTCGAGACCGGCGCCCGAAAAGTCGTCGCTACCCGCCGCAATCGAGCCGATACTTACCGCACACGAGCATCACGCGCATATCGCGCCGCCCGAGGACGACACGCCGCCCACGGTCTGGACGCCCGTCGTACCTGACGAGCCGGTGACCGGCAAAGCACCCGAGTCGGCATCGGCCCTGGTCAGCGCTGAACTGCCGCCTTCGTCGGCGGAACCGTACGCGCAACCGGATGCGCAGCCGCCCGTACAACCGGGCGAAGGCAATGGCGGCGACGTCCTGGCCAAGCCGCACTCCGAACCGCTTCGCCCGCGCGTTATGCCCGAATTGCCGAAGGTGTCGCTGGAGTTGCCGCCGGACTCAGGCCTGGTGCTGATCGAGACGGCGCGAGAGCGAGTCGCCATGGTGGAGGCAAGCGAGCCCGCCGAGCCGCCGCGACCGCGACGCGTGCGGCCGACCCGTTCGGAGGCGCGCGAAGAGCCGCTGCAGCTGATCGAGACCGTGCACAAGGACCCGACGCCGCCGGCGGCCTAAAAGCGCCGGTGATGATGTGCGGCGGCTCGCCGGCCGCCGCTATCGATCCGGCGCAGTGCCGGAGGCGCTACGCGCTGCGTCGCGACTTGGCGCGCTCAACGATCGCGTGCAGGAGCGCAGTCGCGGCGGGGATCGTCAGATCGAGCACGCGCTCGAAATCGCCGGGATCGCCGTAGTAGGGATCGGGCATATCGCCGTCGCTGCCGTTTCCGTCTCCACCCACGGCAAGAAAGAGCCCGAGATGGCCTCGGTAATCGGCAGGCCGCATCGATTCCAGATACTCGAGATGCCTGCGGTCCATCGCGAGGATCCAGTCGAAGCGCTTGAAGTCGTCGGGCTCGACAAGGCGTGCACGAAGTTTGCCAAGCTCGTATCCCCGGCGCCGCGCCGCGGCCAGGGCGCGAGGATCCGGGCGCTGCCCGAGCTGGTGATCGTGTGTCCCTGCCGAATCGATCGCAATCCGATCAGCAAGTCCTTCCTGCTTGACCATCGAGCGAAACACGCCTTCGGCGGTTGGTGAGCGGCAGATGTTGCCGGTGCAGACAAACAGCACGCTGGCGATGCGCTCGGGAGGGGTGATCAGCGACTTCATCCAATTGAACATGGGCGAGACGCCGCGCTCGTCGGCAGCACGGTCGTGCACGCTCATCGGGGCAATCGAGCCTGCAGAGCGCGCAGCTGCGCCTCGAGCTCGCGTATGCGGTCGAGATAGGCAAGAAGAACCGCTACGCCGTGGGGCTCGAGCTCGAAATCATCGCGCAGACGGCGTGCAGTACGTGCGACGGTGATCGAGACCGCGGAGAAAATGTGCTCACCCTGCCCTTCGGAGAATGGAGCGAGCGCGCCGCAATCGACGAGCTGCCGCAACTCGTCTTCGGACAGGCCCGAGATCTCGGCCAAGGCCCGCAACGGCATCGTCTGCCGCTCATCGGGCCATAGTGCGTCGGAGTATTCGCCGGTCACACGGGCCTCCTAGTGGAAGTGCTGCCGCGGATTGAACGTCGATGCCGCGGCTAGCTCCTTTAAAAGACCGCGTTCGCGCTCCGATAGTTCAGGCGGCATGACAATCTGCGCGATCGCATACAGGTCGCCGGCACCACCTCCAGGCTTGGGCAGACCTCGCCCGGACAGGCGCAATTGCTGGCCGGTACGTGTACCGGGCGGTACGCGCAAGTTTACCAAGCCGGCAAGCGTGGGCACCTCGACCGAAGCCCCAAGGGCTGCTTCCCAGGGGGTCAGCGGCAAGTCAAGAAAGAGGTCGTGCCCCGACGCCCGATAAAGCCGGTGCGGGCGCAAGGTAACGTGCAGGTAGATGTCGCCGGCAGGGCCGCCGTTGATTCCCTTGCCGCCCTGCCCCGGCAACCGAAGCGTCTGTCCTTCGGTGGCGCCCTTCGGAATGCGAGCCTTGACGATCCGAGGCACGCGCTTGGGCGTTCCCCGCTCGTCGAATTCGGTCGTCGTGAGGTCGAGATTCAGATGCGTGCCCTGAAACGCATCTTCGAGCGTGATCGGCGCGGTGATTTCATAGTCCTGCCCGCGCATCGCCCGCGGCGTCCCGCCACGACCGGCGGGACCGCGACGCCCGGTCAGCCCGGCAAAAAGGTCGGCCAGATCCATCTCGTCGAAGGCGCCCGCCCCCTCGCCGAACTGAGTCGACCATTCCGGCGGTGGACGAAACTCTTCACCCGGCCGCTGCTGGCCAAGCTGATCGTAGGCAGCGCGCTTTTCCGGATCCTTCAGCGTGGCGTAGGCTTCGCCCATTTCCTTGAACCGCGCTTCCGCCTGGGGTTCCTTCGACACGTCCGGGTGATACTTGCGTGCAAGCCGGCGATACGCCTTCTTGATGTCCTCTTCGGACGCGCTCCGATCGACGCCGAGAATGGCGTAGTAGTCCTTGAATTTCATGCGGCGTGTCGTCTGCAGCGTCGCCGTGCGTCAACCCAGCGCGACGCCGAACAGCTTCTCCTTGAGTTGAATCAGGCGATCCCGCAGCTCGGCGGCCTTCTCGAATTCCAGATTCTTCGCTGCATCCAGCATGTCCTTCTCGATACGCTTGAGCTCCTTCTCGAGGTCCTTTTCCGGCATCGCCTCGTACTTGCTGTGCGCCTGCGCGGCCTTTAGCTGCTTGCGCTCCTCGTCGATGTCGTAGACGCCGTCGATGATGTCCTTGATGCGCTTGGTTACGCCCTTGGGCGTGATGCCCATCTTCTCGTTCCACGCCAGCTGCTTGTCGCGACGCCGCGTCGTCTCCCCGATTGCGCCCCGCATCGAATCGGTCATCTTGTCAGCGTAGAGGATTGCGGTTCCGTTGATATGCCGCGCAGCACGCCCGATCGTCTGGATCAGCGAGCGCTCCGCGCGCAGGAAGCCTTCCTTGTCGGCGTCCAGCACGGCGACCAGCGAGACCTCGGGAATGTCGAGTCCTTCGCGCAGCAGGTTGATGCCGACCAGAACGTCGAACTCACCGAGGCGCAGGTCGCGAATGATCTCGACCCGTTCGACGGTATCGATGTCCGAATGCAGGTAACGCACCTTGACCCCGTGCTCGTTCAAATAGTCGGTGAGATCCTCGGCCATGCGCTTGGTCAAGGTCGTGACCAGCACCCGCTCGCCCTTTGCCACCCGCAGATTGATTTCGGACAGCAGGTCGTCGACCTGCGTTTGCGCCGGCCGCACTTCAAGCACCGGGTCGACAAGGCCGGTGGGCCGTACGACCTGCTCGACTACCTGACCAGCATGCGCGCGCTCGTATTCTGCCGGCGTGGCCGAGACAAAAACCGTCTGCGGCAGCAGCTTCTCGAATTCGTCGAAGCGCAAAGGACGGTTGTCCAGCGCGCTCGGCAGCCGGAAACCGTAGTTGACCAGATTTTCCTTCCGCGCGCGGTCGCCTTTGTACATGCCACCGACCTGGGGAATGGTGACGTGCGATTCATCGACGAATACGAGCGCATTGCGCGGCAGGTAGTCGATCAGCGTCGGCGGGGGCTCGCCGGGCGCGCGCCCCGACAGATGACGCGAATAGTTCTCGATGCCCTTGCAGAAACCGATCTCGAGCATCATCTCGACGTCGAAGCGCGTGCGCTGTTCGATGCGCTGCGCCTCGATCAGCTTCATCTGCCCAACGAACGCCTCCTTCTGCTGCGCCAGCTCGATCTTGATCTTCTCGACCGCCTCGAGCACCTTGTGCCTTCCGGTGACGTAGTGGCTCGACGGAAACACGGTGAAACGCCCGAGCTTCTGGCGGATGTGGCCGGTGAGCGGATCGAACAGTTGCAGCGACTCCACCTCGTCGTCGAAAACCGACAGGCGAATCGCATTGTCGGCGCTTTCCGCGGGGAAGATGTCGAGCACATCGCCGTGCACCCGGAAGGTGCCGCGCCGGAACTCGGTGTCGTTGCGCTGGTATTGCATTTCGGTAAGGCGCTTGATCGCGTCACGCTGCGTCAGTCGATCTCCTTGTCGCAGGTGCAGGATCATGCTGTGGTATTCGGACGGATCGCCGATCCCGTAGATCGCGGAAACGGTGGCGACCACGATGCAATCGGGCCGCTGCAGGATCGACTTGGTCGCCGACAGCCGCATCTGTTCGATGTGCTCGTTGATCGAAGAATCCTTCTCGATGTACAAGTCCCGCGAAGGAACGTAGGCCTCCGGCTGGTAGTAGTCGTAATACGAGACGAAGTACTCGATCGCGTTGTTCGGCAGGAATTCGCGGAATTCGGCGTAGAGCTGAGCAGCGAGCGTCTTGTTCGGCGCCAGCACCAGCGCCGGACGGCCGGTGCGCGCGATGACGTTGGCCATCGTGAAAGTCTTGCCCGATCCGGTCACGCCCAGCAGCGTCTGGAACGCCAGCCCGTCGGAGAGGCCCTCGACGAGTTTGTCGATCGCCTCGGGCTGGTCGCCCGCGGGCGGAAACGGCTGGTGCAACTCGTACGGGCTGTCGGGGAATTTCAGGTTCATGGACTGTAGAGGCTTAGCTTGCCGCAGGACAATCGAACATTCTAGCCGATCGGTACCGCCAGCCGCATCATCGTCGCGCTTCGGGGACGAGTCTGGCGTCGTCCGACCACGCCAGCCTGCGGGATTGGCGCGAGTGCGTCGTTGGGCGAACAGCTGATATGGTGTCTCCGCAGCCAATTTCAACGCAGCATCCGATCCGGGCGAACCGATACTGCATGGTAAAGTATGGTCTTCCAGGGCTTCTCTTCGACGATGAACGCTCCGCACGCCCCCCCGCTTCTAGCCGCGATCGAAATGGCGCCGCGCGATCCGATCCTGGGTGTCACGGAAGCGTTCAATGCCGATACGAATCTACTCAAGGTCAATCTCGGCGTCGGCGTTTATTGCGACGACAACGGCAGGGTGCCGCTGCTCGATTGCGTGCACCGTGCCGAGCGGGTACTGGCCGACAAGGGCGGGCCGCACGTCTATCTGCCGATCGATGGCATAGCAGCCTACGACCGGGCAGTGCGCAGCTTGGTCTTCGGATCGGAGTCGGAGGTCGTGCAGGCGAGCCGCGTCGTCACCGTTCAGGCGCTTGGCGGCACGGGTTCACTGAAGATCGGCGCCGATTTTCTGCGCCGGTTCGCGCCAGGCGCGCAGGTATGGATCAGCGACCCGTCCTGGGAGAACCATCGCGCGCTGTTCGAAGGGGCGGGGTTTGCCGTCAATGTCTATCCGTATTACCAGGCGTCGACCCACGGGCTGGATATCGACGGCATGATAGCCGCGCTGGAGGGGCTGCCCGCCGGCGCGATCGTCGTATTGCATGCCTGCTGCCATAACCCGACCGGCGTCGATCCGGACGAAAAGAACTGGGGCCGGATTATCGAGGTCGTGCGCGCGCGGGGGTTGCTGCCGTTTCTCGACATCGCGTACCAGGGATTCGGCGCCGGAATCGACGCCGACGGCGCGATCATACGGCGCTTCGCAGCC
>DATBBM010000107.1:0-1683 GCA_036270955.1 Casimicrobiaceae bacterium | reverse complement strand
GGTCGCCGAGTTTCGAGGCAAGGGCTACCTGCCGGAGGCGCTGGTGAACTACCTCGCGCTCATCGGCTGGTCGCCTGGAGGCGGCGATGAACTGCTGCCGATCGACGAGCTCGCGCGCCGCTTCTCGCTCGCCGGCGTTGGGCACAGCGCCGGCGTGTTCGACGAGGAGAAGCTGGCGTGGGCAAACCGTCACTATCTGAAAATTGCCGATCCGTCTCGGCTTGCGGAGCTGGCGCTGCCCTATTTCAACGACGCGGGCGTGCGGATGACGCCGGATGTCGTCGGCCTCGATTTCCTGTCGTCCACGATGGCGATGGTGAGCGCGTCGGTCGACCGCCTCAGCCAGATCCCTCCGCGCATATCGTTTCTGTTCGACTACGACGCCGAACTCGCGCTGCAGGACCGTCAGCTGCTGACGGAGATGCAGGCGGAGGGCGCCCGCGCTGTTGTCGTTGCGCTCGCAGAGGAGCTGGCCGAGGCGCCGCGGCTCGACCGCGAAAAATTCCGCGAGATCGCGAACCGAGTGAAGGCTCGTACGAGTCAAAAAGGGAAAGCCCTGTTTCATCCGATTCGCGTCGTTCTGACCGGCCGCGCCGAAGGTCCGGAGCTCGATCTGGCGGTTCCCGCTATCGACCGCGGGGCCCAACTGCCTCCGACCGCGGGTATCCCGAGAATCATTGGCAGCCGGGAACGCGCGGGAGCGTTCGCGCACGCGCTGGCTGGACAGCTACCTTGATCTCGAAGTCGGGAAGGCCGCCAAGCCGCACGAAGAGGATGGCGTGCCGCTGTTGATTTACGGCATCAACCCGGTGCTGGAGGCGTTGCGAGCGAAGCGCGTCACCACGATCCGGGTTGCGTCGCGGGCGGACGATCGCCTGACTCAGGTGATGCGTCTGGCGGAGGAGCACGGCGTTCGGGTGCAGCGCGTGTCGACGGACGACCTGGACCGGCTTTCGGGAGGCCAGCGCCATCAGGGCATCGTTGGCGATGTGCAGGACCTGGCGAGCTACAGCGTTGAAGATCTCATCATCGGCGCAAAGGCTCCAGCACTGATCGTTGTCCTCGACAGCATCGAAGATCCTCATAACGTCGGCGCGATTCTGCGATCGCTGGATGCTGCCGGCGGGGACGGTCTGGTGAGGCAGTCGCGGCACGCGGCGAGGCTGGACGGCGCGGCGGCAAAAGCGTCGGCAGGCGCGGTATCGCATGTGAAAATTGCCGACGTGGTGAATATTGCGCGGGCGATCGAAACGCTGAAGGACGGCGGCGTGTGGACGGTCGGGCTGGCCGGCGATGCGTCCAAGCGGTACGACGACATCGACCTGACGGTGCCGACGGCGATTGTGGTGGGAGCTGAAGGAACCGGTTTGCGGCGTCTGGTGAGGGACCGGTGCGACTGGCTGGCGTCGATTCCGATGGCCGGCCGCGTTCAAAGTCTGAACGTCTCGGTGGCGGCCGGGATTGCGCTCTTCGAGGCAGTACGGCAGCGCGCCCGGAAATGAGTACAATAGGGGGTTGTTGCCGGCTTGGGGCGTCCTGATGTGGCGTCGATAGCCCAACCCCGCATGGACTTGCAGGGTGGCACGGGACGTGCTAAAGTTCACCTTTTGTCTTGGCTGGCGTAGCTCAGGCCGGTAGAGCAGCTGATTTGTAATCAGCAGGTCGGGGGTTCGAATCCCTTCG
>DATBBM010000106.1:0-19656 GCA_036270955.1 Casimicrobiaceae bacterium | reverse complement strand
TAGACGATCTTGACCAGCGTCGATTTGCCGGCGCCGTTTTCGCCGAGCACCGCATGGATCTCGCCGGGCATGACGGTGAGATCGATGCCGTCGTTGGCGACGACTGCCGGGAAACGCTTGGTGATGCCGGAAAGCTGCAGGCGGGGTGCCGGCGCCGCGTCCATTGCGTCAGCGGCGCCGGGAACCCATCGTGGCGGTGCGCGGATGTTCCGCGCACCGCGTGCGGCGGCGCTCGAGCCCGATGGCCAGGCGCCGCCGGTCGTTCACTTCTTGCCGGCGGCGCGCGCGACGTCGGCGCTCAGCCGGTCCGCGCCCTTGCTGCGTGCGGCACCTCGGATGATGTCCGGCGCGTGGGCCCCCTTCTTGCCGTAATACGCTTCGTTCCAGTCTTCGGAAACTGCGACGACGGTGCCGTCCAGATTGACGCCGCCATACAGGCCCTTGGAGCGGCTGTAGGTGACCAGGTCGGTGATGATGTCGGCCTTGGCACCGGCGCCGACCGGCCCCGCCGCGACACTTGCATCCGGACCCATCTTGAACGAATTGGACATCAGCGAATTGAGCCCCTTGTCGGTCATGACCAAGGTCATCATTTCCGAGACCGAAATGCCGGCCTGGAAGCCGACGCTGGCGGTCGCCAGCGTATAGAACACCGGGCCGCTCCATCTGCCGGTCTTGGCGTTGCGCACCACCAGCACCGCGCGTCCGCCCGAACCGCCGAAGATGAATCCGGCCTTGGCGACTTCCGGCGCGATCAGAATCGCCTTCGCGTGACGGATATTGTCGTGCAGCCAGGTCATCTGCGGGTCGCGCATGAAATCACCGAACGTCCGGTCGGCCGCGTCGACCAGCGATTGCGGGGTCGGCTTCGCACGGGGGGTGGCCGTATCTCCCTTTGAGGTCTGATCCGATTGCGCGAATGCCGCGGTGCCTGCAGCGGCCAGCAAGATCGTTGCGAAAGCGTGGACTGCCATCAGCGTTATTTTGGACTTCGACATGGCTTCTCCCTTGGGATGCGATAGGGTTCATCGGGCCTGCCGTGGCATTATATTCCGCGATGCCCTCGTATGGTATTCAAGGGCGAGCACGGTGTTTCGCGGCGATGGTGCGGCCGCCGCTCCTCCGGCGCGACGGGTGAGTCGTAGCAGCGCGCGCGTGCTAGACTTCGACGCACCTGCGGGCCCCGCCGGCCCACCGCGGCGCCGCAGCTCACCATCCGGGAGGACGATGTCGAATCGCCTTGACGCTGGCCCGATCCAGTTCTGCATCGCGCTGTGTCTATCGCTGTGGCTGGCCACCGCGTTTGCCGCAACCGAGCCGTCGCGCACGCTGGAGCGAATCCGCAGCGACGGCGTGATCCGCCTCGGATACCGCAGCAATGCTGCACCCTTCTCTTTTCGCGAGCGCGATGGCTCGGTGCGTGGTTACAGCGTCGAGCTGTGCGATCGCATCGCCGCGGCGATCCAGAAACAGCTCGGCCTTGCCGGACTGAGGAAGGAATGGACGCCGCTCGACGCTGCCGACAGACTCGAGGCCGTGGCCAAAGGCAAGGTCGACCTCGAATGCGGCACGACGACGGTCTCCCTTTCGCGCTTCGAGCAGGTCGACTTCAGCCTGCCGATATTCGTCGACGGTGGCAGCGTGCTGACGACGGTCGATTCGAAGCTGGCGCAGCTCAGGGACGTCGGCGGCAAGCGCGTGGCGGTAATCCCGGGCACGACCACCGAAACGGCACTCAAGCGCGAGTTGGCCATCGTTGGTGTGAAAGCCGAGCTGGTCCCGGTAGCCGACCCCCCGGCCGGACTCGCCCTGCTCGCTTCGGGAAAGGTTGCCGGATATGCCGGCGATCGCATCGTGCTGATATCGCTGCGCGCCCGGAGCGAAAACCCTGCGCAATTTGTCTTGCTGGACAGCGATTTCTCGTTCGAGCCCTACGCCCTGGTCCTGCGCCGCGACGATCCGGATTTCCGGCTTGCGGTGAATCGCGCCCTGGCGGGAATCTATCGCAGCGGAGACATCGACGCCATCTTCTATCGCTGGCTCGGGGGGCTCGGCAAGCCGGGTACGCTGCTCAATTCGATGTTTTACCTTAATACGCTGCCCGAATGATGCCCGCGCGCCGCTGGAAGCTTGCACGCTGCGTGGTCGCGGCACTCATCCTCGCTGGCGCGGCGTCACCGCTTGCCGCGCAGACCGGAACTCTTCCGCCCCCACCGGATTCGCCGAAGCCGACCTCGACCGAACCCTGTGATCGCTGCGGGACCGTGGCGTCGATTCGCCAAGTCACATCCAAGGACAGCTGGACGCCGCTGGGCGGCGTGTCGTCTCAAGGCGCGGGAACGTCCGATCTTGCGCCGCTGGCGGTCACGCAATTCCAGGTGGGCCGGGACTTGAGCAAGCAGGGAACGGTATTGCTGGGCGCAGCGGGAGGCGCGGCGTACCAGTCGCGCCCCTCCGCGCTGAACGTCCAGCGGTGGGAAGTCGGCGTGCGCATGGACGACGGCTCTATGCGATCGGTGACGCAGAACTACCAGCCGATGCTGCAATCGGGCGACCGCGTCCGCGTCTTCGGCACGCAAGTCGAGCTACTGTAGTGACCGCTGCCGCGGGCGCGATGACCGCATCGGCGCCGGCGGCGACACTGGCGGTATCCGATGCCGCGACTGGCAGCCGCCAATTGCGGCTTGCCGGACGGCTCGACGCCTATTCGATCGTCGGCGTCTGGCACGACGCGCTCGCGGCGCTGGCTGCCGCTCCGGGGCGCGCCATCGTCATCGAAGCATCGGGCGTCGACTACTGCGACGGCGCAGGGATCGCCATGCTGATCGACCTGCTGCGGCAACCGCGCGCGGCGAATGCGCCGGTATCGCTGTCTGGATTGCGGCCTGAATTCCGGGCGCTGCTCGACCAGTTCGATCCGGCGGCGATGCAGGTGCCGGTCGAGCCGCACATCGCGCGGATCAACGTCATCGCGGAAATCGGACGCGCCGCGGCGATCACCGGTCGAGACATACGCGCACAGGTCGCGTTCATCGGCGAGACGGCGGCAGCGCTGTGGCAAGCGGCGAAGTATCCGGCGCGCGTGCGCTGGAAGGACGTCTGGTATACCTGCGAGCAGGTCGGCGTCAACGCCCTGCCTATCGTCGCGCTGATCTCGTTTCTGCTCGGGATCATCCTCGCCTTCCAGGCGGCGGTACCGATGCGCCAGTTCGGCGCCGAGCTCTTCGTCGCCGATCTGGTCGGGTTGTCGATTCTGCGCGAGCTCGGGCCGCTGATGACGGCGATCCTGCTTGCCGGCCGGTCGGGCGCCGCCTTTGCCGCCGAGATCGGCACCATGAAGGTGAACGAGGAGTTGAACGCGCTGACCACGATGGGACTCGACCCGGTCCGCTTTCTGGTCGTGACCCGGATACTCGCGGCGCTGCTGATGATGCCGCTGCTTACGCTGTTCGCCGACCTGATAGGCATCCTGGGCGGGGCGCTGACGATGGTCACCTTCAATATCCCGATCGTCAGCTTCCTGCACGAGGTGGACAGCCTGGTCGATGTGAAAGACCTGATGGCCGGATTGGCGAAAGTCCCGGTATTCGCCATCCTTATCGCCGGCGTCGGCTGCCTGCGCGGCCTGCAGACGCAGACCGGGGCGAGCGCCGTCGGCATATCCGCAACGCGCGCGGTCGTCTCCAGCATCGTCCTGCTGGTTATCGTCGACGGCATCTACGCGTTCGTCTACTATCTGCTCGACATTTGACGCCCCCACTGCATGCCCGCCGATCCGATCATCACCGTTGAACACCTGACCGCCGGGTACGAGGGCAACGTGCTGATGCAGGACATCAACTTCAGCGTTCAACGCGGCGAGGTCTTCATCATCCTGGGCGGCTCGGGCAGCGGCAAGAGCACGCTGCTCAAACACATGATCGGTCTCTACCAGCCGATGGCGGGCAGCATCCGGATCGAGGGCGACGATATCGTCACCGCCGAGGGTGCCGCCCGGCGCGCGATCCTGAACAAGATCGGCGTGATGTACCAGAGCGGCGCGCTGTTCGGGTCGATGACGCTACTGGAAAACGTGCGCCTGCCGCTGGAGGAATACACGACGCTGGACATCGCCGCGATGGACCTGATCGCCAGGATGAAATTGCAGCTGGTCGGGCTCGATGCTTTCTGCGGGCACATGCCGGCCGAGATCAGCGGGGGCATGCAAAAGCGCGCCGCGATCGCGCGCGCGATGGCGCTCGACCCGATGATCCTGTTCCTCGACGAGCCGTCGGCCGGGCTCGACCCCATCACCTCGGCCGAGCTCGACCAGCTGATCCTGCGACTGGCGAAGAGCCTGCGCATCACCTTCGTGGTCGTCACGCACGAGCTCGCCTCCATTTACACCATCGCCGATCGCGTGATCATGCTCGACAAGCGCACCAAGGGGATCATCGCCGAAGGCGACCCGAAGGTGCTCCGCGACACCAGCGACAATCCGTGGGTGCGGCGATTCTTCCGGCGCGAAGTGGCCGCCGAACCGGCGTAACCGGCGATGAGCGCACAAGCCAACTTCTTCAAGATCGGGTTGTTCGTGATCGGCGGGACGCTGTCGCTGCTGCTGCTGCTGCTGATCCTCGGCTCCGGGCAGTTGTTCCAGTCGAAGATCACGATGGAGACCTATCTGAACGAGTCGGTGCAGGGTCTCGAAGTCGGCTCGAAGGTCAGGTACCGCGGCGTAGTCGTCGGCGAGGTGCGGCGCATCGGCTTCACGTACAACGTCTACGAACAGGATCAACCGATGGCGGTGCGCCTGCGCTATGTGATGATCGAGGCGACTATCCTGCCCCGGCTTATAGGCGGGCGTGCAGGCGGCGACATCACGCGCTCGGACACGGCCAAGGTCGAGATCGATCGCGGCTTGCGCGTTCGGCTCGCGCCGCAGGGCATTACCGGGACCAGCTATCTCGAAATCGACTACGTGGATCCGAAGGCCAATCCCGTTCTGCCGATCACCTGGACGCCTAACAATCTCTACATTCCTAGCGCGCAGTCGACTGTCACCGCTTTCATCGGCGCCGCATCGGACATCATGGCGCGATTGCAGAAGCTCGACCTCGAAACCACGCTGGCCAATGTCAACAAGCTGCTGGTGACGACCAACAGCCGCATCGATGCGATCGACACCGCCAAGCTTTCGCAGAGCGCGACGCGAGTGATGGACAAGCTCGACCGCAAGCTCGATCAGCTGGCGGTCGACAAGATCAGCAGTGAAACGACCGCGCTGCTGACCGAGCTTCGCACGACCAATCAGCGGCTGAGTGCGGTGCTCGACGACCCGGCGCTCAAGCGGCTGCCGACCGATGCCGACGCCGCGGTGGTGCAGCTGAAGAAAACGCTGGAGGATCCGAACCTGGCGAAGTCGATCGCGCACCTGCAGAGCACGTTGAACCACCTTGACCGGCTTACCGGCAGCGGCGAAGCCGACCTGAAAAAGGCATTCGACAACCTGCGACAGCTCACCGAAAACCTGCGGGACCTGTCCGAGAACGCCAAGCGCTACCCGTCGCAGCTGCTGCTCGGCGCTCCCCCGCCGCCGGCGAAAGGCCTCCAGCCATGAACCCAGCAGTCTCCCTGTCGCGCCGGCGGGTCCTCGCGTCGGCGCTGGCGCTCGCCGTTGGCGCCTGCTCGCTCTCCCGCCCATCGCCGGTGAAGTCGACCTACCTGCTCGAGCCGCCGGCACCGTCGAACAAGAGCGCGACACCGGGAACCGCTACGCTCAAGATCGAAACGGTCACCGTAGCCGCGCCGTTCCGCGGCAGGGCGCTGGTCTACCGCGAGGACGATGTCAAGTACGAGTCCGACTTCTACGAGGAATTCCTGGTCTCGCCGGCGACGATGATCGGCGAAGCGACTGCCACGTGGCTTGGGGCGACCGGCATCTACCGGGCCGTGCTGCCGCCATCATCGTCGCTCGAAGGTGACTTCGACCTGGAAGCATTCGTCACTGAGCTCTATGCCGAC
Source organism: Casimicrobiaceae bacterium (assembly GCA_036270955.1). Classification (GTDB taxonomy): domain Bacteria; phylum Pseudomonadota; class Gammaproteobacteria; order Burkholderiales; family Casimicrobiaceae; genus PALSA-1003. The sequence goes on along the minus strand of DATBBM010000106.1, from coordinate 13,653 downwards.
TTGCGCGACACCGCGCACCCGGCCTCGGTGGTGAAGGCGAAGTTCTTTCTCAGCAGCAGCGCTGCCGCGGCGGGAACTTTCGTCTGGAACGGCGAGCTGGGGTCGCGCATCGACCTGTCTTCACGCTCGGCCGATGCGCTGGTGCGCGGGTTCAACACCGCCTTGAGCAACGTGCTCGAGCAGCTCGCGGCGGTGCTGCGGAGTCTGCCGCAGAAATAGGCGTCGCGTCAGGCCCGAACGCCTGAGAGATCGTGCGCGCTCGCGCCGGTGATGCGGACGCGGGCGAACTCGCCGACGGCGAGCGCCGCTCCATCGGCCACGGTTACGATGCCGTCGATCTCCGGCGCGTCGGCGGCACTGCGCGCCAACGCGCGCGCGCCTTCGTGCACGTCGACCAGCACCTTGAGCGTCGCGCCGATCCGACGCTTGAGTCGCCGCTCACTTATGGCTTCCTGCGTTGCCATGAACCGGGCTCGGCGCTCTTCGCGCAGCGCGTCCGGAACCGGATCGGGCAGCGCATTCGCTCTCGCGCCATCGACTGGCGAATACGCGAAGCATCCGACCCGGTCGAGCTCCGCCTCACTCAGGAATTCGAGCAGTGCGTCGAATTCGGCGTCGGTCTCACCGGGAAATCCGACGATGAATGTCGAACGTATCGTCAGCTCCGGGCAGGCGGCGCGCCACGACCGGATCCGCTGCAGATTGTTTTCGACGTTGGCCGGGCGCTTCATCAGCTTGAGGATGCGCGGGCTCGCGTGCTGGAACGGTACGTCGAGATACGGCAGCAGACCCGGGGCGCCGTCGCTGGCCATCAGCGCGATGGTTTCGTCGACATGCGGGTACGGATAGACGTAATGCAAGCGCACCCAGGCGCCGTATTCGGCGGCTAGCGTCGAAAGCGCCGCCGCGAGCTCGGTCATCCGCGTCTTCAGCGGCCGGCCGCGCCAGAATCCGGTGCGATAGCGGACATCGACACCGTACGCGCTGGTGTCCTGCGACACGACCAGGAGCTCCCGGACCCCGGCCTTCAGCAGGTTTTCCGCCTCGATCATGACCTCGCCGATCGGCCGGCTGACCAAATCCCCGCGCAGCGAGGGAATGATGCAGAAGGTGCAGCGGTGATTGCAGCCCTCGCTGATCTTCAAGTACGCGTAGTGCTTCGGCGTCAGCTTGATGCCGATCTTGCTGGCCGGCGGGGGCAGCAGATCGACGAACGGATCGTGCGCTCTCGGCAGATGCTCGCGCACCGCCGCCATCACTTCGGATGCGGCGTGCGGCCCGGTGACCGCGAGCACCTTCGGATGCGCGGCGCGCACGAAGGCGCCGCCTTCCTTGGCGCCGAGGCAGCCGGTGACGATGACCCTCCCGTTTTCGGCCAGCGCCTCGCCGATCGCCGACAGCGACTCGTCGACCGCGGCATCGATGAAACCGCAGGTGTTGACGACCACGAGATCGGCGCCGTCGTAGGTCGGTGCAATCGCATAACCCTCGGCGGAAAGCCGCGTCAGGATCTGCTCGGAGTCGACCAGCGCCTTCGGGCAGCCCAGCGAGACAAAGCCGACGCGCGGCGCCGGGGCAGGGCGCGGGCGAGGTCGCAACGAGGCGGGCCTGGCGGTCATCGGGCTATCGTGCGGTGCGCAAATGCGGCGCGCTGCAATGCGGATGTTGCGCCGCTTCGCGCCATCAGCGCTTTTTCTCGTCGTCGCCCGACGATTGCGGGGCGCCGAAATTGGGAAATGGGAAAGCGGTGAACAACCCGCGTGTCTGGTCCTGCATCCTCTGCTGCATGTCCATGAACAGCTTGGCGCTCTGCTCGAGATAGTTGCCGAGCATGCCTTGCATCGCCGGTGCCTGCATCTGAAGGAACTGCTTCCACAGGTCCGGCGTCAGCATCATCTTGTCGCCGTAGATCTGCTTGGCCTGGTCCTGCAGCTTGCCCTGGATGGCCATGAATGCCTTGACGTTCTGCTCCATGTAATTGCCCATGATGCCCTGCAACGCATTGCCGTAAAACCGGATCATCTGCGACAGCATCTCGCTGGAGAACATCGGAACGCCGACCGATTCCTCCTCGAGGATGATCTGCAGCAGGATGCTTCGGGTCAGGTCGTCGCCTGACTTCGCATCGATGACCTGGAAATCGATGAACTCGAGCACCATCTGCTTGACGTCCGCCAACGTGATGTAGCCGCTGTTGGCAGTGTCGTACAGGCGGCGGTTCGGGTACTTCTTGATAATGCGGATCGGCTTGGCCATGCGTGCCTCCGGGGCGTCGAACTCCTATTATAACCCGCTGATTTATTTGAGCGTTTGATTCCGGGTCCCCGGCCAGCCGCCCGGTTTGGTGCGATGCACAAAAAAATCCTTGACTGACGGTTCTCTCGTCCCTACAATGTGAATTGTGCGGTGCAGCAAACGGGGTAGCCCCGGAGTCGTGCGGCGAAGGGCCGGCGACCGGAAGAGCCTCCCGCCAGACCGCTTATTCGGACCCGGCTTAGGGTCCTTTGAACCCAACGGGAAAGGATGACCATGTACAACGCAACCGAACAATTCGCCGAAATCAACAAGGCGGGCTACGACAACGCCGTCAAGCTCGCGTCGCTCTCGCTCGACAAGGCAGAGCAACTGGCGAAGCTCAACCTCCAGGCCGCCAAGATCGTCCTCGAGAACGGTGTCTACACCGCCAACGCTGTCGCCGGCATCAAGGACGTACAGGAATTCGCCGCGGTCCGCGCCAAGCTGACCGAAGCCGGCGTCCAGAACGCCCTCGGCTATTCGCGCGGCGTCTATCAGATCGCCTCTGAGGCGCAAGCCGATTTCTCGGCTCTGGCCGAAGAAGCATGGGCCGCATACACCAAGGGCTTCGCGGTCTGGGTCGACAACGCGACCAAGAACGCGCCCGCGGGCTCCGACGTTGCCGTGACGGCGTTGAAGTCGACGGTGGCGGCGACGACCGCGGCGTTCGATCAGTTCTCGAAGGCCACCAAGCAGGTCGTCAGCTTTGCCGACGCCTCGGTTCGCGCCGCAGCCGCCAATGCTGCCAACGCGACGAAGCCGGCGGCCAAGGGACGCAAGGCCGCGTAAAGCAGTCAGACGACGCAAGTCCGTTGGGTGCTTGAAACCGCAGAGGCGGTCCCAACGTAAGAGTAGCTGGCTCCACCTGTATCATTTTCCTCCTCCTAAATGATACAGCCTCGCCCCGGCAGCAATGCCGGGGTTTTTTTTGTCCCCAGCGGGCCTCCTTAGGCGATCGCCGCGGACGCAAGCATCAGTGTCGGCCGCCTGCTCGACTCGCCACGGGCGATCCCGCGCGCTGCGCGCGCGGGTCCCTCGCCGCAGGCTCGCGCCGCTAGAACATGTGCTGGCCGCCGTTGATCGCGATATTGGCGCCGGTGACGAACGCGGCTTCCTCCGATGACAGATACGCGACCAGCCCGGCGACCTCGTCGGGCTTGCCCAGACGGCCCATCGGTATCTGCGGGATGATCTTCGAGTCCAGAACCTCCTGCGGGATCGCCATCACCATCTTGGTCCCGATGTAGCCGGGCGAAATCGTGTTGACGGTGACGCCCTTGCGCGAGACTTCGAGCGCCAGCGCCTTGGTAAAGCCGTGCATGCCGGCTTTCGCCGCCGAGTAGTTGGTCTGTCCGAACGCGCCTTTCTGGCCGTTGACCGACGAAATATTGATGATGCGGCCCCAGCCGCGCTCGACCATGCCGTCGCATACCTGCTTGGCCATGTTGAAGCACGAATCGAGATTGGTGCGGATGACCGCATCCCAGTTCGCCTTGTCCATTTTCTTGAACGTCATGTCGCGCGTGATGCCGGCGTTGTTGACCAGCACATCGACCGGGCCGACATCGGCCACGACGCGGGCGACGCACGCGACGCACGACTCCCAGTCGACGACATCGCACGGATAGGCGTAGAAGCGGTGGCCGGCCTGTTTCATCGTGTCGAGCCACTCCTGCGCCTTGAGATTGCCCGGCGAATGCGTAGTCACGACCGTGTGCCCGAGCGCGGCGAGCTTGACGCAGATCGCCTCACCCAACCCTCCCATGCCGCCGGTGACCAGCGCAATGCGCTGCTTATCGTTTGCCATCGTCCCTCCTTTTTGCCTGATGTGGCTTACGCCTTTGACGCGGGGCGCGACTTTTCCGGCCTAACGCTCGACCGCCATCGCGACCCCCATACCGCCGCCGATGCAAAGAGACGCAAGGCCCTTCTTGGCGTCCCGCCGCGCCATTTCGTACAGCAGCGTCACGAGTATCCGGCAGCCGGACGCGCCGATCGGATGACCTAGCGCAATCGCGCCGCCGTTGACGTTGATCTTTTTCGTATCCCAGCCCATTTCCTTGTTGACCGCGCAGGCCTGCGCGGCGAACGCCTCGTTGATCTCCATCAGATCCAGGTCCGACGGCTTCCATCCGGCCTTTTCCAGCGCGCGCCGCGACGACGGCACCGGCCCCATGCCCATGATCGAAGGATCGACGCCCGACGAAGCGAATGCTCGAATCTTGGCCAGCGGCTTCAGGCCGAGTTGTGCGGCGCGCTCGGCGCTCATCACCAGCACCGCAGCCGCGCCATCGTTGATCCCCGACGCATTGCCTGCGGTGACGCTGCCTTGCTTGTCGAACGCCGGCCGCAACGCCGAGAGCGCATCGAGCGTCGCGCCGGTCTTGATGAATTCGTCGCTGTCGAATGCGACCGGGTCGCCTTTGCGCTGCGGGATCATCACTGGAACGATCTCGTCCTTGAACTTGCCGGCTTTCTGAGCCGCTTCGGCCTTGTTCTGGCTGGCGACGGCGAACTCGTCCTGTTGCGCACGCGAAACGGCGTGCTGCCTGGCGACGTTTTCCGCCGTGATTCCCATGTGATACTGGTTGTAGACATCCCACAAGCCGTCGACGATCATGCTGTCGATCAGTTTGGCATCGCCCATGCGAAAGCCGTCGCGCGAGCCCGGGAGCACGTGCGGGGCTGCGCTCATGTTTTCCTGGCCGCCGGCGATGACAATGTCGGCGTCGCCGCAGCGCACCGCTTGCGCGGCCAGCATCACCGCCTTCAATCCCGAGCCGCACACCTTGTTGATAGTCATCGCCGGGGTCTCGGCAGGCAGCCCCGCCTTGATCGACGACTGGCGCGCCGGATTCTGGCCGCTGCCGGCGGTCAGTACCTGCCCGAGGATCACTTCAGAGATCTGCTCTGGCCGCAATTTGTAACGGGCGAGCAGCGCGGCGATCACCGTGGCGCCGAGCTCGGGCGCAGGCGTCTTGGCCAGCGCGCCGCCGAATTTACCTATCGCGGTGCGCAATGCGCCCGCGATGACGATGTCGCTCATGAAATTCTCCGCAAAAGATTCCGCTTGACGCCCGGCTTGCTTGGGCCAGGGATGGATGCTCGCTGCCCTATGGTATCTCAGCCCGCGGCTTCGCGGCAGCGGGATGCGCTCGCCGCGTCAGCTAGGTGACGCGCTCGATGACGTACGTGCCCGGAGCTGGCGACAGCGGCCGATGCTTGTCGCTGCCGGGCGCTTTGGGCGCCGGCCGGAATCCACCGGTGTAATCGTTGAGCCACGCCGCCCAGTGCGGCCACCAGCTGCCCGGGTGCGTCCGGGCACGCACCAACCAGTCGTCCGGATCATCGGTCAGCAGCTCGTTGGTCCAGAAGTTGCGCCGGTTTTTCCCCGGCGGATTGATCACGCCGGCGATATGGCCCGAGGCGCCGAGCACGAAGGTCGGCTCGCCCCCGAGCAGGGCCACGCTTTTGTATGCGGTGCGCCAGGGCACGATATGGTCTTCGCGGGCGGCGAGAATATACGAAGGCATCGTGATGCGCTTGAGGTCGATCGGCTGACCGCACATTGACAGCGCGTCAGGCTCGCGCAATCGATTGTCCAGATACATGTCGCGCAGGTACTCGACGTACATCGGGCCCGGAAGATTGGCCGAGTCGCCGTTCCAGTAAAGCAGGTCGAATGCGGGTGGCGTCTGGCCTTTCAGGTAATTTCCGACGACGTAGTTCCAGACGAGCTCGTTCGGCCGGAGGCTTGCGAATGCGCTGGCCAGCTCGCCGCCCTGGATGCGCCCGCCGCCGCACAGTGCCGGCATGCGCGCCGCAAGTCCTTCGCGCGAGACATAGACGCCGATGTCGCCCGGATCGGCGAAGTCGAGCATCGTTGCAAGAAGGGTTGCGCTGGCTACCGGCGCCTCCTGGCGCGCCGCAAGGACCGCCAGCGCGCACGCAAGCAGCGTCCCGCCGATGCAGAACCCGAGCGCATTGACCGTCTTGCTGACGGCGATCTCGCGCGCCGCGTCGAGCGCGGCCAGCACGCCTTGCTCGATGTAGTCGTCCCAGGCGAGACCGCCGAGCTCGGCCGGAATATTGCGCCAGGAGACCATGAAAACCGTGTGGCCCTGGCCGACCGCGTAGCGCACGAATGAATTTTCCGGCTGCAGGTCGAGGATGTAGTACTTGTTGATGCAAGGCGGCACGATCAGCAGCGGCCGCTTGGCGACTTCGGGGGTCGTCGGCGCGTACTGGATCAACTCGATCAGCGGATTGCGATATACGACGCTGCCCGGAGTCGTCGCGAGGTTGCGGCCGACTTCGAATGCGCTTTCGTCGGTCATCGCGATACGTCCGCGCTGCGCGTCGGAGACCAGGTTCGAAAGACCTTGGGCAATCGATGTGCCGCCTGTCGCCAGGGCGCGCTGCATCGCCTCCGGATTGGTGGCGAGGAAGTTCGATGGCGAAATCGCATCCACATACTGCTGAGCGAGAAAGACCAGTCGCCTCTTGGTGGCATCGTCGGTTTGCGCCAGTGCAGCCAGCTCGCGCACATACTCCGCGTAGAGCAGGTAGGCGTCGCGCAGCCATGCGAAGTACGGATGCTCGCGCCAGGCCTTGTCCGAGAAGCGCCGGTCGGCGGGGCCATGTGCCTGCGCCGGCCCGGCCCTGCCTTCCGCCGCGTGCGCCCACAGCTCCTCGAACCTCCTGGTGTAGCGCTCGGTCAGCTGCGTCGCCGCCGCCGGATCGATCGAAACGGCCGGCATCCGGGAGACCATGTCCGGTGGCTGCAGGCTGGCCGGCACCGACCGCATCTTGCCCAGCGCCGCGTCGGTCCAAAGTTGCGTCCATTGCGCAGCAACGTCCTGCCAGCGGTGCGCGAGCTCCGACCATTCGTTGGCCGCTTCACCCTTTAACTGAGTTGCTACCGGAGCCACGGGTGCCGGTCGGGCGTTCGCGCGTTTGGGCGTGCTCATCGGCGTCAGCCTTCCAGCCAAAGATGCACGACGGCAATCAATCCGATGCCGACGGCGATCAGCAGCAGCTGCTGCGCGGTGGCCGCCGGCGCCGGATGCCGGTGCAGGCTGGGGATCAGGTCCGCCACGGCGACGTACAGCAGGCTCGCTGATGCGATTGCGAGCACGGTCGGCAACACATGCTGCATCGAGGCGAGGGCGGCGTAGCCGGCGAGGCCGCCCAGCAGGGTCGCGACCCCGGTGGCCAGGTTGTATGCGAATGCGCGACGGCGCCCGTAACCGGAGTGCAAAAGCACTGCGAAGTCGCCAACCTGCTGGGGAATCGCATGCGCGACGATGGCCAGCGCCGTTGCCGTACCAAGCGCAAAGTCGGTCAGGAACGCGGCTGAGATCACGATGCCATCGCAGAAATTGTGCACGCTGTTGCCGATCACTATCATCAAACCGGAACGACCACCGTCGCCGTGCGCGTGCGCTGGGCCGGAAGGCTGCCCATTCTGGTCAAGCGCCTCGGCCTCGAGGTGGCTATGCCGCCACAGGACCAGCTTTTCCAGCAGGAAGAACAGCAGCAGGCCGCCGAGAACGGTCGCCATCACGCCCTGGGTCGACCCATGCTCGAGCGCGTGCGGAAGCAATTCGAGAAACACGGCGCCCAGCAGCGCGCCGACCGCGAAGCTCACCAGCTTGGATATCCAGCGCGCGTGCAGCGCCAGCGTGCCGGCGGCGGCGAGGATCGCGAGCACGCCTCCGGCGAGACAGGCGACGACGATCGCGTAAAGTGGAGAGAGCGCTGTCATCGCCGACGCATTATACGAGAGCGTTCATTCCGAGAGCGTCCATTCGGCATTCAGCCTGGCGCGATCCAGATCAGCGTCGCCATCCTCGCGGCGCGGTCGGGACCGCCGCGGCGATACGAGTAAAAGCTGGCGACCTCGGTATAGGTGCAGCGACCGCCGCCGTGGATTGCGGAGGCTTCTACGCCGGCACGTTCGAGTGCGAGTCGCGCGAGTCCATAGAGATCGGCATGCCATTTGCCTTCACGCGTCGCGACGAAGCAAGCGCCCGCAGCGGCGTCGCGATCGCAGAATGCCGCGTGGACGTCGGGACCCACTTCGAAAGCGCTCGGCCCGATCGCCGGTCCCAGCCATGCGAGCACGTCGGCGGGCGCGGTCTGCATCGACCCGACCGCGGCTTCGAGCACGCCGGCGGCAAGGCCGCGCCACCCCGCGTGCGCGGCGGCGACGACGCTGCCGCGCCGGTCGGCGAGGAGCACCGGCAGACAATCGGCAGACAGAACCGCACAGACATTGCCCGGAGATCGCGAAACCGCGACGTCGGCATTGGGTGCGCGGCGGTGCCCGACGTCGGCGCTCGCGATTGCCGTGCCGTGTTCCTGCGCGAGCCACACAGGCTCACCGGGCAGGAAGCGCGTCAGCAGCGCGCGCGTCGCGGCATCGCCGCCGCGCGCGAAGTCGACGCCGCGGCCGCCGACACCGTTACGCGTGGTCGAGAACGCCCGCACCGACGCGGGCGCCGGCCAGTCCGGTACGATCCAGTCGACCCCTGCCGAGACAAACTGCGCCGCGAACGCTTTGTCAGCGCGCATCGGACTCGGCGCGCCTGCGCAAAGTCGAAAGCAGCGAGGCAAAGTCGGCTGGCGGCGGCGATTCCCACTGCGCCGGTCTCTTTGTCGCGGGATGGATCAGACCGAGGCGCCAGGCATGGAGAGCCTGCCGCCCGAATGCGATTCCGCGTTTTCTGCCATAGGTTGGATCACCGACCAGCGGATGTCCGAGCGAGCTCAGGTGAACGCGGATCTGATGGGTGCGACCGGTTTCGAGCCGACAGGCGAGCAGCGTGCAATCGCCGAATCGTTCGCGCACTTCATAGCGCGTGACTGCGGCTTTCCCGCTAGCGACAATCGCCATCGATGTGCGTCGGACCGGGTGACGCCCGATCGGAGCGTCGATCGCACCGCCCCGGACGATATCTCCGGCGGCGAGCGCCAGATATTCGCGGTGGACGGTCTTCGCCTGCAGCTGCCGCACAAGGTCAGTTTGAGCGATTTCGGTTTTGGCCACGACCAGCAGACCGCTCGTATCCTTGTCCAGGCGATGCACGATGCCCGCCCGCGCGACGGAGGCGAGTTGCGGCGCGTGGTGCAGCAGCGCATTGGCAAGCGTGCCGTCGCGGTTTCCGCTGCCCGGGTGAACGACCAGGCCGGCCGGCTTGTCGATCACGAGTATCGCCTCGTCCTCGTGCACGATCGTCAACGGCAGCGCCTGTGGCGCGAACGCCCCGGCGGTGGGATCGGACAACGGATGCACCACGACACGCTCGCCGCCGCCGACCTTGCGGCTCGCATCCACTGGCGCGCCCGCGACCAGTACCCGGCCGGCGTCGATCCACGTGCGGATGCGGCTGCGCGAATGCTGGGGCAACAGCTGTGCGAGCGCCCGATCCAGCCGCATGCCCGCGAGCTCCGCCGGTATGGTGAGTGCCAGACGGACGCCGGCCGCTGCGTCGGGGTTATAATTCACGGCTAAGTGCGGAGCAGGCAATGATGTCGAAGCTGAGCAGATATTCGGTTGCGTCACTGATCTTGATGTGTGTTGCCCTCGCGGGGTGCAACTTGCTGCCGGAGGTCAAGGACGAGACCGCGGGCTGGACCGCGGAACGGCTATACAAGGACGCGCACGAATCGCTGCAGGCGTCCAATTATACGCGGGCGATCAAGTTGTTCGATGCGCTGGAAAGCAGGTTTCCCTACGGCCGGCTCGCGCAGCAGGCGATCCTCGAAGGCGCGTACGCGAACTTTCGCCAGGGAGAGGCAACGCTGGCGATTGCGGCCTGCGATCGCTTTATTCGCACCTATCCCAATCATCCGAACGTCGATTACGCGTACTACCTGAAGGGGCTCGTGAATTTCCGCGAGGATCAGGGGCTGCTCGGATACGTGGTCGAGACCGATCTTTCCGAGCGCGATCCTAAGATGACCAAGGAGGCGTTCGGCGCATTTCGCGAGCTGGTGACGCGGTTTCCCGACAGCAAGTACGCGCAGGATTCGATGGAGCGCCTGCGCTATCTGACCAATGCGCTCGCCAGTTACGAAGTCCACGTTGCGCGCTATTACTTCAACCGGGGCGCTTACGTGGCGGCGGTCAACCGCGCGCAGGCCACGCTGGTCAATTATCCGAGAACACCCGCCAACGAGGACGCGCTGGTGCTGCTGGTGGAAAGTTACGACAAGCTCGGAATGATCGAGCTGCGCGACGACACGCGCCGGGTGCTGAAGGAAACCTTCCCCAACGGCAAGTACTTCGTGGCGGGCGCGGCCAGGCCGTGGTGGAAATTCTGGGGGAAGGATCAGCTGCCGCCGCTGCCGCTCAGCGAGCCTCCGAAACCCTGGTGGCAGTTCTGGTAAGACGCCGCAGGGCGGAGCAGGGGCCCCGCGCGTAGCGCGGGGATGCGACCCCGGAGGCGGCTAGGCCGGCGAAGCGCAAGCGCGCGCATTCGCAGCATCATGCTGACGCGGCGACGCCGCAGGGCGGAGCAGGGCCCCGCGCGTAGCGCGGGGATGCGACCCCGGAGGCGGCTAGGCCGGCGACAACGAGACGGCCCTGTCGCGTTGCTGATTCGGAAGCTGGCGACCCGACGTCGGAAAACGCTAGCCCTCCACCGCCACCGGCGCGAAAAAAGCCCGGACATCGGCGAGTTCGCGCGTGCGCCGCATCGGCGGAAGCGCCTGCCATATGCGCCGTCCATAGGGCTTGTCCACCAGCCGCCGGTCGCAGATCATCAGGACGCCGCGGTCGGTCTCCGACCGGATCAACCTGCCGGCGCCCTGCTTGAGGCTGATCGCCGCTTGCGGCAATTGATAGTCGAAGAACGGATTGCCGCCCTGGCGCGCGATGTGATCGAGCCGTGCGGCAAGCAGCGGATCGTCGGGCGGGGCGAATGGCAGCTTGTCGATGATCACCACCGACAACGCTTCGCCTTGCACGTCGACGCCCTCCCAGAAGCTCTGGCTGCCCAGCAAAACGGCGTTGCCGAGGCGGCGGAAGCGGGTCAGCAACTCGGTGCGTGACCCTTCGCCTTGCACCAGCAGCGGAAAATCGATCCCTTCGCGCTTGAAGAGTGTCTCGAGCGATTCGCGCGCGCGGGCCAGTGCGCGCAGCGTCGTGAACAGCAAGAATGCACGACCGCCGCTGGCCTTCAGCACCGGCAGCGCGGCCGCGACGACTGCATCGGTGTGTTCGAAGCTGTTGGGCTCCGGCAATTCGCGCGGCAGATAGAGCAGCGCCTGGCGCGCGTAGTCGAATGGGCTTTCCCAGTAGCCGGTCGCAGCCTCGCCCAAGCCCAGCTCGCGCTGATAAAGCGAGAAGTCGCTGCCGATCGCCAGCGTCGCCGAGGTGAAGATCCAGGCTCGAGCATGGTCGGTGACCTGCTTGGCGAATATTTCGGCCACCGACAGCGGTGATGCACGGAGTTGCCAGCCCGACACGCTGACCTCGAGCCAGCGGATCCACTCGGGATCGTCATGATCGCGCCACCGCGCGAGCCGCACCAGCACATCGTCGGCGCGATGCGCACATTGCGCCAGATCGTCACTGCGCTCGGCCTGCTTGCCGAGCTCGACGGCGAGCGCCGCCAGCGCCTCGTCCAGCGCATCGAGCGCTTCATCGAATCCGGGGCGCCGCATCGCAACCGCACGAAGCAGCTTGCCCGGGGCTTCCCCTGCGGCCAACCGGAACCGGCGCAGCGCTAAGCCGAGCGCCTGCGCGGCCGCGGGCAGCGGGGCATAGTCGCGAGCCGCCTTCAGTCCCTCGAGCTCGGCGTCGCGCGCGAGCTCACCGAGCTGACCGCCGGTGACTTCCTCGCCGAAGAACAAGGTCGCAGTTTCGGGCAGCTGGTGCGCCTCGTCGAGAATCACCGTGTTCGACGCGGGCAGCAGCTCCGCGATTCCCTCATCCTTCAGCATGACGTCGGCGAAGAACAGATGGTGATTGATCACGACGACGTCGGCGGCGAGCGCCTGCTTGCGCGCATTCATCACAAAACACTCGTTGTAATGCCCGCATTCGGTGCCGAGACAATTCTCGCGCGTCGAGGTGACGTCAGCCCAGATCGCGGCATTCTCCGGAACGTCGGCGACCTCGCTCTTGTCGCCGCTCACCGACGTGCGCACGAACGACTCGATCCGCTTCAGATAGCCGATATCGGCGCGCGACGCGAACGTCGGCTGCGCCGCGGTCCGCGCCAGATGATGGTGGCAGACATAGTTGCCCCTGCCCTTCAGCAGGGCGACCGTGATCGGGATGCGCAGAGCATCGCGCACCAGCGGCAGATCGCGCTGGTAGAGCTGATCCTGCAGTGTCTTGGTCCCGGTCGAAATGATCACCTTGCCGCCGGACAACAGAGCGGGGACCAGATAGGCGAAGGTCTTGCCGGTGCCGGTCCCTGCTTCGGCGAGCAGCTGGCCGCGCGTCTTTATGGCAAGCGCGATCGCCTCGGCCATCGCGATTTGCTGCGGCCGCGGCCGGTAGCCGGGAACATTGCGCGCCAGCGCTCCGTCGGCGTTGAAAACCGACCCGAGCTCGGTATCGCTCAGCGTCGGCCTTTCAGCGCGCCGGCTTCGCGCGCGCCATGATCGTTCCGGTGGCGTGTGATCACTGCGCTGCGGATTTCTTCTTGGTTGCCGGCTTCGGGGCAGCGACCTCCGGCTGCGACTCGCGCATCGCCTTGATCAGCCGTTCGAACGTGCCGTACGGATGTGTGACGCGCTGCTTGTAGCCGGCGTCGATTTCGTCCGGGCCCGGTGTCAGATCGACCATGCTTTTGGTCCAGGTTGCGTAAAGTTCGTGCAGGTGCTGCACTTTCGCATTGTCGCGGCCCGCTTCGCGCAATGCCGCCTGGTAGGGGCGTGCCATCAGCCGCTTGTGCTTTTCGATGCAGCCCTCGGTCTTGGCACCGTGGACACCCTCCTGAGCGCCGGCCAGTCCGAATTCGATGATCTCGATGCTCTTGACCTGCCGGCACATCGTGTAGGTCTGCGAAACCGCCTCGAAAAAGCAGTCGATGCCGCTGCCGTGGAGCGCTGTCGGACAGATGTAGGGATCGACGTTGTCGAGCGCGTGCACCGATGCTGTGGGCAACAGCGCGCTCACGACAATCGGGATGAGCAATGCTAATCGGCGCATGATGAGATCGGCCACTCGGAAGATCGTTCATGCTACCAAGCGCGGCAGGCGCGCTCAAGCGCCGCCACGAAACCCGCCGATCAGATCGTGGCGCCGCCGGAGACTTCGATGACCGCGCCGTTGATATAGCTCGCCTCGTCGGAGGCGAGCCAGGCGTAGGCATTCGCGATTTCCTCGGGCTGCCCGAG
>DATBBM010000105.1:0-12818 GCA_036270955.1 Casimicrobiaceae bacterium | reverse complement strand
CGACATGTTGTCGCGTACCGTCATGTGCGGGTAGAGCGCGTAGTTCTGGAAAACCATCGCGACGTCGCGCTCCTTCGGAGCGACCTTGTTGACGACGCGCGAACCGATCCATATTTCGCCGCCGGTAATTTCCTCGAGGCCAGCCAGCATGCGCAGCAGCGTCGACTTGCCGCAACCGGACGGTCCGACCAGCACGCAGAACTCGCCGTCGGCGATCTCGATGTCGACGCCGTGAATTACCGACAACGATCCGAAGCGCTTTTGAACTCCACGTATGCTGACTGCCGCCAATGCTCTCCTTTCCGTCGCGCCTTGCCGCGCCCGGATGATCCGCCTACGCGGCGTAGCGGCGTGTCCCCGCCACGACGACGTATTCGGGACGTCCGGTCCTGACCCAGGTGACAATATTCTGTGCTGCCTTGCGCCGCAGTTCGACCTCCGACTGCACGCTGTAGAACGCGGCATGCGGCGTCAGAATCACCTTCGGGTGGCCGAGCAGCCGGCTATCGGCGGGAACGGGCTCGACCGGCAGGACATCCAGCGCGGCGCCGGCCAGTATTCCACTATCGAGAGCGGCAAGCAAATCGTCGATGTCGACCAGCGCGCCGCGCGCGGTATTGACCAGGTACGATCCCGGCCGCGTTCGCGACAGCACTGCCTCGTCGACAATGCTTCGGGTTTCGTCGTTGAGCGGCACGTGCATGCTGACGAGATCGCACTGCTCGAACAAGTCCGGCAGGGCCACACGCTCGACATACGGCGGGAAATCGCCGTCGATCAGATAGGGATCGCAGGCGACGATGCGCCGGAAGACGTTGCGAGACACATGCGCCATGCGCTTGCCGATACGGCCCAGGCCGACGATGCCGAGCGTGATCTCGCTGGCGCGGCGAAGCTTGCCCGACGACAGATAATGCCAGCGCCCGCCGGCGATATCGCGGTTATAGGCGACGACGTTGCGGATCAGCGCGAGCCCCAAGGCGAGGGCATGCGTGGCGACTTCGCCGACGCCGTAGTCGGGCGAGTTGGCAAGCCACACACCATATTTGGCGCAGGCCCCGGTGTCGATCGTGTCGTAGCCTGCGCCGATGCGGCTGATGATGCCCAGCCGCGGCAGCTGCGCCAGCGCGCGTGCGCCGACCGGCGCGTACTGGACCAGGAAGGCATCGAAGTCGCGCCCTGCCGCGAGCACGTCGTCTTCAGTAGCGCACTGGGCGACAGCGAGCTCGATGCCGGCATTGCCGAACAGCTCGCGTTCGAGCGCCAGGTCTTCGTAATTTTGATCGGTGATCAGGACGCGGGCCATCGGGATCCGGAAGATGCTGCCGAGCGCTGGGAGGCGCTCCGGGCCGCAAACGGTACGTCGGTATCGGACATTGGTCAAGTGGCCTTACCGCTTGCTCCGCCCCTATAATCGTCCCAGCGTCGTCGGGTTCTCCGAGGCGCTCTCTAGGAGTTGTGCTTCGATGCTGTTACCCACGACGATCGCCGGCAGCCTCCCCAAGCCGGCGTGGCTTGCGCCGCCGAACCAGCTGTGGGCGCCATGGCTGCTGGAGGGATCGCTGCTGGAGGAAGGCAAGCGCGACGCGGTCCGTCTTGCGGTCGCCGATCAGGAACGCGCGGGCATCGACATCGTGACCGACGGCGAGCAGACGAGGCGGCACTTCGTCACGACGTTTATCGAGAGCCTCGAGGGCGTCGACTTCGAGCACCGCAGGACCGTCAGGATTCGCGATCGATACGATGCCGACGTGCCGGTCGTCACCGGTCCGGTCGCGCGCCGTCGCCCGGTCTTCGCCGAGGACGCCGGCTTCCTCAGGAGCCTCACCCGGCGGCCGGTCAAGTACACCCTTCCAGGACCGATGACCGCGGTCGATACCCTCTACGACGCACACTACGGGAGCCGGGAGAAGCTGGCCTGGGCGTTTGCCGAAATCCTGAACGAGGAGGCGCTGGCGATCGAGGCGGCCGGCGTCGACGTCATCCAGTTCGACGAGCCGGCTTTCAACGTCTACTTCGACGAGGTCCGTGACTGGGGGATCGCCGCCCTCGAGCGGGCGACGCAGGGCCTTGCCTGCCGGACTGCGGTGCATATCTGCTACGGCTATGGCATCAAGGCGAACAACGACTGGAAAAAGAGCCTGGGCAATGAATGGCGCCAGTACGAAAAGACCTTCCCCTTGCTGGCTCGATCCCGGCTCGGCCAGGTTTCGCTGGAATGCGCCAATTCTCACGTCCCGCTGGAGTTGATCGGCCTGCTGGACGGCAAGGACGTCCTGGTCGGCGCCATCGACGTGGCCACCGACCGGATCGAGACCGCCGACGAGGTGGCCGCGACCATCCGCGCCGCGCTCGAATACGTCAGACCGGATCGGTTGCTGCCCTGCACCAATTGCGGGATGGTGCCGTTGGCCCGGGCGGTTGCCCGCGGCAAGCTGGCCGCGCTGGCCGAAGGTGCCGCCCGGGTCCGGTCAGAGCTGTAGAAAGTGATGTATTTGTGCAACAAACAGGAGGGCTTCCGGACCGATAAGAGTTTGACCCGGCAAGGGATACTGCGTATAGTCCGCTTCGTGTTTTGTTTCAAGTACTAAAGCACGACCTGTCCGGCTGCTCGCTGTCGCCGAATCGCCGTACTTCCCTGTCCTTGAGATCGAAACATAGGCCGGGTCCGACCCGATTATTTTTGTTTTGAAGGATTGGTAAAAATGGCAACTGGAACAGTGAAGTGGTTTAACGACGCCAAGGGTTTCGGCTTTATTACGCCGGATGGCGGCGGAGAAGACCTGTTTGCGCACTTCTCGGCGATCAACATGCCGGGCTTCAAGTCGCTCAAGGAAGGCCAGAAAGTGTCGTTCGAAGTGACGACGGGCCCGAAGGGCAAGCAGGCGTCGAATATCCAAGCAGTCTGACGTTAGCCTTTAGTGCATCAGAGAAAGGCCGGGCATCGCCCGGCCTTTTTTTTCCCCGCGAGCCCGTTGTGGCCTAGTCTCAGCGGGCCGCCGGGTCCAGCCGCGAGAGGGTAAGGCTTTCGGCACCCCCGCCCCACCAGATGCGGCCGAGAATCGCCCCCAGCAGCGTCCAATACAGGATCGCATTGCCGAAGACCATGAGGTCATTGGTCGAATTCTTCACCAGCATCGCCAGCACCAGTGCGATCGCGGCCGCGGCCCAGGCCTTTTCGCGCTCGCCCCGCGCCCGGGCACACACCACCGCAAGGCTCAGCAGGCGCACGTGCAGCCAGGTCCAGATCGCGAGGCCCACCAGGCCCACCTGCAAGACCAGGCTCAGAAGAACATTGTGCGCGTGGGCGAAGGCCTGGCGGTCGATGCGCTTGAGGTCGGCGTTTTGCGCGAGGTCGTAGGTCCTCGACGGCACCGTTCGTCCGAATCCGACGCCCAGCCAGGGATGCCGCTTGGCGAGATCATAGTAGACGGACCAGATCGCCGGACGTGAGTCGCTGGCGATCATCTCCAGCGCCGCGCTGCGGTCGTACGGCTGTTGCTCGGGCAGGCGCAAGCGCGAAATCAACTCGAGGCTGATCGCCGAGACGGCCAGCCCGACGCAGATCGCCACGAGCACGGGGCGCACATGCAACCTGCCGCGCAGCAATCCGAACACGATGAGCAGGCATGGCAGCGAAATGCACAGAGACACGAACAGCGTCCGGCTTTCACTCATCAGTCCGAGCCCGGCAAAGGCGACGAGCCACGCGGCCGAGGCCCAGCGTACGGCCGGGCGGGTCGACGTCAGTGCGACGACGAACAGCGGCACCGCGAGGAACGCGATGTAGGTACTCGAGTCGACCGCCTCGCCCGCTTTCCATGCGAGCCAGCCGAGCACGCCGGGCGCGGCTGATTCCATTCCCGGCTCGACCGGCGCAACCGCCGCAGCGAAGGTCGTCGTCAGCGATATGACGGTGCCCACCGCGGCGCCGAGAGTCAGCGCGAGCCTGCCGTTACGCGACCGGACCAGCATGAAGCTGATCAGGAACAGGAAGAACGGATACAACAGGTCGCTGCGGAAAGCGCGAAACGAGACGGCAGGATAGTCGGACCAGGCGATCGAGAGGGCGGCAAACGCAAGCCAGATCAGGCAAGGCAACAGGACCGGATTGTCCTTCCATAGCTCAGCCCGGTAGTGGAACAGCGCGGCGGCTGCGGCCATCCCGACGAGGGCATTGCGCATGCCGGTCACATGCGCTAGCGGCAGAATGGCGACCAGAATCGTCATCAGCACGCAAAGCGTGCGGAACGCATAGCCATCCTCCCCCAGCCGCTGGTACGGCGCTGCCATGGTCATTGCGGATACCGGCATGGAAGGGCTGGACTTCGGGCGAAATGGGTGGCCATAGGCGGAATCAAAACCTCTGGCCAATTTTGCGCGGCGCTTCGCGCCACGCCAAATCTGGTGGCCAAGGGCGGAATTGAACCACCGACACACGGATTTTCAGTCCGCTGCTCTACCAACTGAGCTACTTGGCCAAGCATTCGATTTTACCAGACTTGCCTCTGCCGCCGCGATGGGTCGGATGCCCTGATCAGGCGACGATCGCTTCCGCTCGAGTGGCCGCGATGCCGACTGATTTGGCCGCATCCAGAATATCCGTCCAGGTCTTGTCGTCGACGGCAATGCCCTCGAGCGTCCGCCGCGCCCGCGTGCTGCGCTCGACTTCGCCGGGCATCAGCACCGGCTGCCCCGGCACGGCCGGTGGCGAGGCCTTGACCCACCCCACGAAGCGCGCGATCTCCCGCCCGATCACGCCCTCGGTGTCGTAGACCGCGGGTGCGATATAGATGGACAGCATGTTGTTGCGCAGTACCGTATCGTCCGGATCCGAGCTCTTGCCGGTCGACAGCGCGCCGGCCAGCAGGTCGACGACGATCGACAATCCTGAGCCCTTGTGGGCGCCGACGGTGAGCAATGCGCCGCCGTCGTAGAAATCGTTCGGATCGGTCGTCGGCCGGCCTTGCTTGTCGATGATCCAGCCCGGCGGCACCTGCTCGCCCTTGTTGATCGCGACGAACAGTTTGCCTTCGGCCACCGTCGAAGTCGTCACGTCGAGGATCACTGGATCGCCGCCGGTGACCGGCACGCCTATGGTGATCGGATTGGTCGAAAGGCGCCGGTCGCTGCCACCAAACGGCGCGACGCGCTGGGCGCCCGAAGTATTGAGGAAATGCAGCGAGACCTGGCCTTGCGCGGCCGCAAGCTCGGCCCAGTCGCCGACGCGACCGAGGTGACCGCAATTGCGCAAACCCACCATCGCAATGCCTGTTGTCGCCGCCTTGCGTGCACCGAGTTCGCCCGCGAACTCACCGATGACCTGGCCGTAGCCGCGATTGCCGTCGACGATGGCGATAGTGTCGTTTTCGAACGCGACGGTCGGGGTCGCATTCGGGACGAGCCAGCCGGCACGCACCCACTCGAGATATTTGCCGACGCGGATCACGCCGTGCGAGTCGTGGCCGACCAGGTTCGAATCGACCAGCCGCCGCGCCACCGTTGCTGCTTCGGTGGCGTTGCTGCCGCCGCCTTGCATGATGGCAGTCACGAGTGTGACGAGCTTTGCCGGAACGATTTTCATGGGCGCCTGTGGGCGTCCTCGCGGAAGAGGCGAAGAAGCGCGTTGAATGGACGAGTCAGTGGATTTCCGGCTCGGCGGTCGGCGCGGTACCTTCGAGAAAATCGAAGTCGCAGCCCTGGTCAGCCTGGGTGATATGCTGCTGATAGAGCACGCCATAGCCGCGTACGAACCGCGGCGCCGGCTTTTTCCAGGCGGCCCTGCGCGCCGCAAGCTCGGCGTCGCTCACCTTGAGCTCGATCTTGCGCGCGTCGACGTCGAGCTCGATCAGGTCGCCGTCGCGCACCAGCGCCAGCGGGCCGCCGGCGAACGATTCCGGCGCGACGTGCAGCACGCATGCTCCGTAGCTGGTTCCGCTCATGCGTGCGTCCGAGATGCGAACCATGTCGCGGATGCCTTGCGCCAGCAGCTTCTTCGGAATCGGCAACTGACCCCACTCGGGCATCCCAGGCGCGCCCAGCGGACCGGCATTCTGCAGCACAAGGACGGAATCCGCGGTCACCGGGAGCGCCGGATCGTCTATCCTCGCGGCCATGTCGTTGTAGTCGGCGAAGACGACCGCAGGTCCGGTGTGCTTGAGCAGCCTCGCCTCGGCAGCGGCGGGCTTGATCACCGCGCCATCGGGAGCGAGATTGCCGCGCAGCACCGCGAGACTGCTGCTCGACACCAGCGCCTTGTCGCGCGGCAAGATCACCTCCGCGTTGAACACCTCGGCGCCGGCGATATTCTCGCCCAGCGTTTTGCCGTTGACCGTGCGCTCGTCGACCGACAGCAAATCTGCGATGCCCGCGAGCAACGCGCGCAAGCCCCCGGCATAGAAAAAATCCTCCATCAAATGCTCTCCCGCCGGCCGGATGTTGGCGACCAGCGGCGTCCTGCGTGCCAGCGCATCGAATCGGTCGAGAGTCAAAGGCACGCCGGCGCGGCGGGCGATCGCGATCAGGTGCACGACCGAGTTGGTCGAGCCGCCGAGCGCCAGCGCCGTCGTGATCGCGTTGTCGACGCTCCTGGCGGTGATGAAGTCCCTCGGCTTCAAATCCGACCACACCATGTCGACGATGCGTCGTCCGGTGTCGGTGGCCATCCTGCCGTGCCGCGAATCCGCAGCCGGAATCGATGCCGCGCCGGGCAGCGTGAAGCCCAGCGCCTCGGCGGCCGAAGTCATCGTCGACGCCGTGCCCATCGTCATGCAGTGCCCGGGCGAGCGGGCGATGCCGTCCTGGAGCTCGAGCCATTGCCGGTCGCTGATGTTGCCGGCGCGCTTTTCGGCCCAGTACTTCCAGACGTCGGACCCGCTGCCGAGTTGCTGGTCGCGCCAATGTCCGGAAAGCATCGGGCCAGCCGGCATGAAGATCGCGGGCAGGTTCATGCTGATGGCGCCCATCAGCAGCGCCGGCGTCGTCTTGTCGCAACCGCCCATCAGCACCGCGCCGTCGACCGGATACGAGCGGAGCAGCTCTTCGGTTTCCAGCGCGAGCAGATTGCGGTACAGCATCGTCGTCGGCTTCTGGAACACCTCGGCCAGCGCGATCGCCGGCATCTCCAGCGGGAATCCGCCGGCCTGCAGCACGCCGCGCTTGACCTCCTCGGCGCGCTGCCTGAAATGCGAATGGCAGGCGTTGATGTCGCTCCAGGTATTGATGACCGCGATGATCGGCTTGCCGATATAGTCGGCGCGCGAATAGCCCATTTGCGCGATGCGCGAATGGTGTCCGAACTGGCGCATGTCATCGGAGCCGAACCAGCGGTGCGAGCGGAGCTCGCCGGGCTTCTTGCGCGTTGCGCTCACTCGGTGACCCTCATTGCAGCGCGGCGTCGTGCGCGAGCAGCGCCCGGACGGCGGCGCGTATCGCTGAATGGTGTTCGTGGTCGATGTTCGAGAGCGGCGGCAATATCAGGCCCCTGTCGGCGATGCCGGCAATTGATAAACGCTGAATTGTCCGCATTATAGCGACCGGAACCCGGCTACTGTGGTCGCGGTCAAATCGCTGTAATCTTGCAGGAGCTGCGAAGTAAGCCCAGAGCCACCGCAACGCGGCGAACGCAAGGGTGCAGCCACCAGCCAAGGAGGCCGCCGATGTTCGGATGGTTGGTCAATGATCGATGCCGCCGGCTGATCGGCGGCTTTGTCGTTGCCGCCTGCTGCGTGTGCGTCCCGCTCGCGGTCGCTGCCGACCGCGCCGCGACGGCCACCCCAAGCATCGACGCCGAGAAATTCTTTTCCGCCCTGGTCAAGGTGCGGACCCATGCGGTCCCCAACGCGCGCAGCGCCGACACGCTGGGCACCGATCGCGAGGGAACCGGCATCGTCATCGATGACAAGGGTCTGATCCTGACGATCGGCTATCTGATCGTCGAAGCGGACGAGGTGGAGATCGTCGACGATCAAGGTCGTACGCTGCCGGCGCGGGTCGTCGGCTACGATCACTCGAGCGGGCTAGGACTGGTGCAACCGCTGGTCCCGCTGAAGGCCTCGCCGATTCCACTGGGAGATTCAGGCAAGCTCGCAGAAACCGATCCGGTCCTGATCGTCAATCACGGCGGTCGCGAGCAGGCGACGCTGGCCTACGTGGTTTCGCGCCGTCCATTCATCGGCAGCTGGGAATACCTGCTCGACCAGGCGATTTACACGTCGCCGCCGACGCTCGATTGGAGCGGCGCCGCGCTGATCGGCAAGGATGGCAAGCTGCTCGGCGTCGGCTCGCTGATCCTGCGCGACGCGACCGAGGCCGATCCGCATCTCCCGGGCAACATGTTCGTGCCGATCGATCTGTTGAAGCCGATCCTTTCCGAGATGGTCCAGACCGGACATCGATCCGGTCCCGCGCGGCCGTGGCTCGGCGTCGTGGCGGACGAGGTGCAAGGCCGGTTGATCGTCACTCGGGTCTCGCCCGAGGGCCCTGCCGAGCAGGCCGGCCTGAAAGCCGGCGACATCATCCTGGCGGTCGGCAATGAGGCCGTGCGCTCCCAGGCCGAGTTCTATCGCAAGATATGGGGCCGCGGCGCTGCGGGCAGCGACATACCGCTGAGGCTGTTGCAGGGTATCGAAGTGCGCGACGTCAACGTCCATTCGATCGACCGGATCGACTACTTCCGACAGAAGACCAGCTACTGAGCCCTCCTCGCCGGGGCTCGCCAGCGCGCTAAGGCGACGCATTCCCTGGCGCGCACGTACAATGCGCGCTGCCCGCGCACAGCTTCAGGCGCGCCTTCCTCCGGTCCGATGCCGCTCTACGCGATCACGATTTTCTGCAGCGCGTTCCTGCTGTTTCTCGTGCAGCCGATCATGGCCAAGCAGATCCTGCCGTGGTTCGGCGGATCGGCCAACGTATGGACGACCTGTCTTGTCTTCTTCCAGCTCGTCCTGCTGCTGGGCTATGCTTACTCAGATGTCGTGGTGCGCCGGCTTCATGCTCGCGCCCAGCTGCGGCTGCACCTGGCGCTGCTCGCGCTGAGCTGCCTGATGCTGCCGATCGTTCCGGGCGCCCATTGGAAGCCTCTTGGCGGCGAAAGTCCGGCGGCGTTGATCCTCGGCCTGCTCGCCCTGACGGTCGGGCTGCCATATTTCCTGTTGTCGACGACCAGTCCGCTCGTTCAGTCGTGGTTCGCGCGACGATTTCCGGACCGCAGCCCCTATCGGCTTTTCGCGCTGTCGAATCTCGCTTCGATGCTGGCGCTGGCCGGCTATCCCTTCGCGCTCGAGCCATGGGTGACGACCCGGATGCAGTCCTACGCATGGTCGGCCGCCTACCTGGTGTTCGTACTGCTGTGCGCCGCATGCGCTTGGTACAGCCTGCGGACTCGGCCCGCGGGCGCGGCGAAGGCCGCGGCTCCCGGAGGCGATGCGCCGGCGTCCAACGGCAGGCCGACGTTCGCGCGCCAAGCTCTCTGGGTAGCGCTCGCGGCGACGGGATCGTTCCTGCTGCTCGCCGTGACCAATCACATCTGCGAGAACATTTCGTCGATCCCGCTATTGTGGATCGTGCCGCTTTCGATTTATCTGTTGACGTTCATTCTGTGCTTCGACAGCTCGCGCTGGTACCGCCGCGACCTTATCGCCGCGACGCTTGCGGCCGCCTTGGGCGTCATGGGCTGGACGCTCGCCAGTCGCGGACTGACCCACCGGCTCGAGCTGCAGATCGCCGTCTTCTGCATCGGACTCTTCATCGCGTGCATGTTCTGTCACGGCGAGCTTGCCCGACTGAAGCCGCAGCCCCGTCATCTGACCCGGTTCTATCTGATGGTTTCTGCCGGTGGCGCGCTCGGATCGACGCTGGTCGGCATCGTTGCGCCACTGGTCCTGCCTGCGTACTTCGAGCTCTCGGCGGGGCTCGTCGTCTGCGCGCTGCTTCTGGCATTGCAGGTTCGCCGCCAGCAGCCGGTGTTCATCATCCTCGCGGTCGCGGCGGTGCTTTTTACCCTCGGCGCGGCAGGCTGGGGCATCCGCGATTTCTACGATGGGACGATCCTCGCGACCCGCAACTTCTACGGCGTATTGCGCGTGCAGGAAGGCGGCGTCGATGCGGGCCGCCACCTCTCGCTCGTCCACGGCACGATTCTGCACGGCAACCAGTATCTGGCGCCGGATCTCGCGCGCATTCCGACGACCTATTACACGCATACGTCGGGCGTCGGTCGCGCGCTCGAATCGATGCATCCGACGATGCGGCGCTTGAGGGTCGGCGTGATCGGCCTCGGCACAGGGACGATCGCGGCGTATGGAAGCAAGGGAGACGTCTACCGTTTCTACGATATCAATCCGGCGGTCATCCGCATCGCCAATACCGAATTCACCTACCTCAGGAACAGCGACGCAACCATCGAGACCCCGCTCGGCGATGCCCGGCTCAGTCTCGAGCGGGAGCCGGCGCAGGATTTCGATCTGCTCGCTATCGACGCCTTCTCCAGCGATTCGATCCCCGTTCACCTCCTCACGCAGGAAGCGCTGGCGATCTATCGCAGGCACATGAAGCCGGGCGGCATCATCGCCTTTCACGTAACGAATCGCTATCTCAATCTGATTCCCGTCGTCGAGCGCCTGGCCGATGCGCAGGGTTTGCATGCAGTGCTGATCACCGACGACGGTGAGCAGGGCTTGAGCAGCCGCAGCGACTGGGTGCTGGTGTCGGATAGCGCCGGCTCGCTTGCCGTGCCGCTGATCGCGACTGTGGCCAAGCCGATCGAGCCGCGTCGCGACTGGGCTCCCTGGAGCGACGATTTCAACAATATCGTGCAGGTGCTGAAGTAGGTCTGGCCAGCATCGTCCGGACGGTGCGATGGTGTATGCGCGACACGTTTCGGCAAGCCTGCAATCGAGGGCGACTGCTAGAATTCCGGCATGTTGCACTCGTTTTCTGCCGATACGCTGGCGCCTGCAATCCT
Organism: Casimicrobiaceae bacterium; assembly: GCA_036270955.1. Lineage (GTDB taxonomy): Bacteria > Pseudomonadota > Gammaproteobacteria > Burkholderiales > Casimicrobiaceae > PALSA-1003. The sequence goes on along the minus strand of DATBBM010000105.1, from coordinate 1,855 downwards.
GCCGCTGCGCGCCTTTCGCCAGCGCCGCGTCGTCGAGGTACTCGATCAGACTCGACTGCCCCGGGCCGAGGTTCGGATCAGTCTGACCTCAGCCGCGGATGCTGCGCGTGCTATCGCCACGATGCAGGTGCGTGGCGCGCCGCTGATCGGCGTCACCGCCGCGTATGGACTCGCGCTGTCGCTCGGGACCGATCCGTCCGATGCCGGCCTGCATGATGCATACACGATGCTGCTGGCCGCGAGGCCGACCGCGGTCAACCTGCGGTGGGCGCTAGAGCGCGTGCGCGCGACCGTCGCACCACAGGCGCCATCCGCGCGCGCCGCAGCCGCCTGGGACGAAGCCGATGCGATCGCAACCGAGGACGTGGCGACCAATCGCGCGATCGGCGAGCACGGTCTCGCCATCATCGAGGAGCTCGCCGCAAAGCGCTCGCCGGTCCACGTGCTCACCCATTGCAATGCCGGCGCGCTGGCGACGCTGGGCTGGGGCACTGCGACCGCGCCGATTTATCTGGCCCAGCTCGCCGGCATTCCGGTTCACGTCTGGGTCAGCGAGACGCGGCCGCGCCTGCAGGGTGCGAAGCTGACCGCATGGGAAATGCGCGCGAACGGCGTGCCGCACACGCTGATCGTCGACGCGGCGGGTGCGGCGCTGATGCGGCAGCACCGGATCGACCTGGTACTCGTCGGCGCGGATCGGGTGGCCGCCAATGGCGATGTCTGCAACAAGATCGGCACCTACGAGAAGGCACTGGCGGCAAACGACAACGGGATTCCGATGTACGCGGCCGTGCCGTCGAGCACCATCGACTGGACGCTGGCCGACGGCGACGCCATTCCGATCGAGGAGCGCGGCGCCGACGAAGTCATCGGAGTGGACGACGATGCGATCGCGCCTGCCGGCACGCGTGTCCTGAACCCGGCGTTCGACGTGACGCCGGGACGATTGCTGACCGGCATCGTTACCGAGCGCGGCATTTGCAGCGCCACTGCGGACGGACTCGCGGCGCTGTTCGCACCCGGGACCGGGCGATGAGCGAGCTCGCCCTGCGCCAGCAGATCATTGCGACGGCGCTGCGCATGAACGAGCTGCGCATCAACCGCGGCAGGTCGGGGAACGTCAGCGCGCGCGCCGGCGACGGCTTTCTGGTCACACCGAGCGGTCTGCCGTACGAGGAAACGAGGCCCGAAGACATTGCAACAGTCACGCTGGCCGGCGAAGCCAGCGGGCCGCGGCAACCTTCGACCGAATGGCGCTTTCACCGCGACATCTACGCCGCGAGGCGCGACGTCGGCGCGATCGTGCACACGCACTCGACATTCGCGACGACGCTCGCCTGCCTGGGCCGCGGCATTCCCGCCTTTCACTACATGGTCGCGGTGGCCGGCGGCAGGGACATCCGCTGCGCCGAATACGCGACGTTCGGCACGCAGGCCTTGTCGGATCACGCGCTGGCCGCGCTCGAGGCGCGCAAAGCGTGCCTTCTCGCCAACCACGGCATGATCGCCGTCGGCGCCTCGCTGGCGGATGCGCTTGCGCTCGCGGTCGAAGTCGAAGCGTTGGCCGAACAGTATTGGCGGACCTTGCAAACGGGAGCGCCGAACCTGTTGTCCGATACGGAGATGGACGTCGTGCTGGAAAAATTCAGCAGCTATGGCAAGCCCTGACGGGGTGTCCTAAGAAAAGCAAAAGCCCAACCACGAAGGTTGGGCTTTTGCTTTTAGGGTGCCTGACGATGACCTACTTTCGCACGGGCAATCCGCACTATCATCGGCGCGCCGCCGTTTCACGGTCCTGTTCGGGATGGGAAGGGGTGGGGCCAGCGGGCTAAGGTCGTCAGGCATTGACTTTGAG
>DATBBM010000104.1:0-18017 GCA_036270955.1 Casimicrobiaceae bacterium | reverse complement strand
GGCGTTCGCCGCTACGGTTTTCACGGGCTGTCGTACGAATACATCGCCGACGCGTTCCCGCGATTCGATCCTGCGGCGGCGCGTGGACGGGTCATCGCCGCGCACCTCGGCAACGGCGCCAGCATGTGCGCGATGAAGGCGGGCAGGAGCATCGCCACGACGATGGGATTTACCGCGCTCGACGGGCTGATGATGGGCACCCGCGCCGGATCGCTCGATCCCGGCGTCGTGCTCTATCTGATGGACGAGCTCAAGATGGACGCGCGCGCGATCGAGCGCCTCCTTTATCGCCAGTCCGGCCTGCTCGGCTTGTCCGGCGTGTCGAGCGACATGCGCACGCTGCTCTCACGCGAAGATGCCAGGTCGGGGTTCGCGATCGAGCTGTTCTGCTATCGCGTCAGGCGCGAGCTGGGGTCGCTGGCCGCCGCGCTGGGAGGCGTCGAAGCGATCGTGTTCACCGGCGGGATCGGCGAGCACGCGGCGCCGATCCGGGAGCGGATCTGCAAGGATGCGCAATGGCTCGGCGTCACGCTCGACGAGGAGGCGAATGCCGCCCGCGGACCGAGGATCAGCGCCGAAAGCAGCCGAGTTTCGGCGTGGGTGATTCCGACCGACGAGGAATCGATGATCGCGCGGCACACACTCGCCGCGTTGCAAGCCGGCTGATCAGCCCTGGTCTAGGCGGCCTTCTGCGCCGCGGCAGCGGCCAACTGCTGCTCGACCAGTGTCACCCAGTAGCTCGCACCGATCTCCAGCGCCTGGTCGTTGAAATCGTACTGCGGGCTGTGAATGTTGTGCGTGTCGGACCCGCTGCCTGCGCCCAGCCAGACGTAGCAACCGGGCTTTGCCTGCAGCATGAATGCGAAATCCTCGCTGCCCATTTCCGGCGTCGGGTCGGTTTCGACGTGCTCGGCGCCGACGACCGCCGTCGCCGCGGCCAGCGCGTGCCGCGTCTCGTTCTCGGCATTGACGGTCGCGGGATAACGGCGCTCGTAGCGCACCGTCGCGCTCATCTCGAACGTCGCCGCGACGCCGGCCACGATCGTGCGCATCCGCTGCTCGATCAGGTCCTGCACCGCGGAATCGAACGTGCGGACCGTGCCGCGCAGCACCACTTCCTGCGGAATCACGTTCCAGGTGTCGCCGCCGTGCACCTGCGTCACGCTGACCACCCCGGCTGCGAGCGGGTGGATGTTGCGCGAGACGATCGTCTGCAGCGCAGTGATCGCCTGCGCGGCAAACAGCATCGGGTCCTTGCCCATGTAGGCCATTGCCGCGTGCGCGCCCTTGCCCGTCGCGACGATCTCGAAAATGTCGTACGCCCCCATCAGCGGGCCCGGTCGCATCGCGAACGAGCCGAGCGGCTTGCGCGGCCAGTTGTGCATACCGTACACGGCGCGCATGGGAAACTTGTCGAACAGTCCCTCCTCGACCATCACCCGGCCTCCGCCTTCGTTCTCCTCGGCCGGCTGGAAGATGAAGTACACGGTGCCGTCGAAGCGCCGTCGCCGCGCCAGCGCCTTCGCGGCCCCGAGCAGCATCGCCGTGTGGCCGTCGTGGCCGCAGGCATGCATCCTGCCTTCGTGGCGCGACGCGTAGGCGACGCCCGAGCGTTCGGCGATGTGCAGCGCATCCATGTCGGCGCGCAGTCCGATAGCGTCACTGCCGCCGCCGCAGCGGAGCACGCCGACGACGCCGGTCTTGGCGAGGCCGGTATGCACGTCCAGCCCGATCCCCTTGAGCTTGCCGGCGACGAATGCGCTCGTCGCCGTTTCCTCGAAGGCGGTTTCGGGGTGCGCGTGGATGTGATGCCTCCAATCGCGCATCTCGGTGTTGAGCGAAGCAACTTCGGGCACGATGTTCATCGGGTTCTCGCCGGCCGTCCTGGATGCGCGATCTTAGCGCAATCGGTGCGAACCGTCCGCTGCGCTAGAATGGCGGGCGCCGCCGAATGAACACTACCCCACCTGCGATTTACGATCTCGCTGTCATCGGCGGCGGCATCAACGGCGCCGGCATAGCGCGTGACGCCGCCGGCCGCGGCCTTTCGGTGCTGCTGGCGGAAAAGGACGACCTTGCTTCGCACACATCGTCGTGGAGCACCAAGCTCGTCCACGGCGGCCTGCGCTATCTCGAGCACTACGAATTTCGCCTGGTCGCCGAATCGCTGTCGGAGCGCGAGGTGCTCCTTCGGCTGGCGCCGCACATCATCGAGCCGCTGCAATTCGTGCTGCCGCACGAGCCGCATCTGCGGCCGGCGTGGATGATCCGCAGCGGCCTGTTTCTGTACGATCACATCGGCGGCCGGAAAACGCTGCCGTCATCGTTCGGCGTGGACCTAGGCGCGAGCAAGTGGGGCGCGGGGCTCAAGGACAGCTTCCGAAAGGGGTTCGTCTACTCGGACGCGCGAGTCGACGATGCCAGACTGGTCATCCTCAACGCAATGGCGGCGCGCGAGCTGGGCGCCGACGTCCGCGTGCGGACGCGGCTCGCGGCCGCACGTCGCGAGAACGGCCTGTGGCGCACGACGCTGGTCGACAGCGCCGGACGGCGCGAGGAAATCCGCGCCCGCGCTCTGGTCAATGCCGCCGGGCCATGGGTCAAGGAGGTGCTCGACCAGATAAGTCCGGACTCGATTCGCGCGGACGTCAGGCACGTGAAGGGCAGTCACATCGTCGTGCCGCGCGTGCATGCCGAGGCGCACGCATACATCCTGCAGAATTCCGACAAGCGCATCATCTTCATCATCCCGTTCGAGCAGAGCTTTTCGCTGATCGGGACGACCGACGTCCCGGTCGTCGAGTACGAGGCGCCGCGCGCTTCGCCCGACGAGATCGACTACCTGTGCTCGATCGCCAATGCCTATCTGGCGCGTCCGATAGCCGCGACGGACATCGTCTGGACTTACAGCGGCGTGCGCCCGCTCTACGACGACGGCTCGGAAGATCCATCGTCGATAACGCGCGACTACGTGCTCAAGCTCGACGCCCCGGACGGCCACGCGCCGCTGCTGTCGATCTTCGGCGGCAAGATCACGACCTACCGCAAGCTTGCCGAGCACGCGCTCGCTCAGTTGCGCACCTTTTTCCCGCATGCGCGGGCGGCCTGGACCGATCGCCAGCCGCTGCCGGGCGGCGATCTACCGCCGGGAGGACTCGCAGCGTACGAACGTGAGCTCGCCGCGCGCTATGCGGGACTCCCTCCGGACCTGCTTGCCGCGCTGGCTCGCCGGCATGGCACGCGCACACCACGCGTCCTTGGCGATGCGTGCAAACCGATGGATCTGGGCACGCATTTCGGGCACACGCTGTACGCCGCCGAAATCGACTATCTGGTTGCGCAGGAATGGGCGATCGAAGTCGACGACGTGCTATGGCGGCGCACCAAATGCGGCCTCCATTTGCGCGCCGAGCAGCGCGACGCGGTCGCCGTCTACTTGCGTGAGCTCCGCACTCGCAGGAGCGGGTCGGCTTGAGCGCGGTGATGCGGCCGCTGGCCGCAATGCCGCTCGCGGCGCGCGCTGCCATGCGCGGCGTGCTGGCCGATATCGACGACACGCTTTCGACCCGCGGCAGAATCACCGCGCAAGCGTATACGGCGATGGAACACCTGCGCGCGGCGGGGCTGCTGGTGATACCGATCACCGGACGTCCGGCTGGCTGGTGCGATCACATCGCGCGCATGTGGCCGGTCGACGCTGTCGTCGGCGAAAACGGCGCGCTGTACATGCTCTACGATCAAGGCGCGGGCAGGCTGCGCAAGCGATACGTCGCGACCGAGGCCGAGCGCTCGGCCAATCGGCTGCGGCTTGCCGAGGTCGCCGAGACGATCCTGCGCGAGGTGCCCGGTGCCGGCCTGGCGTCGGATCAGCCATACCGCGAAAGCGATTTAGCGATCGATTTCTGCGAAGACGTGCCGCGCCTGACGGACGAAGCGATCGACCGGATCATGTCGCTGATGCGCGCGGCGGGCATGACCGCCAAGATGAGCTCGATCCACGTCAACGGCTGGTTCGGGGCCTACGACAAGCTCGCGATGACGCGGATCCTGCTGGGCGATGAATTCGGCATCGACATGGATGCCGAACGCGACCACTTCATTTTCGTCGGAGATTCCCCCAACGACGCGCCGATGTTCAAGCATTTCCCGTACTCGGTCGGCGTCGCCAACGTGCGTGCGTTCACCGGCCGCATCGCCACGCCGCCGGCCTACGTAACCGAATGCGATTCCGGCGCGGGATTCGCCGAGCTGGCAGCACATCTGCTCGCGGCGCGGTAGGGCCGGGCGTTCCACCCAGGGCGAACCGCAGCCGCCGAAGACGCGCGCGAACTCGGCCTATTTCGCGAGCGCGACGATCCCGGCTATGTCGATCTGCTTGATCGCGCCCTGCAGCGTCACGGGCTCGACGCCGTTGCCGCGCACCGCGACATTGAAACGCTCGGCCAGGATGATGCTGATCTCGCCGCTTTTCGCGCGGCGATCGTAGCGCTCGTGGACGATTTGGCCGTTGACCTTGCTGGTCCGCTCGTAGCCGGTCTCGGTTTCCTTTTCCATGCTGGGATCGAAGCGGGAGGCGAGTCCCGCCAGCCCCGCCAGCGTGCCCATGTCGGAGATATCGACGTTCAGCGATGCGCCGGCGCCGTCGGTGTAGCGCGCCGTCGCGCTGGAGCCCTTGAGGCCCATCGCCTCGCCACTCTGCCCGGTGGCATCGACGCGCTTCATCCCGGCCAGCGTCTCGGGCAGCATTTCCTTGAGCCTGCGGAAATCGACCGGCTGGACATCCTTACCTCCGGAGACGATCGCGCCGACCGCGTTCAAGGCGGCGGTCATATCGGCGCTCGCCTTGGGATCGGACGCACCGCGAGCGCCTGCCTTCTGGGCGTCCTCGCCGATTTTTTGAAGTTGCGACAAGGCCTCGCTGACGCGTGCCTTGTCGGCGTCGGACTTGCCCCCGAACATGCCGGTAATCACGCTCCCGACATCGGACGATGCGGTGGTGTTGGCGCGGTCGAGCCGGCCCATCGCGCCGATCCCGGCCAGGCCCAGCCCGGTCGCTGCGCAAGTGCTCAGGATTCCGATGACCGCCGAGACGACGATCGCGCACAGTATCAGCACGAGGGCGTAGCCGAGCGATTTTTCCTTCGGACAGCGCATCAGCACGGGCAAGCCGAGGTAGAGCAGGTACAGGCCGTAGCATCCGGCCAGCAACGCGAGCACGCCTAGGGCGGGAACGAGCTGGAGAATTCCGGCGACCCAGGCCGGGGTGTAGCTGTACGCAGTCAGCTTCAGCGCGCGCAGGTGATCGCGCTGTCCGCCGAAGGCCGGGGCCAGCATATCGACCAGCCACGCGATGACGAACACGCTGACGAACGACAGCAGGTAGCCGAGGACGGCCGCAGCGAGGCCGGCGGCGACGCCGGTGCGCATGTACCCCAGGAGCGGAACGTTGTATCCGATGACCGTGTGGCCGAGGAATGCAGCGATGACGCCGATCGCGGCCAGCGGCGCCACATAGTGGCGGTAGATTGCCCCGGCAGACGAAGGCTCGGCGGCGATGACCGGCCATGTAGCCGTCGGCGCGAGCAGGATCGCCTTGATGCGCGCGACCAGGCCGGCGGCGGTTGCACCGGCGTCGCCCGCTTCGAGATCAGGCAGGGGCAACGGGTGTCCGGCTGTCGCTGCTTCGTTCGCCGGTGTGGCGGCGGGGCGCACCATCGCGGCGACTGGAGCGCCGCAGTGGGGACAGAATTTCATCCCCTCGACGCCGCGCTGACCGCACTGGGCGCAAAACATCGATCTCTCCGGTGCTTTCAGTGGACGCGATTGTGCACTGGCTAGCCAGGCCCTTCAATGCGCGCGCAAGCCGACGTTACTGACGGCAGACGGCACAAGGTTGCGGAACATTCGTACTGCACAAAAAGCGGTTGGCGATACTTCGAGCGATACAGGTGTGAGCAATTACTTTCAGCACTCTGTAAGCAAGCACACGCGAGCGTCGCCATCTGGAGACACTGGCCGTCAAATGGCGCCTGTTAAAGAGCCCGGATGTATCGCACACACCGGTGCTCGGTACGATATTTGCATCGCAAGAGTCGAGCGTATGATGCAACCCCGGACGCCCGGGCACCGCAATGCCGCGGAGAGCGCGCGGAAGAACGCGATGCGGGCGACTTGCAGGGAGGATTGATGACGCGTTTCGGCTTCAATATTCGCACGCGCAGCGGCCAGCGCGTCGACAACATCTGCATCATGGCGGCGAATCGCGAGGACGCGGAACGCCGGCTGAGGCAGATGTACCATCATTGCCAGGTCATCAGCTGTAACAGCGAGTCTGTCCGCCGCAGCGACCCGATGGACATCGAAGGCGTCATCAGCATCATCAGCAACACCGACGCCGCATTGGGCGTGCCGACGATCGCACGCTCGATGCTACGCAAGACCGGCAGCCACTAGCTCCTCGACCAAGGCCCTGTAGTCCCGCGCACCGGCGCTCGCCGGCGCGTATCGAAACACATCGAGTTGTCGCGCCGGGCTTTCCGCCAGACTCACGTTTTCGGAAATCCGGGTCGCGCAAATCTCCTCCGGCCGGAACGCCATCGCCATCAGGTCGGCGACTTCCGAGCTCATGTTGCGGCGTGCGTCGAACCGAGTCAGCAGATAGCGTCGCGGCAGCCGCGACTTGAACACCGGCTCGAGCGCGTTGAGCGCGCGTTCGACCTGCTGCGCCCCCTGCAGCGCCAGGTAGTCGGCGGAGACCGGGACGACCACCAGGTCGCAGGCGAAAATCGCGTTCAGCGACAGCACACCCAGCAACGGGCAACAGTCGATGACGACCGGGCCGGGGACGACGCCCGGTGCGCGCAGCGCCGTCCGCAGGCGCGTCACCACGTTGAAGCCCTTGCCCAGCATGGTGTCGAGCTTGGACAGGTCGAGGTGGCCGGGGCACACCATCACGCCGCTGGCCGCGATCTCGGTGACGTCGGCGAGCGGACGTTGCCGCACGAAAAACGAATAGACCGACTCGTCGGCGAGACGGGGCCGCACGCCGAATATGCCGGAAAGGTGCGCCTGCGGATCCAGGTCGATGGCGAGCGGCCGCTGTTTGCGCTGTGCGAGGCCGGCCAGAAGGTTGAGCGCGGTCGTCGTCTTGCCGACGCCGCCCTTCTGGTTGAATACCGCAATAATGGTCATTGCGGCTGGATCATGCGTTTGCGCGCCACGGTGACGACGATCTCGGCGACGATCACCACCGCAAAAATTGCGAGCAGGATCACGGCCACGCGGTTCCACTGGAACAGGTTGAGGGCCGAATCCAGCGCCATGCCGATGCCGCCGGCGCCGACCAGGCCCAGCACCGCCGATTCGCGCACGTTGATGTCCCAGCGAAACAGGGCGATCGACCAGAACGCGGGCTTGATCTGAGGCCAGTAACCGAAAGAGAGCAGCGACGCCGGCGGCGACCCCGCCGCGGACAGCGCCTCGATCGGGCCGGGTTGGGTGTCCTCGAGCGCCTCGGCCACCAGCTTGCCGACGAAGCCGATCGAGCGAAACGCGATCGCCAAGGTGCCGGCAAGCGCGCCGGGACCGAAGATGCCGACGAAGAGCAGCGCCCACACCAGCGAGTTCACCGAGCGCGACGAGACCAGGATCAGTTTGGCGGCGAGGTTCAACGGCAGGTACGGACAGATGTTGTGCGCGGCGAACAGGCCCACCGGCAGCGCCAGCAGCAGCGAGAGCAGCGTGCCGAGAGAAGCGATATGGATCGTCTCGATCAGCGCGGCATGCACGCCCTTCGGATAATAGGCGGCGTCCGGCGGCCACATGCGTGTCAGCAGGTCGGCGACCTGCTCGGGCGCGTCGGCGAGGAACTCCGGGATCACCTCGACGGTGCGGATCGATGCGACGATGGCGGCGACGATGACGAGATAGACCGCGAAGCGGGCGAGCCTCTGCGATGGCGTGAACCGCCGCCAGATGCGGTTGTCGGCGAGCTCGGACATGCCGTTCAGTCGTCCTCGGGCAGGCGCTCGGGGCGCGCACCCGGCACTTCCCGGTGGCCGCGGAACAAGTCGCCGATCGATGCGCCGTCGATGAATATGGCGCGCACGCCGGTGGCAAGCAGCTCGCCCAGCATGATCAGCGCGATGATCGAGATCAGGATCGCGCAGACAAAGTCGTAGTCGAAGCGCTGAAAGGCGGCGAACAGCGTTCCTCCGATGCCGCCCGCACCGACAATGCCGACCATCGTCGAGTTGCGCAGATTGGAATCGAGCTGGTAGGTGGAGAACCCGATGAAGCGGGCGAACACTTGCGGCAGCACGCCGATACCGATCACGCTGCCGAACGGTGCCCCGGTGGCACGCACCGCCTCGACCTGCTTCAGCGAGATTTCCTCGATTGCCTCGGCGAAGAGCTTGGCGGTGAATCCGATCGAGGCGAGCGCGAGCGCGAGGATGCCCGCCAGTGCGCCGAATCCGACCGCCTTGACGAACAGGATCGCGACAATGACCGGGTGGAACGAGCGCGCGGCGACGATCAACAGCCGCGCGGGCCAGCTCACCCAGGCCGGAACCAGGTTGCGCGACGCGGCAAGCCCGATCGGCAGAGACAGGGCGATGCCCAACGCCGAGGCGAGAACCGCGATCTGCAGGCTTTCGGCAAGCCCCTTGACCAGCAGATCCCAGCGGCTGAAATTCGGCGGGAACAGCCGCTCGAAAAAGTGCATGGCGTTGTGCAGCCCGGACGCGACGCGGTCCCACGACACATCCATCTGCGCGGCCGCGTAGACGACGTAAGCGGCGAGCAGCAGCCAGCCGGCACGCTTCCAGGCGTTTACCGGAAACGGATCAGGCCGCGCGGCCGCGGTGCTCATCGCTTGCGCGGCCGCAGAGGCGGATCAGTGCAGCCAGTCTTCGCCGCCATAGATCGATTTCAGCATGCCGTCGGTGAGCTCACCCGGCGGGCCGTCGAAAACGACCTTGCCGCCGGCCATGCCGACGATGCGGTCGGAAAAGCGCTTCGCCAATTCGACGTCGTGCATGTTGATGATGACCGGAATGCCGCGCTCGCGTGCGATATCGGTCAACAGTTGCATCACCTCGACCGAGGTTTTTGGATCGAGCGACGAGGTCGGCTCATCGGCAAGCAGCAGCGACGGCTGCTGCATAACCGCGCGCGCGATGCCGACGCGCTGCCGCTGTCCGCCGGAGAGCGAATCGGCGCGTTGATTGGCGAATCCGGCCAGGCCCACGACGTCGAGCAGTTCGAATGCGCGCGCGATGTCGGCAGGCGGGAATTTCCGCCGCCACGCCTGCCACGCCGACACGTAGCCGAGGCGGCCGGACAGCAGGTTCTCCATCACCGTAAGGCGCTCGACCAGGTTGTATTCCTGAAACACCATGCCAATGTGGCGGCGAGCCTGCCGCAGCGAAGCGCGCGACAGCTTGACCAGGTCGCGGCCCTCGAACTCGATTGCGCCCGAAGTCGGCTCGACCAGCCGGTTGATGCAGCGTATCAGCGTGCTCTTGCCGGTGCCCGACGCGCCGATGATCGCCGTAATCCCGCGGGAGGCGATGTCGAGATCAATGTCGATCAGAACCGGCTTGCCGGGGACATAGGCTTTGGAAAGGCGTTTTATCGAGAGCACGGGAGGCCGTGTACACGGTCGGTCCGGGCTGAATCGTCCCGGGCCTTTCGCGTCAATTCTTCTTTTTCGCCGCTTCCGCCGCTTCGCGCGCAGTCTCCTTGTCGTAGGTCGCCTTGTCGAACCCGCCGCCCGAGCCCTTGGCGACGTCGCGCACGACCTGCCAGGTCGTCTTGTAGTTGATCGGGAAGAAGCGGTCGGCGCCGTCGAACGCCTTTTGCATTTCGGGCGGGAAACGGTAGTCGTAGAAGCAGCTAAGCATCTTTTCGACGAGCTTGGGATTCAGATCGTGCGCATAGGCAAAAGACGAGGTAGGGAATTTCTGGCTGCGGTAGATGACACGGAAATCGCTCTCCTTGACCTGTCCGCGCTCGGCCATCCGGTGGAACACGTCGGAAGCGACGGCACCGGCGTCGTAGTCACCCGAATTGACGCCCATCACCGATTGGTCGTGCTTGCCGGAAAAGATGATCTTGTAGTCTTTGTCCGGAACGAGGCCCTCCGACGGGAACAACGCGAGCGGCGCAAGGTGGCCCGAGTTCGACGACGGCGACGTGTGGGCGACCTTCTTTCCTTTCAGATCCGAGAGCTTCTGATAAGGTGAATTCGCCTTGACGATAACGATCAGGTTGTACCCCTGGAATTCTTTTGCCGTTCCCTTGACCGCAAAAGGCACCGCGCCGGCCAGGTTGACCGCGAATGCCGTCGGTCCGGTCGAAAACCCGGCGACATGCAGGCGTCCGGAACGCATCGCCTCGATTTCGGCGGCGTTCGATTGCACCTGGTAGAACACGACTTTCTTGTCGAGACATTTCGCCAGCGCTGTAGTGAACGGCTTGAATATGTTCTCGTAGACCGCGGGGTCCTCGACCGGCGTGTAGGTGAATACGATCGTCGACGGATTCTTCCACTTGGCGGAGTCGGTCGGCGGGTCGGCAACGAGGTCGTTGTTCGCGTCGCAGTACATCGCGTCGAGCTCGCCGCGATTCTTGCAGGCGTCGGCGGCATGGGCGGCGGGCACAAAAACAACGAGGCCGAAAGCGAGCACGGCCGGCAGCAATCGTTCGAACATGGAAAATCTCCTCCCTGGGACGGCCGCACCGGATATCGCGGCGCCGTCGGGCATTTTCGCATAGAACAACCTGTGCATGCGCCGATCGCGCCGGGCCGCCGGCGCGGGGCATGCCAGCGCAAAAATGCGATAATTCACGCCTGATGCAATCGTCGCTGCAAATCGCCATTCTCGCCGCCGGACAGGGAAAGCGCATGCGCTCGGCGCTGCCCAAGGTGCTGCACCCGCTCGGCGGCCGGCCGCTGCTCGCGCACGTGTTGTCGACCGCGCGCAAGCTCGAGCCGCGAGCCATCTGCGTCGTCGATTCCGGCGGCGAGGTGCGCGAGCGGTTCGCCGATTCCGACTTGACTTGGGCGCGACAGGATCCGCCGCGCGGCACCGGCGACGCGTTGAAGTGCGCGCTGGCGGAATTGGGCGCCGACGGCGTCACGCTGGTGATGTTCGGCGCCGATCCGCTGGCGCGGGCAGAGACCTTGCGCCAGGTCGCCGAACGCGCACAGCAAGGCATTCTTTCGCTGCTGACCGTCGAGCTCGCCGATCCCCACGGGTATGGACGAATCGTGCGCGGCGCCGACGGCAAGGTCGCGGCGATCGTCGAGCACAAGGACGCGACGCCGGAACAGCTGGCGATCCGGGAGATCAACACCGGCATCATGGCAGCGCCGACCGCGGCGTTCGCGCGCTGGCTGCCGAGAATCACCAATCGCAATGCCGGCGGCGAGTATTATCTGACCGATGTGATTGCGCTGGCTGTCGCCGACGGCATTCCGGTCGAAACGACGCATCCGGCGAGCGCGGACGAAACCTTGGGCATCAACAGCAAGCGCGACCTGGCGCAGCTCGAGCGGATCTATCAGCGCGCGCAGGCAGACGCGCTGCTCGACGCCGGGGTCACCCTGTCAGACCCGGCGCGCATCGATGTGCGCGGCACGCTGGCATGCGGCCGCGACGTGACGATCGACGTCGGCTGTATTTTCGAAGGCGAGGTGATGCTCGGCGACGCGGTCAGTGTCGGCGCGCACAGCGTTCTCAGCGATGTGAAAATCGGCGCTGAGACGGCGATCGCGCCATATTCGCATATCGACGGAGCCGACATCGGGGCGCGTTGCCGGATCGGACCGTACGCGCGCATCCGGCCCGGCACGCGACTGGCGGACGAGGTTCATATCGGCAACTTCGTCGAGGTGAAGGCGAGCCTTGTCGGCGAGCGCAGCAAGGCGAACCACCTGGCCTACGTCGGCGACACGACGGTCGGCCGCGACGTCAACATCGGCGCGGGCACGATTACCTGCAATTACGACGGCGCGAACAAGCATCGCACGGTGATCGAGGACGACGTTCATATCGGATCCGACACGCAGCTGATAGCCCCCGTCACGATCGGGCGCGGCGCGACGATAGGCGCGGGCACGACCATATGGCGAGACGTCGAGGCCGGCGTCCTCGCGCTGAACCAGAAGACGCAGACGGCCAAGGCGGGCTATCAGCGCCCGCGGAAGAAAGCGAAGGACTAGAACATGTGCGGCATCGTTGGCGCGGTCGCGCGCAATAACGTCGTTCCGATCTTGATCGAGGGCATCCGCCGGCTCGAATACCGTGGCTACGACTCGACCGGGCTCGCGGTCATCAACGGCGGCCTGCATCGGCTGGTCAGCACGGCGCGGGTTGCCGATCTCGCGGCACAGGCGAACGCGACCCACATCAGCGGAAACACCGGCATTTCGCACACCCGCTGGGCGACGCACGGCGCGCCGACCTCGGCCAACGCGCATCCGCATGTCAGCAGCGGCGAGATCGCGGTCGTGCACAATGGAATCATCGAGAACTTCGAGCCGCTGCGCGCGCGGCTGCAGCAGCAGGGATACGAGTTCGTCACCCAGACCGACACCGAGGTCATCGCGCATCTGATCCATGCGCATTACGACGGCGACCTGCTTGCCGCGGTGGCCAAGGCGGTCGCCGAGTTCCACGGAGCCTACGCGATCGCCGCGATGACCACGCGCGAGCCTGGTCGGGTCGTGGGCGCGCGGGCCGGCAGTCCGCTGCTGGTCGGCCTCGGCGAGCGCGATCACTTCCTCGCCTCGGACGCAAGCGCGCTGGCTCCCGTCACGAGGCGCGTCGTTTATCTCGAGGAAGGCGATATCGCCGACATCGGACGCGAGGGATACGCCATCTATGATGCCGCCGGCGTGCGCGTCACGCGGGAAGTGGTGACGGTCAAGACCTCGGGCGACGCGGTAGAGCTCGGGCCGTACAGCCATTTCATGCAGAAGGAAATCTTCGAGCAGCCGCGCGCCATCGCCGACACCCTCGAAAGCGTCGGCGGCATCGGGCCGGAGCTGTTCGGGGCCGCTGCGGCCGATGTCTTCGCCGGCGTGAACGAGGTGCGCGTGCTCGCCTGCGGCACCAGCTACTACTCGGGCATGGTCGGGCGGCTGTGGCTCGAGGCTGTTGCCGGCATACCGGCGCACGCGGAAATCGCCAGCGAATACCGTTATCGCGACAGCGTGCCCAATCCCGATGCGCTGGTCGTCGTCATTTCGCAGTCGGGCGAGACGGCGGACACCTTGTCGGCATTGAAGCACGCCAAGGCGCTCGGCCATCGCCACACGCTGGCGATCTGCAACGCTCCGACGAGCTCGATGGTCCGGCAGACGGCGCTTACCTACCTGACCCGCGCCGGCGTCGAGATCGGTGTCGCCTCGACGAAGGCGTTCACGACACAACTGACCGCGTTGTTCCTGCTGACGCTGACCTTGGCCAAGCAGCGCGGACGCCTCGATGCCGCGCAGGAAGCGCGCTGGCTCCAGGGCTTGCGCCACCTGCCGGCGGCGATCCAGGCCGTGCTCGCGCTCGAGCCGTCGATCATCGCCTGGGCCGAACGCTTCGCCAAGAAGGAAAACGCGCTTTTTCTCGGACGCGGCCTCCACTATCCGATAGCCCTCGAAGGCGCGCTGAAGCTCAAGGAAATCTCGTATATCCACGGTGAAGCGTATCCGGCCGGCGAGCTGAAGCACGGCCCGCTCGCGCTGGTCGATGCCAACATGCCGGTTGTCGCGATCGCGCCGAACGACGCGCTTCTGGAAAAGCTCAAGTCGAACCTGCAGGAAGTGCGCGCGCGCGGCGGCGAGCTCTACGTCGTCGCCGATGCCGACAGCCAGATTGCATCGAGCGACGGCATCCACGTGCTTCGCCTGCCCGAGCACGCCGGACTGCTGTCGCCGATCGTGCACACGATCCCGCTGCAGCTGCTCGCCTACCACACGGCCGTGCTACGCGGCACCGACGTGGACAAGCCGCGGAACCTGGCGAAGTCGGTGACCGTGGAGTGAGAAACACCGGCGGCAGTCGCCGATGAGGGTTCGTATCGAGTTTCGGCTGCGCATCCGCCGCGGCGACGACATCGCGGTCGGCCCCGGCAAGATCGACTTGCTCGAGGCGATCGAGGCCACCGGCTCGATCACCGCCGCGGCACACTCGCTCGGCATGTCGTATCGTCGAGCGTGGCTGCTGGTCGACACGATGAACAGATGCTTTCGCACTCCGGTGGTCGAGGCAGAAGCCGGGGGAAAGCGCGGCGGCGGCGCACGCCTGACTCGACTCGGCGGCGAAGTGATCGAGCGCTACCGCCGGATCGAGCGCGGCGCAGCGCTTGCCGGGGCCGCGGACATTCGCGCGCTGAGACGAAAGCTCGCTTAGGCGTAGCCGACACTGCGCCGGTCGAGCGATACCGCCTTGATCAGCGCGTAGACTTGCTGCCCTTCGCGCAGCGCGAGCTCATGCACCGAGCGGCGGGTGATGCGTGCGACGAGCGGCAGCTGTCCGACCCGCAGTTGCACGTCGACGATCGAGCCTTCTTCGGTGGCGATGGCTATCAGCGTTGCTGACAGCACGTTGAGCACGCTCAAGCCAGCCGGTCGGGCGAGCGCGAGAGAAACGTCGCGGGCTCGGACACGGACCCGCACTCTTTCGCCGACCAGCGCCTCGACATTGGGCACGATCAGCTCGCCGCCCTCGAAGCGCAGCGTCGTGAGCCCATCCGAAAGATCGTGCGCAGCGACGACGGTCTCGAACACCGAGCCGGACTCGTATCTGCCGGTGTGCGGACGCAGGTCGATCCGCCCCATCACCTCATCGACCGGTCCGTAAGCCAGCGCCTTGCCGTCGGCCAGGAGCACAACGGTGTCGGCCAGCCGCGTGATCTCGCCGACTGCGTGGCTGACATAGACGATAGGAATGTGCAGATCGTCGCGCAGCTGCTCGATGTAGCGCAGCACCTCGCTCTGGCGCGGAACGTCGAGCGAGGCGAGCGGCTCGTCCATCAGCAGCAGTCGAGGCTGCGCTAGCAGCGCACGCCCGATCGCCACCCGCTGCTTTTCGCCGCCCGAAAGCTTGTCGGGCAACCGATGCAGCAGCGACTCGAGCCCGAGCAACTGGATGACGTGCGCGGGATCGATGACGCGCACGGAGGCCGGCGCGCGACGCAGTCCGTACCGCAGATTGGATTCGACGTCGAGGTGCGGGAACAGCAGCCCGTCCTGGAATACGTACCCCAGCCGCCGCTTGTCCGGCGGCAGGTCGATGCCGCGAGTGCTGTCGAACAGCGTTTCCCCGTTGATGACGATATGTCCGCGCTGCGGGCGGCTGATGCCGGCCAGCGCGTTGACGACGCTGGTCTTGCCCGATCCCGAGCGACCGAACAGACCGACGATCGGGGCCTCGGCGCGGAACGCCACCTTGAGCTCGAACGCGCCGAGCCGCTGCTCGATGTCAACGTCGATCATCGGTCCCTGCCGTCCGGCGCGAACGCCGCGTCAGCCATTCGGAGGCGATCAGCGCCGCGATCGACAGGGCGACGGCGAACAGCGACAGCCGCAGCGCCTGCGCGTCGCCGCCGGGCGACTGCACGAACGTGTAGATAGCCAGCGGCAGCGTTTCGGTCTCGCCGGGAATGTTGGATACGAAAGTGATGGTCGCGCCGAACTCTCCGAGGCTGCGCGCGAACGACAGAAGCGCGCCGGTGGCGATGCCGGGCAGGGCCAGCGGCAGTGTGATCGACGCGAACACCCAGGCGCGCGATCCGCCGAGTGTTCGCGCGACGGTTTCGAGCCGGCTATCGATTGCTGCAATCGACAGGCGTATGGCCCGGACCATGAGCGGGAACCCCATGATCGCCGCTGCCAGCGCCGCGCCGGTCCAGCGAAACGCGAACACGATGCCGAACCAGTCGGCCAGCCATTCGCCGAAAACTCCCTTGTTGCCGAAAAGCAGCAGCAGGGCAAACCCGACGACGACCGGCGGCAGCACCAGCGGGAGATGGACCAGCGCATCGAGCACCGTCTTGCCGGGGAATTCGGAGCGTGCGAGCACGTAGGCGAAAAAGATCGCCGGCGGCAGGCTGCAAGCGACGCCGACCAGCGCCACCTTCAGGCTCAGGACGATGATCCCCAGTTCGACGCCGGTCGGCACGATGCGGCTAATTCGCCATCGCGAAACCGTGCCGCACCCAGATTGTCCGGGCTACCGGCGATACCAGGCTGTCGACGAAGCGCTGCGCGTAAGGCGAGCGGCTCGTGGCGAGGATCGCGACAGGATAGACGATCGGTGCGTGCGTGTTCTCCGGGAACGTATCGACGATGCGGACTTTCGGCTCGGCTAGTGCATCGGTCGCGTACACGATACCGAAGGGCGCCTCGCCGCGTGCGACCAGGACCAGTGCCGCGCGAACGTTTTCGACGCGCGCGACCCGCGACTCGATGCCTGGCCACGCGCCAAGCGCGCGCAGGGCATCGCGGGCGTACTTTCCCGCCGGCACGCTGTCGGGATTGGCGATCGACAGGCGTCCGGTCCCGAGTGCGGCAGCAAGTTCGAAGCCCGGCGCTATTCGCAGCGCTGTTCGTGAATCGGCGGGCGCAATGAGCACCAGGCGGTTGCGCAGCAGATTGATCCGAGTTCCCCCTCGAACGAGCTTGCGCTGCTCCAGATAGTCGACCCAGTCGACGTCGGCGGACACGAAAACGTCGGCAGGCGCGCCGGATTCGATCTGCTTCGCCAGCGCGTTGCTCGCCGCGTACGAGACGACGATCTTGCCGCCGCTTTCAGTTTCGAACCTGGCGACCTGCTCGTCGAGCGCTTCCTTGAGACTCGCCGCGGCGAAGATCGTGAGATCAGCGCCGCGCGCAGGCACCCCCGGCACCGCCAATCCAAGCGCGACCGTAAGGCTTGCGAGCAGGTTTCGCATTCGGTGCTCCATGGCGCGCAACGGGAGAGTAATATACTGTGGTATATAACGCTCGGCAATTTGCCGCCTCGGACCGCACGTCGCGCTGATTGCCGACGCGGACGATCCGCATGCTTGCTACCATCCAGCTTATGCGTCGTGATCGCCCGCGTTCGGATAGAACAACTGCTCGCCGCCGATCTTGTAGCCGGCGATGGCGGTTTGCCCTTCGGGCGAGACCAGCCAGTCGATGAACTGCTGACCCAGATCCTTTTTCACGTTCGGGTGCCTGGCGGGATTCACCAGCATCACTCCGTACTGGTTGAACAGGCGCTTGTCTCCCTCGACCAGGATCGTCAAGTCGCCGCGGTTCTTGAATGCGAGCCAGGTCCCCCGGTCGGCCAGGATGTAGGCATTCATCGATGCCGCGGTATTGAGCGCCGGTCCCATTCCCTGGCCGACGTCGCGATACCAGGGCCCCTTGCTCTTGTCGATGTCGATGCCCGAGGTCTTCCAAAGCGCGAGTTCCGCCATGTGCGTGCCGCTGCGATCGCCGCGCGACACGAACGGGGCACGGGCACTGTGCAATTTGGTAAGCGCGGCGACGATGTCCTTGCCGCCACCGATCTTCGCCGGGTCGCTTTTCGGTCCGACCAGCACGAAGTCGTTGTACATCACGGGAAAGCGCTTGACTCCCTCGCCTTCGGCGAGAAATTTTTCCTCTGCCGAGCGCGCGTGGACGAAGACTACGTCGGCGTCGCCGCGCCGGGCGACGTCGAGCGCCTGACCTGTGCCCAGCGCGACGACGTGCACCTTGATGCCGGTCTTGTTCTCGAAAATGGGAAGCAGGTAGCCGAACAGTCCCGACTGCTCCGTCGACGTGGTCGAGGCCACGGTGATGAACCGCTGCTGCGCGCACGCCTCGAATACGGCGAGCGACAGAAAGACCAAAAGGCAGATGCGGCGTGCAACTACCATGGCACTCCTCCTTCCAGAAACTGTCTTGCCGCGACGGACTGCGGACGCTTGAAGAAAAGTTCGGCGCTGGCGCGCTCGGCGAGTCTTCCCTGATGCAGGAAAAG
>DATBBM010000103.1:0-16908 GCA_036270955.1 Casimicrobiaceae bacterium | reverse complement strand
CTGGCGAATGCCGTCGAGCATCACGAAATCGTTGCCCAGCCCCTGCATCTTGGTAAATTTGAGCCGCTTGTTCATGTTTTCGCGTCATCCGGTCGCTGCGTCTCGGCGACAGAACGCGGCTCGGTTTGCCGGCTCCGGCGCCCGACTATAGAATTGCGCAACAGCCTCGCCGTGCAAAGCCCGGCAACACGACCGATGGTGCTCGTGCAATGCGGTACGACAGGAAAGCGATTGTCGATTACGAGGCGGTGATAGCGCTGGAGCCGCCCAAAAACTGGGTGAGCACCCTGCCGAGCAGTCCGCCGCTCGTCATCGAGCGCGGACAGGACCCGAGTGTGCTGGTCGTCGCATTCACCGGGTTCACCGGGAAGCTGTCGGTTCCGACTTTCGACTTCCTGCGCAGCACCGAGCTTTTGAACTACAACCGCATCCTGCTTCGCGACCGTTCGAGAACCTGCTATATGAACGGCATTCCTCCGGTCGCGGACGGTCTCGGGGCCCTGGTCGCCCTGCTGCGGCAGCACATCGACGAGCACGCGCCGAAGTGCACGCTGTTCATTGGCTCTTCCGGCGGCAGCCACGCGGCGATACTTTTCGGGCACCTGCTCGGAGCCGACTATGTGCACGCCTTCTCGCCGCATACGAACATCGACCCGGCCTACTGCCGTGCCTCGGAAGTATCCAAGGACGTCGAGGCATTCGGCGACACGCTGGACAGGCTCGACCGCCTTCCTGCGTCGGCTCACGCGTATTACGATCTGCGAGAGGTCTTGCGGGAACCCAACGGCAAGACGGCGTACAACCTTCACGCTTGTGCACGATCGGAGCCCGACATGGCCCGCGTGTTGCATCTCGACGGCCTGCCCGGTGTGACAATCCACCGCCACGATTGCGACCATCATCGCGTCGTCGTATTTCTCGCGCGTCACCAGCGCCTGCTGCCGATGCTGAAGATCGAGAACCAGCCCGCGCTCGCGGGCGCGGCAGGAGACTAGCCGGGGCACTTCCAACGGGGCATTTCGCGCGCGCACGCTATTCCCGATGGATGCCGGCGCGCTTGACCACCGGCCCCCAGCGCGCGACTTCGGTCCGGATCTCGGCCTCGAGCTGTGCCGGGCTGCTCGGCGACGGTTCCATGCCGATGGCGATCAGCCGCTCGCGCACGTCCGGCATCGCGACGATGCGCACGAGCTCGCGATTGAGCCGCTCGACGATCTCCGGCGGCGTCCCGGCCGGGGCGAGGATGCTGTGCCATGAGGTGACATCGAAGCCCGGATAACCGGACTCGGCGACGGTTGGCACGTCGGGAAGCGCGGCGATCCGATGCTGACCGGTCACGGCGATGGCGCGCAACTGCCCGCTGGCGACGAATTGCTGCGTCGCTCCCGGCAACGCGAACGACAGCGGCACATTGCCGGAAAGGACGTCGGTCATCAATTGCCCGGATCCCGCGTAGGGTATGTGCAGCAGCGAGACGTCGGCGAGCGTCGCCAGAAGCTCTGCCGCGACGTGCGTCGGCGTTCCGACGCCCGGTGTCGAATAGGCGAGCCTTCCGGGCTCGCGCCGGGCGCGAGCGATCAGATCGGCGATGGTATCGATGTGCGCCGCGGGGTTGGCCACGATGATGATGGGCGAGGTCGCGAGCTTGGCTACCGGCGTGAAGTCGCGACCAGGATCGACGGCCCGCTCGCCGTAGATGCTTACATTGATGCACATCGCGGCGCCGCCGATGGTCAGCGTATAGCCGTCGGGGGCGGAGCGCGCCGCGGCCGCGAGACCGTTGTTGCCGGCAGCGCCGGTACGGATATCGATGACGACCGGCTGCCCAAGCGCCGATTCGAGCTTCTGACCGACCACGCGCGCCAGCGAGTCGGTCGACGTCCCGGCCGGATACGAAATGATGATGTGTATCGGACGATTCGGGTAGGTCGCCTGGTCGGCGCCGAATCCCGCGGCAGACGTCGCCGCCAACAACAAGGCGGCAATCGAGCGAAGCAGCCGTTTCCACATGTTCGCCTCCGATGATCGTTGCGTCAGGATTTCGGCCGCCGCGCGAGCATCGCCTTGATCAACTCTGGCTCGTCCCATGGGATGTCGACCGGATGATTGCGCAAATAGTGGCTGCGCGGATCGCGCAGCCACTCCTGGGGAAAGTGGATGTTCAGATGCTCCTCACCGTCGTCCAGGCCGATCCGTGTCGTCGGCGCGACGCCCTGCATCGCGCAGTGAAGCGCGGCGCAAAGATCGACGCCTATGCGGGATCCGACGTGAAGTCCCGGCGTCATGCGCCGGTTGACTTCCAGCAGGTAGGCGTCGCCGCTTGTGCGCTCGACGATGTACTCGGTCGCGAATAGTCCTGTCATGCCGAAGCCGCGCACCAGCTTGGCGGAAAAATCGCAGATCTCGTCGGAGCGGTAGCAACGAATCACGGCGGCGGGACCCTTGACATCATCGGCATACTCTAGCCGGTGCACGGCGAAACCGCCGACACGGCGCCCGTTCCACGCCGCAGTGTTTTCGTAATGAACGTCGCCGTCGATCAGCGCCTGGATCAGCACAGTGCCGGTCGCGGCGGCCGCCGGGTCCGACAGATCCGGCCGGGCCAGATGTTCGAATGCGGCAGCGACCTCATCGGAGGAGTCGACGATAGCCACGCCTTCACCCGCCGTCGAGTGATCGCGCTTGAGCACGATCGGATAACCGTGGGCGGCGGCGAACGATCGCGCCGCGGCCGGGGTGTCGATGATCGCGTACGGCGGCACGCGTATGCCCAGCGCCTCGGCGGCAGGGGGCAACAGCGTTTTCTCGACGCTGGTGCGATAGAACCGCGTATCGCCCAGCGAGTTGCCGATCAGGCGGGCGAGCTGCAAGTGCGACTCGGGGCGCATGCCCCCGGGCGGCGACAGCGCGAGCGTCTGCAACAGGCGAAACGCGGTGTCGTCGCAGGGCAGCACAAGTCTCGGCGAAGTCAGCTCGACGGTCTCGGTGAAAGCGTCGACCCATTGGCGAAGGGTCGCGTTGTCGGGGAGGTGCCGGATGCGCGCGATGAACCGGCTCTTCTCGGCCAGCGTATCCCTGGGCGCCAGCAAGGAGACCTCGAATCCCGCTCGCGTCAGCGAGCGCGGGATCCGCGCCGTGCCGAACCACTGCGTGGCCGTGGCCACCAGCAGGACCGGTGTGCTCACGAGCGCAACGGGCGCACGCTCTATACGTTGAAACGAAAGTGCATGACGTCGCCGTCGCGGACGACGTAGTCCCTGCCTTCGAGCCGCATTTTCCCCCCCTCTTTTGCGCCCTGCTCGCCTTTGCAGGCGACAAAGTCATCATAGGCGATGACCTCCGCCCGGATAAAGCCTTTTTCGAAATCGGTGTGGATGACGCCGGCAGCCTGCGGGGCGGTGCTGCCGCGGCGTATCGTCCAGGCGCGGACCTCCTTGGGCCCGGCGGTGAAGAAGGTCTCGAGGCCGAGCAATTTGTAGCCGGCATGGATGAGGCGGTCGAGCCCGGCTTCGGCAAGACCCATGTCGGCGAGGAAAATCTGCTTGTCGGCGTCGTCGAGGTCGGCGATCTGGGCTTCGAGCGCGGCGCTGATCGCGACGACCGGCGCTCCTTCGCGCGCGGCGTAGGCTTCGATACGGTCGAGCAGCGGATTGCCGGTAAACCCGTGCTCGGACACGTTGGCCACGTACATCGTCGGCTTCATCGTCAGAAGGAAGAGCGGCTTCAGCACCGCCAGCTCTTCAGGATAGAGGTCGACCGAGCGCGCCGGCCGCGCATCGTTCAATGCCGGGACGATCTTCTCGAGCGCCGCCACCAGCCGCTTCGCCTCCTTGTCGCCCCCGGCCCGGGCTGCCTTGGCGTAACGGTTCATCTGCTTGTCGACGGCGGCGAGGTCGGCCAGCGCAAGCTCGGTATTGATCGTCTCGATGTCCGAGACCGGATCGATTTTGCCCGCGACGTGGACGACGTTCGGATCCTCGAAGCAGCGCACGACATGCGCTATGGCGTCGGTCTCGCGGATGTTGGCCAGGAACTGGTTGCCCAGCCCTTCGCCTTTGGACGCGCCGGCGACCAATCCAGCGATGTCGACGAATTCCACGACGGCGGGAAGGACGCGCTCGGGGCGCGCGATCGCCGCGAGCGCCGCGAGCCGCGGATCCGGCACCTCGACAATACCGACATTCGGCTCGATCGTGCAGAACGGGTAATTTTCTGCCGCGATGCCGGCGCGGGTCAGCGCGTTGAACAGCGTCGACTTGCCAACGTTCGGCAGGCCGACGATTCCGCATTTGAGGCTCACGAGCCCGCCGGTCGTTCGGGCGCGGGCGCCGGCCGCGGCGCGGTGTGCAATTCATGCATCGCGCGTTCGGTTTCGCCGCGCGCGAGCCACGGCCATATCGCCAGCGCGCGCGCGATCGCGTCTTCGATCAGCAGGCGCTCGTCGCCCGGCGGCGGATGCAGCACATAGTCGGCGACTTCCTGCTCGGACAGCGCGCCGTCGCGCGGATGGCCGATGCCCAGTCGCAAGCGCCAGAATTCGCCGCTGCCCAGCGCGGCGGCGATGTCTTTCAGCCCGTTGTGTCCGGCGTTGCCGCCGCCCTGCTTCAGCTTGACCACGCCGGGTTTCAAGTCGAGCTCGTCGTGTGCGACCAGGATCTCGGAGGGCGCGACCCGATAGAAGCGCGCGAGCGAAGCGACTGCGAGCCCGCTGCGATTCATGAATGTCTGCGGCATCGCGAGGCGAATGTCGCCGTCACCGCCGCGCGCCGCGGCCGTGTACGCCTGAAATTTCGACTCGCTGCGGAAATCGGCCTGCAGCGTCCCGGCCAGGCGCTCGATCCACCAGAACCCGGCGTTGTGCCGCGTCTCCCTGTATTCGCGTCCCGGATTTCCGAGACCGACGATGAGGCGGAACGTATGCGGCATGACATCAGCTCAGAATGCGCTTTGGATGCGGGACGAAACAGCAAAAAGGCCCGCCGACAGAAGCGCCGGCGGGCCTTTCGCGTACGTCAGACACTTATTTCTTGTCGTCCTTCTTGGCCGGTGCCTTGTCAGCACCCTTTTCGGCTGGCTTCTCGCCGCTCTTTTCCGCGGCCTTGTCGCCGGGCTTGGCCCCTTCGGCCGGCGCCGCCACCTCGCCCGCCGCCGCTTCGGCGGTCGGCGCGGCGACCTCCTCGACCTCGACGACGATGCGCGGCACGATCGCGGTCGCCACGACAGGGCTCGGGCCGGGCCGCGTCACTGCGGTCACGCCGGCGGGCAGCTTGAGATCCGATACGTGTATCGACTGCCCGACCGCAAGCGCGGACAGATCGACATCGACGAATCCCGGCAGGTCCTTGGGCAGACACGAGACGTCGAGCTCGGTCAGCACGTGGCTGATGATGGCGTCGGTCGTCTTGTTCGCTGGCGCGATCTCGGCGTTGATGAAGTGCAGCGGCACCTTCATGTGGATCTTGCGATTTTCGTCGACCCGCTGGAAGTCGATATGCAGGACCTCGTGTTTGAACGGATGCATCTGCACGTCGCGCAGCAAGACGCGCTGCGCGGATTCGCCCAGCTTCATCGTCAGGATCGATGAGTGGAACGCCTCCTTGTTGAGCGCGTGGATCAGGGCATTGTGATCGAGCTCGATCGGTTCGGGCTTGTCGGCGCCGCCGTACACGATTCCCGGCGCGCGGCCGGTGCGGCGCAGCCGGCGGCTCGCGCCTCGTCCTTCGGTGCCGCGGGGAAAGGCGGTGAATTCGAACTGCATGGTGTTGCTCCTGTTGTCTGCGGCCTTCCGGGCGCGTGGGCGCTTGCGGTCGTCCGCGATGGCGACAATGCCGCCGGCAGGCGGCGACGGGAAAGCCTTGAATTGTAACCCGAATTGGCCCGGCAGCGCAAACTATTCGGTAAACAGCGAGCTGACCGATTCCTCGTTGGAGATACGGGTCATCGTCTCAGCCAGCAGTTGCGCGCAGGAGAGCTGGCGGATGCGCTTGCAGGCGCGCGCTTCGTCGGACAGCGCGATGGTGTCGGTGACCACGATTTCGTCCAGCTCCGATTCGGCAATGCGCTTGACCGCGCCGCCGGACAGAACCGGATGCGTGCAATAGGCGAGCACTTTCTGCGCGCCGTTGGCCTTCAGCGCCGCTGCGGCCTTGCACAAGGTATTGGCGGTGTCGACGATGTCATCCATGATCACGCAGGCGCGACCCGCGACGTCGCCGATGATGTTCATCACCTCGGCGACGTTGGCCTTCGGTCGGCGCTTATCGATGATCGCCAGGTCGGAGTCGAGCCGCTTCGCGATCGCCCGCGCACGCACGACGCCGCCTACGTCGGGCGAGACGACCAGAAGGTTGTCGTAGTTCTGCTTCCACAAGTCGCCGAGCAGCACCGGCGTCGCATAGATGTTGTCGACCGGGATATTGAAAAAACCCTGGATCTGGTCGGCGTGGAGGTCCATCGTCATCACGCGATTTACGCCGACCGTCGTCAGCATGTCGGCGACCACCTTGGCCGTGATCGGAACCCGCGCCGACCGGGGCCTGCGGTCCTGCCGCGCGTAGCCGAAATAGGGTATCGCCGCGGTTATGCGGCCGGCGGACGCACGCTTCAGCGCGTCGACCATCACCAGGATCTCCATCAGGTTGTCGTTGGTCGGCTGCGAAGTCGACTGCAGGACGAACACATCGCGTCCGCGCACGTTCTCCAAGAGCTCGACCATCACCTCGCCGTCGGAGAATCGGCCGACGATGCAGCGTCCGAGGCTGATGTTCATGTGCCGGACGACGGCTTCGGCAAGCTTCGGGTTGGCGCTCCCGGTGAAGATCCGCATCCGCTCGAACGCCATCGCCCCGCCTATGAAAGATCGGGACAAGCCGTCCGGACAGACGACTTGCCGCAGCTATGGATGGCTGGGGAGGTAGGGATCGAACCTACGAATGCCGGAATCAAAATCCGGTGCCTTACCACTTGGCGACTCCCCAAGGGAAACCGTTCGCGCGCGGGAACATCAACGTGAGGCAAACGACCACAACGGGTGGCGGTTCAGCGCGCGAGCAACAAATCCGGCCGTTTCTCCGGCGTTTCCACCGGCGCTTTCACCGGTGCCTTCTGTGACGCGCGGCATCCGCGAGAGCGCTTGCTGCGCGGCGTATTCGGAGGCGAAAGCGGCGAACACGCTCGCTCCCGATCCGGTCATCCGCGCCCCCGACGCTGGCGCCGCGTGCGACAGTGCGGCAACGCAGCTTGCGATCTCCGGGAACCACGCGGCCGCAACCGCTTGCAGGTCGTTACCGCCATATCCCTCGGAAAAGACGGCCATTTTCGCGGACTGGGTGTGGCGTGTCAATTCAGGCGCAGCGAACACAGCCTTCGTGGAGACCTCGATCGGCGGCGACAACACGACGAACCAGGTTTGCGGCAAGGTGACCGGCTCGAGCACTTCGCCGACGCCGCGCGCGCGCGCCGTTTCGCCGAACACAAAAAACGGAACGTCGGCGCCGAGCTCGAGAGCGAGACGCATCAGCTCCTGCCGGGACAGCCCGAGTTGCCATAGGCGGTTGAGTCCGAGCAGGACCGTGGCCGCGTCGGAGCTCCCGCCGCCGACGCCGCCGCCCACCGCCAGACGCTTGTCGACATCGATGCTGACGCCGCGCGCGATTCCGCACGAGCGTTGCAGCAGCCGGGCCGCGCGCACGGCGAGGTCGTCCTCGGCGGACACGCTCGTGGCGCCGCGCAGCCGAACGACGTCGGCGTCATCGCGTCGCGACAGCGTGACGACGTCGCCGCGTCCGATCAGCACCATCAGAGACTCGAGCGTGTGATAACCGTCGGGGCGCCGTCCGGTTACGTGCAGGAACAGATTGAGCTTTGCCGGGGCGGGCAGCACCAGCGCAGGGCCCTCGCTCATCGCCAGGAATCTACGGCAATGCGCAATTCGACCTCGGCGTAATCGAGCGTCAGGCGTTTGGGGCGCGACAAGCCGTCGCCGTCCCGCTCGTACGCCTGGTAGACGACGCTCCAGCCGTCCTGCCGCAGGGCAGTCGGCGTCCCGTCGCTGCCCCGGTCGACCGCCGCCGGCACCCCGTCGCGCGGCATTCCCTGGATCCAGAATGCCAGCCCTTCGACCGGCAGCGGCCAGCCGAGCGCGCGCGTGGTGAGCGCCGCCCAGTCGCCGGCCGTCTCGACTCTTCCATCGGGGGTTTGCAGACGGACGCCGTTCGCATCACCGCTCAAGCGCGCGATCGTCTGGCCGAGCGGCGAGGAGAGATCGAGCTCGTCGCGCTGCCGCTCATGCGTCCAGCGGAAGTTGGCGGTCAGCGCATCGTTGCCGCGCCGCGCCGACAGTCGTCCGGTCAACTCGAACGTCGTCGCTTGCGCCGCGAGTGTTGCCGGGGACGGTCGCTCGACCAGCGCCGGCGCGCACGAACAAAGCAGTACCGCGCCAGCCGTGGCGACTGCGCGAGCGCACATCCCGCGCAGCCTGGGCATCAATTTGGCGACCGGGCGACCGGAGGTCAGTGCGCCAGGCGGCGCATCGTCTCGATCAGGACCGGATTGTCGGGCGAGGCCTTGAGCTGCGATTGCCACAGCTCGGTGGCCCGCTCGCGCTCGCCTTTCGCCCACAGCACTTCGCCCAGATGCGCAGCGATCTCGGGATCCGCCTGATCGCCAAACGCGCGCCGCAGGAATTTTTCCGAATCATCGAGCTTGCCAAGCCGGTAGTTTGCCCAGCCCATGCTGTCGAGGATGAACGGATCGTCCGGCGCGATCTGCAGCGCTTTTTCGATCAGCTTCAGTCCCTCGGCCGTGCGCGGTGTCCGGTCGACCAGCGTGTAGCCGAGCGCATTGAGCGCCTGGGCGTTGTCCGGCTTGAGCTCGATCAGCCGCTTGAGCCTCGACTCGACCTCGTCGATGCGGTCGAGCTTCTCGGCGACCATTGCGACATCGTAGAGCAGGTCGACCGAATCGGCCTGGCGCTCCAGCGCCGCGACAAGAATCGCGTACGCGCCCTTGTAATCGCCGGCATCGCGCAGCAGCTGCGCCTCCGCCTGCGCGAGCTCGACTCGCCGCTCGGCCGACTCCGGCTTCAGTCCCTCGAGATAGGCGCGCGCGGCGGCGATGTCGCCTTTTTTCGCGATCATCGCGCCGATGCGCAGCTTGGCCAGCCAGGCGCGATCGCCTTCGGTGACTTCGCGGTACCGGGCGATTGCCTCGTCGTAGCGTTTGGTTTCTTCCGCCAGCTGCGCGAGATAGAACGGTACGACACCCTTGTCGCCGTAACCGATCTTGTCGAGCTCTTCGAGCAGTCGCTGCGCGGTCGCGTAGTCCTTCATCTGCAGCGATATCGCCGCGACTGCGAATTCGAATTCCCGGTCTTCGGGCTCGTCGTCCCACATCTGCTGGAAGATCGCGCGCGCATCGCCGAAGCGTTTCTGTTCGACGTACATCTGTGCCAGGGCGCCGGCAACCGCGCGCGCGTCGGTGGTCGTTGCGAGAAATTGCTTGAGGAACGCAATCGCCGCATCGGGCGATCCCTTGGCCAGGATGTCGGCCTTGATCAGCGCCGCACGGTCCCATCCGGGCTTGAGCTCGAGCGCCCGGTCCGCGGCCGCCGTCGCGGCGGCGGTGATCGCCGGATCGGTCAGCTTGGTGTTGTATCCGGCCAGCGCGATGGCGAACCACGCTTCGGGAACCTTCGGATACGGTCTCGCCAGATCCTGCACCAGCCGAAACGCGGCGACCTTGTCGGTTTGCGCGGCCAATGCCTGATTGAGCTGCAGGAATGCCTCGCCGAGCGACTTGTCGCTGGCCGCCGCTTCGATCAGCACCCGCTGAAGCTCGGCCTTGAGATCGGAGCCGGCGCCAGAGATCGCGAGTGACGCGACCATCTGTCGCGCGCGCTCGGCCTTCGGATCGAGCTGCTGCCAGAGCTTCGCCGCTTCCAGTGCAAGCGTGCGCTGGCGGGCAAAGAGCGCGATCTCGGTGGCGCGGCGGGCGAGCACCGGATCGCGCGCATCGCGTGCCGCTTCGAAATACGCGCGCGCCGCCAGCGCGGCGTCGCCGCGCTGCATCGCGACATCGCCGACCAGGATGCGATATAGCACTTCCGGGGTCAGATCGTCGGCCGCCGAG
The DNA here is from genome assembly GCA_036270955.1 of Casimicrobiaceae bacterium. Classification (GTDB taxonomy): domain Bacteria; phylum Pseudomonadota; class Gammaproteobacteria; order Burkholderiales; family Casimicrobiaceae; genus PALSA-1003. The sequence continues at coordinate 6,780 of DATBBM010000103.1, read as the reverse complement.
GAGCTCTCGGGTGCGGCGGCCGCCCCGTCGGTTTGCGCCGGCTCGGCGGGCGTCTGCGCGCGGCTGTCTCCGGCCGCCATGGCCATGGCGGCCAAGCTGACGAATAACGCGGAGCGAAGGAGGGGAATCACGATAGGGAAGCCAAGCTCGGTCGATTTCGATTCAAGGACCGGCACCTCGCCGGACCGCGTTCCATCTTAGGGTATATTTGCCCGAGCAACAAACGCCACTCGACGCCCCCAGATGCCCGAACTTCCGGAAGTTGAAACGACGCGTCGCGGGGTCGCGCCTCACGTAGAACGTCAGAAAGTGACGGCGGTGAGGATCTACGACCGCAGGTTGCGCTGGCCGGTTCCACGCGATCTGCCTCGCCGGCTGGTCGGCCGCGTCGTCGACCGGGTCGACCGGCGCAGCAAATACCTGCTCTTCCGACTCGGCGCCGACACGCTGATCGTCCATTTCGGGATGACCGGAAGCCTTCGCGTCTACGAGGCCGCCCCCGCGCGGCGCACCCACGATCACATCGACCTGGAATTCGCCAACGGAATCGTTCTTCGTTACCACGACCCGCGCCGTTTCGGCGCGATGCTGTGGTCGCCCGCCGCCGCCGGCGAGCATCCGCTGCTCGCCGCACTCGGACCGGAGCCGTTCTCGGCCGGTTTCGATGCTGCCTACTTGTTCGCTTCCACCCGCAAGCGCAGCACGGCGATCAAGCTCGCGCTGATGGACAACAGCCTGGTCGTCGGCGCGGGCAACATATACGCCAACGAGGCGTTGTTTCGCGCCGGCATACGGCCGACACGCGCTGCCAACCGCGTCTCGCAAGCGCGGCTGGGCCGCCTGGTCGTGGCGGTCAGGGAAACGCTCGCGGCGGCGATCGCCAAAGGCGGCAGCACGCTTCGCGACTATGTCGATAGCGATGGCGCGCCCGGCTACTTTCAGCTCGAGTACAACGTGTACGGCCGCGAAGGTCAGCCCTGCCGCGTGTGCGGCGAGCCGATTCGCGCGACCAGGCAGGCAGGGCGAGCCACCTACTATTGCAGGCGCTGCCAGACCTGACAAGGCTTAGGTGCTTGTTTTGGCGCGCTTTATGCTAGAGTCCCCCGCGACTCGAGCCGGACACGGACTGCCCATGATGCAATCGAAGGATCTGGCCGCGCGATTCGAAGCCTACAGCGACTGGCGACGCCGGTTGTCGACCGGCGTCTCGCGCCTGCACGAATGGCTGTCCGAACAGGAACTTGCCGACGGCCAGGCCGACCTTAGGGTCCAGCGCCTGCTCGAGCGGCTGCACCAGGACAAGCTGGTCGTCGCCTTTGTCGCCGAGTTCTCCCGCGGCAAATCGGAACTGATCAACGCGATCTTCTTCGCCGATTTCGGCCAGCGCCTGCTGCCCTCGGCTGCCGGCCGCACAACGATGTGTCCGACCGAGCTCCTCTACGATTCGACCCGGCCGCCGTCAATTCGCCTGCTGCCGATCGAAACCCGGGCCCGCGACGGCTCGGTCACCGAATTCAAGAACTACGCGGACGAATGGGTGACGATCACGCTCGACATGTCGTCGGCTGACCGGATGGCCGAAGCGCTCTCGCAAGTGTCGCAGACCAAGCGCGTCTCGGTCTCGCTTGCGCGCAAGTACGGGCTCTACGATGACGGCGACCCGCTGGCGCCGCTGACGGCGGCCGACGCCGCGGTCGACGTGCCGTGCTGGCGCCACGCGATCATCAACTTTCCGCATCCGTTGCTGCAGCAGGGACTCGTAATACTCGATACCCCGGGCCTGAACGCAATCGGCACCGAGCCCGAGCTCACGCTCAACCTGCTGCCGAATGCGCACGCGATCCTGTTCATCCTCGCCGCGGACGCCGGCGTGACCAAGACCGACATCGACGTATGGACCAAGCACATCGTCGCGGACAGCCCTGCGAGCCGGGAAGGCCGCCTGGTGATCCTCAACAAGATCGACGGACTGTGGGACGACCTTCGCACCGCGAACGAAATCGAGGGAGAAATCGAGCGTCAGGTCCGCACCAGCGCGCAGCTGTTGATGATCCCGCCGGCCCAGGTTTTTCCGGTATCTGCGCAGAAGGCGCTGCTGGCGAAGGTCAACGGCGACGACGCGCTGCTGACCAGGAGCCGCCTGCCGCACCTCGAGACGGCGCTGTCCAGGGAGCTGATTCCGGCCAAGCGGCGCATCGTGGGCTCCGCGACCCAGACCGAGATCCGCGAGCTCGTCGCAGGCACGCGCACTATTCTCGACAGCCGCATCGCCGGCATCCGCGAGCAGCTCTCCGAACTGGAGAACCTGCGCGGAAAGAACCAGGACGTCGTCGAGCACATGATGGAGCGCATTCAGCAGGAAAAGAGCCTGTTCGAGCGCGGCATGCAGCGTTACACGGCGCTGCGCACGGTATTCACGCAGCAGACCAACAGCCTGTACGAAAGCATCGGACTGGAGACGCTGCGCGCCACGGCCGCCGACACGCGGGAGCGAATCGAGAAGAGCCCGTTCACCAAGGGCGTGCGCTCCGCGATGGGCGACTTCTTCGCCAAGATCTACGGCAGCCTCGACGCGAGCGCGCGGCAGACCGCCGAAACGCACGAGATGATGCAGGCGATGTATCAGCGATTCGCCCAGGAGCACGGCATCGAGGCGTTCACCCCCCCTCCGTTCTCGATGCTCAAGTACCAGAAGGAAGTCGAGCGGCTGGAGCGGGCGTACAACGTCCACTTCAACACGCTGTGGAACATGGTCAGCAAGGCCAAGTTCACGCTGATGAAGCGGTTTTTCGAGACGATCGCAATCCGCGTCAAGCACGTGTTCGACATCGCGAACCGCGACCTGGAAAGCTGGCTGAAGGCCGTGATGGCGCCGCTGGAGACGCAGGTCCGCGAGCACCACCTGCAGCTGCGCCGCAGACTCGAGAGCGTCAAGCGCATCCACCGCGCGAGCGACGAACTCGAGGAGCGCATCGCCGAGCTCGAGCAGGCCGAAGTGTCCGCCAGGGCGCAGATCAGCGCGCTCGCGCGGGAGCTCGCTGCGATCGACGCGATCTGCGAGCAGCCGGAATCGCTGCCGCTCGCCGCCAACGGCTAGCGGCTTAGCGCGCCGCGGATCAAGCCGGCACGTTCTTGGCCGCCATCAAACCGCGGTACTTCAGCAGCAGCTGATCCTTGCTCTCCACGAAGTCTGGGTTTACCGGGATGCAATCGACCGGACAGACTTCGACGCATTGCGGCGTGTCGAAGTGGCCGACGCACTCGGTGCACTTGCCCGGATCGATCACGTAGATTTCCAGACCCTGCGCGATCGCGCCGTTCGGGCATTCGGGCTCGCAAACGTCGCAGTTGATGCATTCGTCGGTGATCATCAGCGCCATCAGGATCTTTCACGCGACTGCGCCGCACGCTCGGCGTCTGCCTTGGCCTTGAGGCGGGCGACGACCGCCGGCGGCACGAACTTGCCGACATCGCCGCCGAAGCGGGCGATTTCACGAACGATCGTCGATGACATGAACAGGTATTGCTCGGCCGGGGTAAGAAACAGCGTTTCGACCTCGGGATGGAGGTTGCGGTTCATGCCCGCCATCTGAAATTCGTACTCGAAGTCCGACACCGCCCGCAAGCCTCGCAGGATCGTCGTGGCCCCGACCGAGTGCACGAAATCCATCAGCAGGCCGGAAAAGCCCGCGACCTCGACATTGGCATACGGCGCCAGGACCTCGCGCGCCATGGCGATGCGCTCGTCGGCGGTGAACATCGGACGCTTGCTCTCACTGTCCGCGATCGCGACGATGACGCGGTCGAACAGCTTGGCCGCGCGCCGTACGATGTCCTCGTGCCCTTTGGTGAACGGGTCGAACGTTCCAGGATAGACGATTTTCAGCATGCCCCGATCTCTCCGCCCGGCCCAGCGCTCCCGCTGGAGGCGCTGTCGGGCAGTCGGCGCAGCAGATGATAATGCACCTGTCCGGCCTTGTCGCCGCGCACGATCGCGAAACCGGCGGGCGCGACGATGGGCGCCGATGCCTCGACATAAAGCGCGCCGTCCGAAGCGACGCGCGCCGATGCTGCCGGCAGCAGCACTTGCCATTGCGGAGCGGCAAACGGCGGATCGAGGAAGACGACGTCGAACAAGCGGGTCTCGCGCGCCAGGAACGCTTGCGCGTCGGCGCAGTGAGTCTCCAGCGCCGCGCCCAGCATTTGCGCGGCCGCGTGCAGCGCGCGTACCAGCTCTGGCTTGCGATCGACTGCAACCGCGAGCGTGGCGCCGCGCGACAGCGCCTCGAACGAAAGCGCCCCGCTGCCCGCGAACGGATCGAGCGTGCGCGCGCCGTCGAGATCCTGGCCCAGCCAGTTGAACAGCGTTTCGCGAACCCGGTCGGGCGTCGGGCGTATGTCGGCGACGGCGGGAAAGCGAATGCGCCGGCCGCGCCAGCGTCCGCCGATGATGCGAATCTGGTGCGCTTGCGCCAAGCGTTCGCCATCGATCGAAAGGTAGAATTGTACTTTGCCTGCAGCGCCCAATCCGATGCTCGATCTTTTCAAGCGCAAGGCCGATGACGGCGAGCGCAGCTGGTCCGAACGCCTGAAAAGCGGCCTCGGCCTCTCGCGCGAACGCATTTCGCGTCCGCTGACCGCGCTGTTCGGCCGCGAGGCGCTTTCCGAGGAGGCGATCGACGAGTTGCGCAGCGCGCTTCTCGCGGCCGACGTCGGCATTCCCGCGACCGAACATCTGCTCGACGAGCTCGTCGCCCGGTGGAAGCGCGCCGGCGCCGATCTGGACGCACGCGCAGTGCTCAAGTCCGCGCTTGTCGAGCTGATCGGACCGCTCGAGCAGCCGCTGGTGATCGGTCCCGCGCGGCCTTTCGTCATCATGCTCGCCGGCGTCAATGGTGCCGGCAAGACGACGTCGATAGGAAAGCTCGCGAAATATCTGCAGGGCCAGGGCCACTCGGTGCTGCTCGCCGCAGGCGACACGTTCCGAGCAGCGGCGCGCGAGCAGCTCGAGACCTGGGGTGCCCGCAACAATGTGCAGGTCGTCGCCCAGCACGGCGGCGATCCGGCGGCGGTGATGTTCGACGCGGTCTCGGCTGCGCGCGCACGAGGCGCCGACGTCGTGCTTGCCGACACAGCCGGACGGCTGCCGACGCAGCTACCGCTGATGGACGAGCTGAAGAAGATCCGGCGCGTAATCGGCAAGGCGCAGGAAGGCGCGCCGCACGAGACGCTGCTGGTGCTCGACGCCAATACCGGTCAGAACGCGCTGGCGCAGGTCGCCGCATTCGACGCGGCCCTTGGACTGACGGGGCTCATCCTGACCAAGCTCGACGGCACGGCCAAAGGCGGGGTCGTCGCCGCGATTGCCAAGACGCGGCCAGTGCCGCTGAAGCTGATCGGCGTCGGCGAAGGAATCGACGATCTGCGCCCGTTCCGTGCGGCGGAATTCGCCGACGCGCTGGTGGGCTGAGGTAACCGCGCTGCGGAACAGAAGCAGACTGGACGTTAGCAAGCACTAACTTTACTCGCTCCAACCGAGCGGCGGCACGATGTCGCCCAGTGCGGCGACCGGCGAGGGCCGCTTGAATGCTCGGCCGGCGGGCTGGATCGGCTTGTCGCCGCGACCGCGCGGACCTCAAGGCGGGCCTCGGCCATGTGCGGAACTTCGGGGCGCCTTAGCACTCTGACAAGCCGAGTGCTAAAATATCGCTAGCGCTCAGAAGGAGTTTTGATGCCCACGAATACGCTGGCTTTCCCGACCCCGGCTTCGCTGGGGAGCTTGGACCACTATATCCAGGCGGTGAACCGTTTTCCGCTGCTGACTGCCGAGCAGGAGACCGAGCTCGGCCGCAGGCTGCAGCGCGACAACGACCTGGAAGCGGCCCGCTCGCTCGTCCTGTCCCATCTCCGGCTGGTCGTCGCTGTCAGCCGCAATTACCTGGGGTATGGGCTGCCGCAGGCCGACCTGATCCAGGAAGGCAATATCGGCTTGATGAAGGCGGTGCGCCGTTTCGATCCGGAACGCGGCGTTCGCCTGGTCTCGTTCGCCCTGCACTGGATCCGGGCCGAAATTCACGAGCACATTCTGCGCAACTGGCGGCTGGTCAAGATCGCGACCACCAAGGCGCAGCGCAAGCTGTTCTTCAACCTGCGCAGCATGAAGCCGAAGCTCGGCCCGCTGACTCGCACGGAGGCGAACGGCATTGCCAAGGCGCTCGGCGTCAAGCCCGAGGAAGTGTTCGAAATGGAGACGCGGCTGTCCGGACAGGACGTCGCCATCGACCCGCCGGCTGGCGACGACGGCGAGACGATGACGCCCAGCGCGTATCTGACCGATAGCGACGCCGAGCCGGTGCAGATACTGGAGCGCGAGGAAACCGCGCGCAACCGCAGCACCGGACTGAAGAGCGCGCTGTCGAGGCTGGACAGCCGCAGCCGCGACATCATCGAGGCTCGGTGGCTGCGCGAAGACGATCCGGCGACGCTGCAGGATCTGGCCGACCAGTACGGCGTCTCGGCCGAGCGCATCCGCCAGATCGAAAGCAAGGCGCTGAAGACGATGCGCGGCGAAATGGCGTCGCTCTAGACAAACAGGCAGCTGCAGTGCTTCCAACGCCGGCTCTTGGGCCGGCGTTTTTATTCGTGCACTAGCTTAGGGACGTTAGAGCTCGACCTGCGTCCCCAGCTCGACGACGCGGTTGGTCGGAACGTTGAAGAACTCGATCGCCTTGGTCGCGTTTTTGGCCATCGACACGAACAGGCGCTCGCGCCACAGCGCCA
>DATBBM010000102.1:0-47072 GCA_036270955.1 Casimicrobiaceae bacterium | reverse complement strand
TACGCACTGCCGCTCGACTATTTCCGCCAGTTGCCGTCGCGATTGACCCAGGTCCGCGCCGCCGATCTGCCGCCGCTGGCGCGGCGCTATTTCGATCCGGCTTCTATGGTCGTGATCGCGGTCGGCGATCGCGCCAGCCTGCAGCCCGCGCTCGAGGCGCTGAAACTCGGTCCGCTCGAAGTCTGGCCGATCTCCGGCAGATTGTTCTGACAGCAGCGATGTACACGACGCTGATCTCGACCGGTGAGCTCGCGCGGAAGCTGGCCGATCCGGCGCTGGTGCTCGTCGATTGCCGTCACAACCTGAGCGACGTCGACGCGGGCGAGCGCGCATACCTCGCCGCGCATCTGCCCGGGGCGCATTTCATGCACATGGATCGCGATCTTTCGGGCGAGCTGACCGGAAAGAACGGCCGCCATCCGCTGCCCGACGTTGCCGCATTGTCCGAGAGCTTGGGTCAGATCGGCATCGATGCATCCAAGCAGGTCGTTGCTTACGATCAGAACAACGGCATGTGGGCATCGCGCTTGTGGTGGCTGCTGCACTGGCTGGGCCACGAAGCGGCTGCGGTGCTGGACGGCGGGATCGACAAGTGGATCGCCGAAGGGCGGCCCACAACTGCCGATATGCCCAGCGTTCGACCTGCCCGGTTCGTAGCGATGACGCCGCGACCGGTCGCTTCCAGCGCCGATATCCTGAGGCACTTGAGCGATCGGGCCTCGAACCCGGTGACGATCGTCGACGCGCGCGCTCCGGAGCGCTTTCGCGGCGACATCGAGCCGATCGATCCGGTCGCCGGCCACATTCCGGGAGCGATCAATCGGCCGTATGGCGACAACCTGACCCCGCAGGGGACATTCAAGCCGGCCGAGCTGCTCCGCGCGGAATTCGAAGCGCAACTGGGAAACGTGCCTTTGTCGTCGGTCGTGCACCAATGCGGCTCGGGTGTGACGGCGTGCCACAACGTTCTCGCGATGGCGGTCGCGGGTCTGCCCGGCTCGCGGCTCTACCCCGGTTCGTGGAGCGAGTGGGTCGCCGATCCGACGCGTCCGGTCGCGCGCGGCAGCTAGGGCCACGCACGATCAGCGGCGTCGAACGAGCGGCAGACTGGCAAGCACACGATAGACCGGGCCGTCGCTTCCGGTGTCCGAGGCGACCAGCGCCAACCCATCGACCGGCCAGACGATCGGCGTGGGCAACCGGCGGCGCAGCGAGTCCGTGATCTTGCGTGCCAGCGTGATGTGTACGGCGAATGGACGCGCTTCGTCGGCGATGCGGAGCGGGGCGAGCGAGGCGAGCAGAGCCTCGCGCAACGAAGCGAGTGCCGGCGGAGTCTCGCTCGCACCCAGCCAGGCAACGGCGTTCTTGCGCCAGCAATCGATGTGATCGAGGGTGAGGACGAACGGCGACGCGTCGATCGCATCTGCCCGCGCGACCAGTTCGGCCACCGTGTCGCGCGGCTGGGAACCGAGGAACGCCAGGGTCAGATGGACATTGCCGGGCGCCGTCGCGCGGCCGCCGGTTTCGGCTGCCACGCGCTCCGCCAGCGCGGCGAGCGAGGCTCGCGTTTGCGGATCGGGCCATAGCGCGAAGAACAGCCGCAGCTTCGGATCGGCCATCGCGCCAATATAAAACAGAACGGCGCAGGTTCGTCGAGGAACCTGCGCCGTCTGCCGTCGGTGCGGCGGCTTGGGACGAGCCGGACCCGTCGTCCCGGTCTTCTCTACCCGTTCGCCACCGACAATTCGGTCTTCGGGCGATCGAAGAATTGCTCGTCTTCGGTCGAGCCCTTGAGCGCAGTGGTCGATGACTTGCCGCCCTGGATCGTCTGCGTGACGGCGTCGAAGTAGCCGGTGCCCACCTCGCGCTGGTGCTTGACCGCGGTGAACCCTTTGGCGACCGCGGCGAATTCCGCTTCCTGCAGCTCGACGAACGCGCTCATCTGGTTGCGCGCGTAGCCGTGCGCAAGATGAAACATCGAGTAGTTGAGGCTGTGGAATCCCGCCAGGGTGATGAACTGGAACTTGTAACCCATCGCGCCGAGCTCGCGCTGGAACCGGGCAACGGTCGCGTCGTCGAGATTCTTTTTCCAGTTGAACGACGGCGAGCAGTTGTACGCCAGCATCTTGCCAGGGAACCGGGCATGAATGCCGTCGGCGAACGCCTTCGCGAACCCGAGATCGGGCTTCCCGGTTTCGCACCACAGCAGGTCCGAGTACGGCGCGTAGGCGAGCCCGCGCGACACCGCCTGGTCCAGGCCGTTGCGAGTCTTGTAGAAGCCTTCGACCGTGCGCTCTCCGGTGCAGAACGGCCGGTCGTTTTCGTCGATGTCGGACGTCACCATGTCGGCGGCTTCCGCATCGGTGCGCGCCAGTATCAGCGTCGGCACGCCCATGCAATCGGCGGCGAGGCGTGCGGCGATGAGCTTTTCGACCGCTTCGCGGGTCGGCACCAGCACCTTGCCGCCCATGTGACCGCACTTCTTGACCGAGGCCAGCTGGTCTTCGAAATGCACGCCGGCGGCGCCGGCCTCTATCATCGCCTTCATCAGCTCGAAGGCGTTCAGCACACCGCCGAAACCGGCTTCCGCATCGGCGACGATCGGCGCGAAATAGTCGGTGTCGCCGCCGCCTTCCATCTGCTGGATCTGATCGGCGCGCGTCAGCGTTGCATTGATCCGTCGCACGACCGCGGGCACCGAATTGACCGGGTACAACGATTGATCCGGATACATCTCGCCGGCGACGTTGGCATCGGCGGCGACCTGCCAGCCCGACAAATAGATCGCCTTGAGGCCCGCCTTGACCTGCTGCATCGCCTGGTTGCCGGTCATCGCACCCAGCGAGTTGACGAACGGCTCCTCGTTGACGAGCCTCCAGAGCTTTTCGGCGCCCCGCTGCGCAAGCGTGTGCTCGATGTGAATCGAGCCGCGGAGGCGCACGACATCTTCGGCGGCGTACCCCCGGGTGATGCCTTTCCAGCGCGGATTTTCCGCCCAGTCCTTCTTCAGTCTTGCCGCTTCGAGGTCGTAGTTCATCGCTGCTCCCATCGTCGTAAACGAAGCCCTGGGCACAGCCGATATCGAGACGGCAACGGCTGCGTGTTCGATCGAAGTTAGCAAAGGCCCCGAGCAATTACAAGCTTATTTTGCGCACTGCACTATGATAAATATTACAAATAATCATCATGTTAAAAACAGATTCCACTGTATGGGAGAAAAAGTAGACGATTTCACGCCGTTGTTGCTGCGCCGCACTAGGCGGAAGGAACGCGGGCTGCGATAAAAGACGGATGTCGTTGATTTCGCGGACCTACCCTAACCGGGGAGCCAGTCCAAGCTTCGAATCAGATGTCCACTCAGTGGAAATTGCTTCCGCGTTGACCCTGTCTTGGGATGCGCCTCGTCGCGACCGCCGCGCCTGCAGTCGATGCTTCTAGGCCGGGCGCAGCGCCGCCATCGCCCTGAAGAGTCCCGGATCGTCCCACGGCGCATCGACGCGACAGGTACGCAAATAGGCGCTTGCAGGATCACGCAGCCATTCCTGCGGAAAGTGCGCGATCACATGCTCTTCGCCATCGTCGAGCCGGCATCGCGACGGGTTCGGAACATCGTCGATCGCGGCGCGCAGCGCAGCGCACAGATCGACGTCGACCAGGGCGCCCGTCGGCGAACCGGGGGTGATCCTCCGGTTGATCTCCAAAAGGTACGCGGCGCCCGTATCACGATCGGCGATAAACTCGATGCCGAACATTCCGCTCATCCCGAATCCGCTGATCAGCCTTTCGGCGAAGTCCTGCGTCTCCGGTGAATGAAAATAGCGATTGACGGTCGACGGTCCCATCGGATGCGGATGCGCGATCACCTTCTCGCGAACGAATCCGGCGAGCATCCGTCCCTGCCATGCGGCCACACCCTGATTGCGGATCATGCCGGCAACGTGCGCCTGCGCGAGCAAGGTGCGCGGCGCGACGTCGCCGAGCTCGAGTGTCACCGCCGAGATGAATTTCTCGTACGCCGCCGCAAGCTGGTGCCGATCGGCGGCGATCTCCACCCATTCCCCGGCCGCGCCGAACGCCCGCTTGAGCACGATGGGAAATCCATGGACGGCGGCGAACTCTTCGAGCTCTTCCAGCTCGGTGACGACAGCGAACGCCGGCACGCGCACGCCCAGCTCGCTCGCCGCGGCGGGGAGCAGCGTCTTGTCGACGCTGACGCGGTAGTGTTCAGGCGCGCCAAGCGATGTCCGCACCAGGTCGGCAAGGCGCAAGCGTTGCGTCGCCGGCATGTCGTCGGGCGGCGAGAGCGCGACTGCCTGAAGCAGGCGCTGCGCCGTGTCATCGCATGACAGCACGATGTGCGGCGAGATCGCGTCAACCATCGCGGCGAACGCCTGAACCCATTGCCGCGGCGTCGTGCTGTCCGGCAAATGCTCGATCTTGCGGACGTGGCGGCTTTTCTCGGCGAGCGTCCCCCTCGGCGCAAGCAGGCTGACCTCGAAGCCGTTAGCGGCGAGCGCGGCGGGGATGCGCGCCGTTCCGATGTACTGGGTGGCCGTAGCAGCCAGCAGCACGCTAATCGTCATGACGCGAGCCGGGGTTTCACCGGCGCCGGCGAATCGCCGCGCGCGCGGCGGCGCGACCGCTCATTCGGCACGGATGCCTGCCGCCTTCACCACGGCGGCCCAGCGCGCCAGGTCAGCGCGGATTTCATCATCGAACGCGTCGGGCGTATTGCCGACGGGCGCGGCGCCCATCGCGAGGAATTGCTGCTGCACATCCGGTTGCCGGAGAATACGTGTCGTTTCCGCGTGCAGTCGCGCAATGATGTCCGGCGGGGTTCCGGCCGGCGCGAGCAGACCGTACCACGACGCGACGTCAAATCCGGCAACGCCCGACTCGGCGACCGTGGGCACATCCGGCATCGCCGAACTCCGCGTGATGCTCGTGACCGCAATCGCCCGTACCCGACCCGCCTGCGCCAGCGCCTGAGCCGTGCTGACCACGACGAATGCCAGTGGCACGTCGCCGGTCAGCACGCCGCCGATCGCCGCTCCACCGCCCTTGTAAGGCACGTGAAGCAACTCGATGCCGGCGCGGGAGGCAAGCAGCGCGGCCGTGAGGTGCGCGGTCGAGCCGACGCCGGGACTTGCGTAGGCGAGCTTTCCAGGCTGGCTTTTGGCCAATTGGATCACCTCGCCGAGGTTGGCGGCCGGCAGCGACGGCGAGGCCACCAGAACGACCGGAACCGTCGCGAGTTTCGTGATCGCAGCGAATGCGTGCGCTGCATCGAACGGCAGCGACGGATAGAGCGCCGGATTGATCGTGTTGTTGCCGTTCGACCCGATCAGCAGCGTATAGCCATCAGGCTTGGCCTTGGCGACGTACTCGGTACCGATGTTGCCGCCCGCACCCCCGCGATTTTCGATGATCACCGGTTGTCCGAGCGCCTCGGCCAGTCTCGCGCCCACGATCCGGCCGAACAGATCGTTCGCTCCACCGGCGCCGTAAGGATCGATCAGATGGATCGGCCGGTCCGGATATCGCTCGTCCGCCGCCGCGGTGGAGTTTGCGAACATCGCGCACGGAAAAGTGAGCACCAGCAACAGCAGATGGATGGCTCGGCGCATGCCGCTTCGGTCGTCCGCACGATCGCGCGCTCGCGCGGACTGACAGGGGCGCGAGGCAACGCGAGCTGCAAAGCGAGAGCTCATGCGGCGTCAGCCCAGCATGTCGAACCAGATGTTGCGCGCCCAAGCTTCCGCATAGACCGCCTCCTCAACGCTCGGCGCGGGCGACAGGCCGCCGCTGCCTGGAACGACCAGCATCGTTTTCTGCGCGCGGTCGTAGGCATGCACCGACGCGATGTGCACGACTTCCTTGTCGTCGATGTAGCTGTAGCAGGCGTTGGCGATCAGCGGCGACGGATTGACTTCCCCATCCCGCAAAAGCGCGACGATCGCAGCGGCGCACACTTTTCCATGCTGGTTGGCCATGTGTCCCGACTTGGGCATCAGCGGCGCGGTCTGGATCGCGTCGCCAAGCACGTGAATATCCTTCTGCGCGGTCGACTCGTAGGAAAGAAAATCGACCTGGCAGAAGTTGCCGTTGGCATTGGCGATGCCCAGTTGGCGCGCGATCGCGCCGGCGCGCTGCGGCGGAATCACGTTGATCACATCGGCACGAACATCGTCGAAATCGAGCTTGATCGTCGAAGTTCCGGTATCGACGTCTACCAGCTCGCTGTTCGGCCGGTATTCGACATAGCCGCGATACCGGCCGTTCCACGCCGCAGTGAAAAGTTCTTTTTTCGACTGCACTTCCTCGTTGGCGTCCAGCACGATCACTTTCGATTTCGGCTTCTGCCGCAGGAAGTAGTTGGCGACCTGGCAGGCGCGCTCGTACGGCCCCGGAAGGCAGCGATACGGCGCCCTCGGCACGTGGATCGCGAACACGCCGCCGTCGCGCATCGCTTCCAGTCGCGCGCGCAAGGCGACCGTCTGCGGGCCGGCCTTCCAGGCGTGCGGAACGTGCGCCTGCGCAGCGGGGCTCTTCAGCCCCGGAACGCCGTCGTAGACGAAATCGACGCCCGGCGAGAGGATCAGGCGATCGTACGGGATGGTCTCCCCCTGCGCCAGACTGACGGTGCGCGCCGACGGTTCGATCGCGACCGCGTCGCCGCGGATCCTGCGTACACCGAGTTTTTCCAGGCCGCCGTAGCCGACGGTGATGTCGGACAGCTGCCTGCTTCCGCCGATCACCAGGTTGGACAACGGGCAGGAGACGAACGCGGCTTCGCGCTCAATGAGCGTGACGTCTATCGCGCCGGCGCTCCACAGCCGCAAATAGCGAGCCGCCGTCGCGCCGCCGTAGCCGCCGCCGATGACGACGACTTTCGGCGCGCTCGCGGGTGCGGCGTTGGCGCAGGCGCCGAGCGTTCGCGCGAGCAGTATCCCGGCACCGGCTGCGAGAAAGCGGCGGCGGGAAAGTCGGCGAACCGCAGTCACCGCTTCTGCGCGGCCAGATACGAAGCCGCGGCTTCGATCTGCGCGTCGGAATAGCCGCTGGCGAGCTGCCGCATGATCGTCGAGGGGCGCCTGCCGTCGCGAAACTCCCGCACACGCTCGATGATCGTCGCCTTGTCCATGCCGGCAAGATCGGGGATCGCGGCGCCCGTGCCGCGGTCGCCGTGATGGCAGGTCGCGCAGTTGGCGGCGATATCGCGCCCGGAGTCGCCGCCCGCGGCCATGGCCGGCAGCGACGTGCATGCGCCGAGCACGGCGACGAGCAGGCGCGGCAGGTGCGCGGACCTCATCAAGCATCGTCGCCCATTTCGGCGTCGAATTCAATCGCGCGCCCGCAAAAGCAACGGGAGCCTCGAGGCTCCCGTTGTTCGCAGCAGCGCGGTTGCGCTCAAGCGACCGGGGCGGCCTCTTTCGATTCGTCGAACTCGAGCGTGATCTTTTCGTCGTCGCCGACGTCGATCGTCACCTTGCCGCCGCTGACCAGCCGGCCGAACAGCAGCTCGTCGGCGAGCGCCTTGCGTATCGTGTCCTGGATCAGTCGCGCCATCGGGCGCGCGCCCATTTGCGGGTCGAATCCTTTTTTCGCCAGGAACTCGCGCAGCCGCGGCGTGAACGAGGGCTCTACCTTTTTTTCGTGCAGCTGATTCTCCAGCTCCAGCAGGAACTTGTCGACGACGCGCAGGATCACCTCGTGGTCGAGCGACGCGAACGAAATCGTCGCATCGAGCCGGTTGCGGAACTCCGGCGTGAACATGCGCTTGATCGACTCCATTTCGTCGCCGGCCTGCTTGTTGGTCGTAAAGCCGATCGAGCTCTTCGACAGCACGTCGGCGCCGGCGTTGGTCGTCATGATGATGATCACGTTCCGGAAATCCGCCTTGCGGCCGTTGTTGTCGGTCAGCGTGCCGTGATCCATCACCTGCAGCAGGATGTTGAAGATGTCCGGGTGCGCCTTCTCGATCTCATCCATCAGCAGGACGCTGTACGGGTGCTTGGTGATCGCCTCGGTCAGCTGCCCGCCCTGATCGAAGCCGATGTAGCCCGGGGGCGCGCCGATCAGGCGCGAAACCGCGTGCCGCTCCATGTACTCCGACATGTCGAAGCGCAACAGCTCGACACCGAGACAGAACGCGAGCTGGCGCGCCACCTCGGTCTTGCCGACGCCGGTCGGACCCGAGAACAGGAAATTGCCGATCGGCTTGCGCGGATTGCCCAGGCCCGAGCGCGCCATGCGGATCGCCGCGACCAGCGCGTCGATCGCCAGGTTCTGGCCGAAGACGACGTTCTTCAAATCGCGATCGAGGGTCTTCAGCGCGTTGCGGTCGTCGGAGCTCACGCTCTTGGCCGGAATGCGCGCGATCTTGGCGACGATCTCCTCGATCTCGGTCTTGTTGATCACCTTCTTCTGCCTGGACTTCGGCAGGATCTTCTGCGCGGCACCCGCCTCGTCGATCACGTCGATCGCCTTGTCGGGCAGATGCCGGTCGTTGATGAAGCGCGCCGCGAGCTCGGCCGCGGTCGTCAGCGCTGCCGGCGCGTATTTGACGCCGTGGTGCTTCTCGAAGCGCGTCTTCAGGCCCTTGAGGATCTCGATCGTCTCCGCAATCGACGGTTCGGGCACGTCGATCTTCTGGAAGCGCCGCGACAGCGCGTGATCCTTTTCGAAGATCACGCGATATTCGTTGTACGTGGTCGCGCCTATGCACTTCAGCGCGCCGGTCGAAAGGGCTGGCTTCAGCAGGTTCGACGCGTCCAATGTCCCGCCCGAAGCCGCGCCCGCGCCGATGATCGTGTGGATCTCGTCGATGAACAGGATCGTCCTCGGATTTTCGGTCAGCTGCTTCAGCACCGCCTTCAGGCGCTGCTCGAAATCGCCGCGGTACTTCGTGCCGGCAAGGAGTGCACCCATGTCGAGAGAATGGACGACGAAGTCCTTCAGCATCTCCGGGACGTTGCCGTCGTTGATGCGCCGGGCGAGGCCCTCGGCGATCGCGGTCTTGCCGACACCGGCTTCGCCGACCAGCAGAGGGTTGTTCTTGCGCCGGCGGCAAAGCACCTGAATAACCCGCTCGAGCTCGTATTCGCGCCCGATCAGCGGGTCGATCTTGCCGGTCTTGGCCAGGTGATTGAGGTCGACCGTGTACGCGTCGAGCGCGCCTGCCGGCTGTTGCTCGCCCTCGGCATCTTCCTTCGCCGGCTCCTGCTTTTCCTGCCCCTTCTGCGGCGTCTTGGTGATGCCGTGCGCGATGTAGTTGACGACGTCGAGCCTGGTGACGCCTCGCTGGTTGAGGAAGTAGACGGCGTGCGATTCCTTTTCGCCGAACACGGCGACCAGGACGTTTGCGCCGGTGACTTCCTTCTTCCCGGACGATTGCACGTGCAGGATCGCGCGCTGGATCACGCGCTGGAATCCCTGCGTCGGTTGCGTGTCAGCGTCCGAGTGCGGCGACAGGCGCGGCGTGTGCTCGTTGATGAAGTCGGTCAGGACGCCTCGCAGCTCCTCGATGTCGACGCCGCAGGCTTTCAGGACTTCGGCTGCGGACGGGTTGTCGAGCATCGCGAGCAGCAAATGCTCGACCGTGATGAACTCGTGCTGCTTCTGCCGGGCTTCGACAAAAGCCATGTGAAGGGAGACTTCGAGTTCCTGCGCAATCATAATTTCTTTCCGGCCTCAATCTCGGCAAGAGCGCTAAGGCGCAATCCCGCCGCCAACGCTACGTTTCCTCCATCGTACACTGCAACGGATGCTGGTGTCTGCGTGCGATGCTGAGGACCTGATCGACCTTGGCCGCAGCCACTTCGCGGGTATAGGTGCCGCACACGCCCATGCCCTCGCGGTGGATCTGCAGCATCACCTGGGTCGCCTTCTCTCGGTTCATCGCGAACACAGTCTGCAACACGACGACGACAAAGTCCATCGGCGTGTAATCGTCATTGAGCAAAATGACCTTATACAGCGGCGGGGGTTTGAGCCGGGTCTTCTCGACCTCGAGGACATTGTCGTCACGTTCTTGCATCGCCACCGCGCGCCCCGCGACGAGCCGCTAGCCCCGGATGCGCAGCGCGACGCCGATCGTCGCCGCCGCGCCGCGCCGCCCCGCGTCGTCCGCCGCGTGGCGTCGCTGCCGTCGAATCGAGCGAAGCGTCGCAACCGTCATTAGTTTGATGTCTGCACCGGCTTTTTCAAGGGACCGCACCGCCGCGCCCGCCGAACCAGACGCCGGCAGCGAGCCCTGGCCCGTGCGCAGCCCTCTCCGTCGAGTCGCCACGATTACCATTCTTCGACGGAAGCACGCATAAGGCAAGTCCGCCCGCCAACTGGTTCAATCGCGCGCACCAATCGGCAGCAGCAAAGCGACGATCGGCCACGCCGAGCGCGCGTTCACGCCGGGTCGGGTGGGCGCCGAGCGACAGGCGGGACGGGGCCGGCGCGCCGACGGGGCACGCGAGAAACCGCTGTGGCGCAGCGGCGCGGCGAGCGTTGGATTTGTGCAACACCGCGGCGCGCGTGCCGCCAAACGGACGGATTCACCCGACTCGCGCAATTGTTACAAACGAGTCGGCTCCGTGTCGACTCGCATGCGGATACGAGCAGTTCGCGAACGGGCCAGTGCGCGAACGCGCAGGCCGCCCGCCTTCGCGGTCAGATCCCCGCTACGCGGGGCCCCCTCTTCCGCGCTTCGGCGCGCTACATCCGCTCGATCATCGCCTTGCCGAACCCCGAGCAGCTGACCTGCGTCGAGCCGGGCATCAACCGCGCGAAGTCGTAGGTCACAACCTGGTCAGCGATCGCCTTCTCGAGACTGGACACGATCAGCGCCGCCGCTTCGGGCCAGCCCATGTGGATGAGCATCATCTCGGCGGAGAGTATTTCGGAGCCGGGATTGACGTAGTCCTTGCCGGCGTATTTCGGCGCGGTTCCATGCGTGGCTTCGAACATCGCCACCGAGTCCGACATGTTGGCGCCCGGCGCGATGCCGATTCCGCCGACCTGCGCGGCCAATGCGTCGGAGATGTAGTCTCCATTCAGATTCAGCGTCGCGATGACGTCGTAGTCCTCCGGGCGGAGCAGGATCTGCTGCAGGAAAGCGTCGGCGATGACGTCCTTGACCACGATGTCGCGCCCGGTCCTAGAATTCCGGAATTTGCACCAAGGGCCGCCGTCGACGGGAACGGCGCCGAACTCCTTCTGCGCCAGCGCATAGCCCCAGTCGCGGAATCCGCCCTCGGTGAACTTCATGATATTGCCCTTGTGCACCAGCGTCATCGACTTGCGGTCGTTGTCGATCGCGTACTGGATGGCCTTCCGCACCAGACGCTCGGTACCTTCGCGCGATACCGGTTTGACGCCGATCCCCGACGTGGCGGGGAAGCGGATCTTCTTCACGCCCATGTCGTCGATGAGGAACTTGATCAGCTTTTTCGCGCCGGCCGATTCGGCCTCCCACTCGATGCCCGCGTAGATGTCCTCCGAATTCTCGCGGAAGATCACCATGTCGGTCTTTTCGGGGCTCTTGAGGGGGCTCGGCACACCGGCGAAGTATCGAACCGGCCGCAGGCAGACGTACAGGTCGAGCTCCTGGCGCAGTGCGACGTTGAGCGAGCGGATGCCGCCGCCGACCGGGGTGGTCAGCGGTCCCTTGATCGACACGACGTACTCCTTGAGGATGGTCAGCGTCTCATCGGGCAGCCAGACATCTGCGCCGTAGACCTTGGTCGACTTTTCCCCGGCGAAGATTTCCATCCAGTGGATGCGGCGCTTGCCGGCGTAGGCTTTTGCCACTGCGGCGTCGACGACCTTGATCATTACCGGCGTGATGTCTACGCCGGTGCCGTCGCCCTCGATGTACGGGATGATCGGCTGATCGGGGACCTTCAGGCTATAGTCGCTGTTCACGACGATCTTCGCGCCGCCGGCCGGGACGCTGACGTGTTGATAGCTGGGCATGAAATCTCCTGAATGCGGCCGCGGCAGCCGCACAAACCACTGATTATCCGCGATTCCGACTCGGCCTGCCATGCAGCCGTGCTATGATGCCGCTTCACGCCGCGTCTCCTTCCGGCGTTTCGAACGCGTCGTTCGCGTCGCTGCAGCAACCTGCCTCCAATCGTAGATGGCGTCACCCCTAATTCCTCGACTCGCGTGCCTCCGAACGCCGCGCGCGGCCCGCCCTCGCGCGCTCTATCCGGGCGTCGCGCGCTCGCCCGCAAGATCGCGAGGACGATGATTCGCCGGCTTCTCGCGCGCCTGGTTCCCGGACGCATTGCGGCCGAGCCGCGCATCTACGGCCCCGGCGCGCATCCGGTACGCAGGAGCCAGATATCCCGCGGTGCGCAGGACGTCGTGCGCAAGCTGCAGCAGGCTGGATTCAAGGCGTTCGTCGTCGGAGGCGCAGTGCGCGACCTTCTGCTCGGCATCACGCCCAAGGATTTCGACCTGGCGACGAACGCGACGCCCGAGCAGGTAAAGCCGCTGTTTCGCCGGGCGTTCATCATCGGCAGGCGATTCCGGCTGGTGCACGTTCTCGCCGGGGCGGAAACGATCGAAGTCGCGACGTTCCGGTCGCGGCAAACCGGCGACGACATCGCCGACGAACACGGGCGGCTGCTGTCCGACAACGTGTTCGGCACGCAGGCCCAGGATGCGGCCCGGCGCGACTTCACGATCAACGCCCTCTATTTCGATCCGACGACCGAGGAAGTCTGGGACTACGTCGGCGGCGTCGCCGACATCAAGGCGCGGCGGCTGCGGCTGATCGGCGACCCGGTCACGCGCTACCGCGAAGACCCGGTCCGCATGCTGCGCGGGGCGCGGTTGGCCGCCAAGCTCGGCATCAGCATCGAAAAGAAGACCGCGGCGCCAATTCCGGTGCTGGCTCCGCTGATCCATAACGTCCCTCCGGCGCGACTGTTCGACGAAATGGAAAAGATCCTGCTGTCCGGACACGCCGTCGAATCGGTCAAGAGTCTGCGCCGCCACGGTCTGCATCACGGCGTGTTGCCGCTGCTCGACGTCATCCTCGAACAGCCGCTGGGGCAGCGCTTCGTCGATCTTGCGCTGGCCAACACCGACCGGCGCGTCGGCGAAGGCAAGTCGGTGACTCCAGCCTTCCTGTTCGCGTCCCTGCTGTGGCACGAGGTTCTCGCCAGCTGGAACGCAGCGCAGCAGCGCGGAGAGCGCCCGACGCCGGCGCTGTTCGAAGCGATGGATCGCGTGCTCGAGCAGCAGGCCGAGCGCCTGGCGATTCCGCGCCGCTTCGAGGCCACGATCAAGGAAATCTGGGCGCTGCAGCCGCGCTTCGAACAGCGTGCCGGGCAGCGCCCGTTCCGGCTGCTCGAGCATCCGCGATTTCGCGCCGCGTATGATTTTCTGGTTCTGCGCTCCGAAAGCGGTGAGTTGCAAGGCGAACTCGCGGGTCTCGCCGACTGGTGGACTAGCTTCCAGGATGCAGACACCGCGGAACGCGAACGGATGCTGAAGCCCGACGAGGCGCCAAAAAAGCGTCGGCGTTCGCGCAGCCGCGGACGCAAGCGCGCGCCTGCGCCGAACGAAGCCTCAGCAGACGCCGAGGGCGAGGAAAGCGCCGAGTAGGCCCAGTGCAGCATCGATTCCGGCATCTGCCTGGGGCGTCGCTCGCCTATGTCGGCATCGGCAGCAACCTTGCCCATCCGCGCCGCCACGTCGCGCGCGCGGTCGCTGAAATGGCGCGGCTGCCGCGCACGCGCGTGGCCGCCGTTTCACCGAATTACCTGACCGCGCCGCTCGGAGCGAGCGGTGCGCAGCCCGACTACGTCAACGCGGTCGCCGCACTCGTGACGTCGCTCCCCGCCCCTGCCCTGCTGAAGCGGATGCGCGCGATCGAGCATCGCCACGGCAGGCCGCCCGCGAAGCAACGCGTGCGCAACGCCGCGCGGACACTCGACCTCGATTTGCTACTATTCGGCCGTCGCCGTTCGCGGCAACGACAGCTGACCTTGCCGCATCCGCGCATGCACCAGCGCGCGTTCGTGCTGAGGCCCTTGCTTGACGTCGCGCCCGCGGCGGTCATCCCCGGCCGCGGCGCCGCTCGCCGCTGGCTGCGCGAACTGCACGG
Source organism: Casimicrobiaceae bacterium (assembly GCA_036270955.1). Classification (GTDB taxonomy): domain Bacteria; phylum Pseudomonadota; class Gammaproteobacteria; order Burkholderiales; family Casimicrobiaceae; genus PALSA-1003. The sequence goes on along the minus strand of DATBBM010000102.1, from coordinate 32,956 downwards.
ACAGCGCATCGCCCGCACGCGCCGCCACACCCGGTTGTAGCGACAAGCCGCCATGGACATCGAGAAATGCCGCTACATCGTCGTCGAGGGCCCGATCGGCGCGGGCAAGACCAGCCTCGCCCGGACGCTTGCGCTTTCCCTCGGCGCCGACACCCTGCTCGAGGCGCCGGACGAGAATCCCTTCCTCGCCAGATTCTACGAGGACATGCGCCGCTTCGCGCTGCCGACACAACTCAACTTCCTTTTCCAGCGTGTCGACCAGCTGCGCGGATTGGCACAGCTCGACATGTTCGCGCGGCATACGGTCGCCGATTTCCTGCTCGACAAGGATCCTCTGTTCGCGCGGCTCAATCTTTCCGACGACGAATTCGCTCTCTACGACAAGGTCTATTCGCATCTGAAGCTGCAGACGCCGACGCCCGATCTTGTCGTCTATCTGCAGGCGCCGGTGACGACGCTGATCGAGCGCGTGCACAAACGCGGCGTCGGTTACGAGCGGGGGATATCAGAGCACTACCTGGCGCGGCTGGCCGACGCGTACAGCCGCTATTTCTACCAGTATGCCGGTGCGCCGCTGCTGATCGTCAACAGCGAACGCCTGAACTTCGTCGACGAGCCCGGCCATTTACAGCTGCTGCGCAGCCGCATCGGCGCGATGCGCGGGCAGCGCGAATTCTTCAATCTCGGCGCCAGCTAGCGCGCAGGCCGTCGAGTCGCTCCGGCGGCGTTCATTCGGCTCACTACCGCGAGCGCGGCCGGCGCAACGCCAGCGTGTTTCCCGCGATCGCCAGCACGACGCCCAGCGCACCGACCCAGGTCCAGCGGTAGCCTTCGAACAAAGTCGAGAGCGCCAGCGCGATCACAGGCGTTGCCACCGCCGTGTAAGCGGCGCGCGCCGCACCGATGCGCCTCAACAAGGTCAGGTACGCGCCGAACGCGATGACGCTGCCGAACAGTGCCAGATAAGCGAGCGATAAGAGATAACCGGGCCGTGCGTCGAAAGTCCAGTCGACGCCACGGACCGACGCCGCCACGGCCGCGACGACGGCACCGTAGGCCATGCCCCAGGCGTTGCCGGCCAACGTCGGTATGCCCGCGCGCTGGTTGCGCTGAGCGATCAGGTTGCCTCCGCTGGCGATCACCGTCGCGCCCAGACCGAACGCGATGCCGTAGGCCGCCATGCCGCCGCCGCGCGCCTCTGCGAGCTCTGGCAAGAACAGCAGCGCGACCCCGGCAACGCCCAGCGCGGCGGCAATGAAAGTCCGCGTGGTCAGCGGTGTGCCGAAGAACACGCGCATGCCGATCGGGTTCAGGAACACGATCGTCGAAAACAGCACTGCGACCAGGCCCGAAGTCACGAAGCTCTCGGCCAAGTAAACGCCGACATAATTCAATCCAAAGAGCGTTACGCCCACCGCGACCAGATAAGCGTGGTCCCGCCGCGAAAAGTGAAGCGAGCGTCCTGTTCCCAGACACCAGGCTGCCAGCAGGGCCGCCGCGAGCGCGAAGCGATATGCAACCGAGACTTCGGGAGCGACACCGGTCAGCTGATACTTGATCGCAAGCCAGGTCGAGCCCCAGATCGCAGATGGAACGGCAAACAACCCGACGGCTCCGATTCGCATGTGCTTCACAGTCGCCTCAACCGCGCCCGCTGTCTGCGTCGACGATTGTACGCAACAAGCCGACTGCGACGACGCCGACGTAAGCGACAACGCAGGTTCTTGGCTTGTGGCGCAGCGCATTCCCGATGGCGCGATGGAGGAGGAGATACACGGTAACGAACGAATGGCGGTGCGGGCGCGACCCGGAAGCTTACCGCAGCCAACGCGGTCACCATCGCCGGTTTTCGCCGATCGGCATGGAACTTGCTCGATTCAGGCCGAAAACCGTATCGAGTCGGCGGCTGGCAGTTGTCCGACCGGAATCGGTTACTTTTTGCTCGAGGCTGTCATGCGGATTTCGACATTGATCGCTGCAGTAGCTGGCCCGATTACCGGTGCGCTTGCGCTGCTGACGGCGCCTTGCGCGCTGGCGCTTTCACTCGGCGATGTGGCGCCGCAGTCGGCGCTTGGGCAGCCGCTGCGCGTCGTCGTGCCGATCGATGCCTCCAAAGCCGCCTCGCTCAGCCCGGCGTGTATCCACGTCATCGCCGACGCCGGCGGCGGCAGTGGGCCGCCGCAGTTACTGACGGGCAGAGTCACTATTGATCGCACCGCGGCCGGATCGCAGCTGCTGGTGACGACTGTCCGGCCGGTCAACGAGCCGGTCGTCCGGCTCGCCGTGCAGGCCGGATGTGACGGAACGACCCGCCGCGACTATGTTCTGCTGCTCGATCCGCCGACTGCCGGCACGACGGCCGCGGCAATCGCCGCTCACTACGCCGATACGACGCCCGCCGCCGCCGCCGTGCCGCGCGCGGCCAAGCGCGCGCCCAGCGGCTTCGTTCGCGTCACGACTGCGGTGTCCGACGCTGCACCTCGCGCGTCGGCGCCGACGATCGCCGCGTCCGAATCCGTACGCGAGCCGGCACCAAAGATCGCGCCTATCGAAGCGGCGCGCCAGCCGACGACGATGCTGTCCAGCCCCGGCGGCAGCTCGTTCATTCCCGAAGCAGCGGCGGCCGGATTGCCGCGCTCGTCGCCGGGCCAGAACGGGTTGGCGATGGCCGACGCCGAATTGCCGGTCGCACCCTGGTGGCCGCTTGTCGCTGCGCTGCTGATCGTCGGCGCGCTCGCGCGTTGGCTGGTGCCGATGCGCCGCCGCTCGATCGAACCGCCCGCATGGGTCGCGCCGACCGCGCGTACCGAACCCAACCCTTCGGTTTCCGGCGCAATGACGTCGAAGAACTTGGGCAACATAGGGCACTTCGCCGCGATGACCGAGCCTGGACCCGAATTCCCGCGCGGTGCATCGAGCGGCGAGCGTACCGCGTCTCGGCCCGGGACGGTCGCGGTCAAGCCGTCGACGATCGAGGATCCACGATTTGCCGACTTCGACGCAGACCTGATCGAAGAGCAAACGATCCGCGCTGAGTGGGCCAAAGCCGTCAACGATGGCGCGATCGACATCGGCAGCGATTCGATTCTCAAGGCAATTGACGAAGCCGAACGCGAAACCCAGGGCGCTCCGGCGCATCCGGCACAGGTCGCACTCGACCGGTCGCTCGACGACGAGTTGCTGCCGAACAAGGCGCGCGGCTGACGTCGAGCTAAGCGCCTGGATTCGACCAGCTTTCGGGTCGCATTCGCTTTAGCTATTTCCTTGCGGGCTCGAGCAGCGCGCCGGCCTCGAGTCCGGCCCGAGGGTCGAGCACCGCCTTGTCGCCGCTCTTGGCGTCGCCGGCGAAGGCAGTCAACTCGCCCACTTTGAGGGCCGGTGTCACCGCGACTTCCACCGCCTTGCCGTCGCGAACCACGAAGAGGACTGTCCTGCCGTCGCGCATCGTCAGCGCAGCCGGATCCACCGCGGTCAGCGGCAGCTGCTGCTCCGCGGTGATGGCCTGCGAAAGAAACAAGACCTTGGCGCTCACGTCCGGCAGCACACGCTGATCGATCGCGGCAAAGCGCACCTTCACCGTTGCGTTCGCGCGGTCGACGCTCGGCACGATACGCGCGACAGTGCCGAGAAAACGCGCGTCCGGCAGCGCGTCCAACACGATCTCGCAAGGTTGGCCGACACGAATCCTGGGCAGGTGCGATGCGGAAACATCGGCCTCGACTTCCAGCGTGCTCAAGTCGGCGATGCTGGCGACCGCGCGCTTGGAACCGGCCGTCGACGAAAACGGGGTCAACAAATCGCCGACAGCGGCGCTCTTCGAAAGGATCACACCGTCGAACGGCGCGCGGATCAGCGTGTCCTGCTTCGCCTTTATATCGCTGCCGTCGAGCCGGGCGATGACCTCGCCCGCCTTGACGCGCGAACCTTCGGCCACTCCCAGCCATTCGAGGCGGCCGGAAACCTTCGACGATATCGCCGCCTTGCGCGGCGCCACCACGTATCCTGTCGAGTCGAGCACCACGAACTGCTGCGAAGCATAGACGGTGACGACCGGTGTCGTCGCCACGACCGTCGCGCGCGGCCGCGACGCATACCATGCCTCGGCGCCGACCAGAATCAGCGCTATGACGCTGAGCGCGAACCAGCGTCGGCGCCGGCCGCGCCTGCTGGCGAGCGCGCTCACCCCGAGAGAAAGGGCTCGATCGCCGCCGCCACGCTCGCCGGTTGGTCATGGTGCAGCATATGCCCGGCGTCGGCGATCGTCGTCATGCGGCCATTGCGAAAGCTCGCGACCCTGCGCTCGAGCCCCGCGCTATCCTCGCCCAGCCAGCGCGGCACGAACGAATCGCTGGCAGCGACCCAGAGCACGGGTGCCGTCACGCGTTGCCAGGCCGCGCGCACCTCCTCGGTCCGGTAGACGGTCGGAAATGGCAGCTTGTGGCGAGGATCCGAGCGCAGGCGTGCACTGCCGTCCGGCAAGGCCTTCGCCCAATGTCCGGCGAGAAATTCCGCGTGGTCGCGCGCCATCCGCGGATTGTTCTTCTGCAAGCGGTCGGCTACGGCCGCCAGATTCGGATACGGCGCGAACGACGGCGGATCGCGCAGCGCGTCGAGCCACTTCAACAGCTTGTCGGGTGCGAGCTCCGGCTTCTCTGCAGGAATGCCGAAGCCTTCGAGCGAAACCAGGCGCGCGACGCGCTGCGGCCGTACTCCGCCATAGATGCAGGCCACGTTTCCGCCGAGGCTGTGGCCGACGATACGCGCCGGGGCGTCGGGAGTGAAATGCTCGAGCAGGGCGTCGAGATCGGCGAGGTAATCGGCGAACCAGTAGCCGTCTTCGCACCACGCGCTCTGGCCGAAACCGCGCCAGTCGGGCGCGAGCACGCACCAATCGCGGGCGAGTGCGTCGACCAGAAACTGGAACGAGGCACCGACGTCCATCCACCCGTGCAGCATGAAGAGCTTCGGCGCCGCCGCATCGCCCCAGCTTCGCACGTGGTACGACAGCCCGCGCACCGCCAGGAATTGCGAGGTCGAAGGCGTCATGGCCGCATGGCCGCGCCGGTCACTGCGATCTTCGCTCCGCCGTCATTTCTTCTTGCACAGGAAATTTCCATCCTGCCATCCGGTGCGGTACTGGCCATCGCTTTTGAAACGCACCGCATCCTTGTGCTCGACGCTGCCGATGCTCGCGCACCCGTCGGCATAGCCCTGCCGATACGGCAGCGGAAAACCCTGCAGATTGACGTTCGCGGGGGGATTCGGATTCTTCGTCGGCGGCGCCTGCGGCTTGGCGGGCGCCGTCTGTTCCGTGCCCGGTCCCGCCGGCGAAGGAAGCTGATTGCCCGGCGAAGACAGCGGCGGCGGGACGGACGCGCAGGCGGCGAGAACGAGCGCAGTTGCCAATGTGACGAGGGCGCGGCGCGCCGGTATCTGCAAGGTGGTGATCATCGGAGTCGGCGGCGAAGCGAGTAAAATTGTACCTCATGAGCGCGTCCGCGGCCGTCCCGCTGTTCATCCATCTGCGCCTGCACAGCGAATATTCGATCGTCGACGGCATGGTGCGTATCGACGACGCGGTCGACGCCGCGGCGGCCGATCGCATGCCGGCGCTTGCGCTGACCGATCTGGCCAACGTCTTCGGCATGGTCAAGTTCTACAAGGCCGCGCGCTCGCGCGGCGTCAAGCCGATCATCGGTTGCGACCTCTGGATCACGCACGAAAAGGAGCGCGACGCGCCGCACCGCCTCCTGTTGCTCTGCCAGTCGCGCACGGGCTACCTGCGGCTGGCCGACTGGCTGACCCGCGCGCATCGCGCTAACCAGCACCGCGGCCGCCCGGAGCTGCGGCGCGAGTGGTTGGCCGAGGGCACCGAAGGGCTGATCGCGCTCTCGGGATTCGCCGGCGGCGAAATCGGCCAGGCGCTGGCGCAGGGCAATGCGACGGCGGCGGGCGTCGCGGCGACCGCGTTGGCCAGCGCGTTTCCGGCCCGCTTTTATCTCGAGGTGCAACGCGCCGGCCACTCCGACGACGAAGCGCTGACCGCCGCGACGCTGCGGCTCGCGAGCGCGTTGTCGCTGCCGGTCGTCGCGACGCACCCCGTGCAGTTCGCGACGCGCGGCGAATTCCGCGCCCACGAGGCGCGCGTGTGCATCGCCGAGGGTCACGTGCTCGCCGATCCGCGGCGGCCGAGACGCTTCACACCCGAGCAATATTTCAAATCGCAGGCCGAGATGGCGAAGCTGTTCGCCGACATCCCGCAGGCGCTGGCCAACAGCGTCGCGATCGCGCAGCGCTGCAGCCTGACGATTCCGCTGGGCAAGAACTATTTGCCGGCGTTTCCGACGCCGCAGGGAATCAGCATCGAGCAGCATCTTCGCGACGAGGCGGTCGCGGGCCTCGAACGGCGCCTCGCCGCACTGTATCCGGATCCGGCAGAGCGCGCGCGCAGGCAGCCCGAATACGCAACCCGGCTCGAGTTCGAGGCCAGGACGATCATTCAGATGGGTTATGCCGGCTACTTCCTGATCGTCGCCGACTTCATCAACTGGGCGCGTCGCAACGACGTGCCGGTCGGACCGGGACGCGGCTCGGGCGCGGGCTCGCTGGTCGCGTACAGCCTCGGCATCACCGATCTGGATCCGCTGCGCTACACGCTGCTGTTCGAGCGCTTCCTCAATCCGGAGCGCGTATCGATGCCGGACTTCGACATCGATTTCTGCCAGGACGGCCGCGACCGCGTGATCGATTACGTCAAGCAGAAGTACGGCGCCGAATCGGTCTCGCAGATCGCGACCTTCGGCACGATGGCCGCAAAGGCCGTGGTGCGCGACGTCGGCCGGGTGCTCGACCTTCCGTACAGCTTCTGCGACGGCATCGCCAAGCTGATTCCATTCCAGCCCGGTCGCGCGGTGACGCTGAAGCGGCGCGGCAGCGATGCGCCGCCGAACGTCGTCTACGCACGCGAGGTCGAGCCGCTGCTCAACGAGCGCGAGGCTGCCGAAGAGGAGGTGCGCGAGCTCCTGAGCCTTGCGGAGCAGCTCGAGGGCCTGCCGCGCAACGTCGGCATGCATGCCGGCGGCGTGCTGATCGCTCCGGGCAAGCTGACCGATTTCTGCCCTCTCTATACGCAGCCGGGCTCCGACGCGCTGGTTTCCCAGTTCGACAAGGACGACGTCGAGCTCGTCGGCCTCGTCAAGTTCGACTTTCTCGGACTGACGACGCTGACGATCCTCGACTGGACGCTGCGCTACATCCGCATGCTCGATCCCGCGTCGACGCTGACGCTCGAAACGCTTCCTCTGGATGACCCGCGCGCCTACGACATCTTCCGCAGCGGCAATACGACGGCGGTGTTCCAGTTCGAATCGCGCGGCATGCGGGAGCTCCTGTTACAGGCCCCGCCGAAGCGCTTCGACGACGTGATCGCGCTGGTCGCGCTCTACCGCCCTGGGCCGATGGAGCTCATCCCGGACTATGTGCGGCGCAAGCAGGGCGCCGAGCGCTTCGAGTACGTCGATGCCCGCCTCGAGCCGATCCTGTCGCCGACGCACGGCGTGATGGTCTATCAGGAGCAGGTGATGCAGATCGCGCAGGTCATCGGCGGCTATACGCTGGGCGCCGCGGACCTGCTGAGGCGCGCGATGGGCAAGAAGCTCCCCGACGAAATGGCCAAGCATCGCCAGGGTTTCACCGCCGGCGCAATCGACCGCGGCCTGACCTCTTCCAAGGCGACGCAGCTTTTCGACCTGATGGAAAAGTTCGCCGGCTACGGCTTTAACAAGTCGCACGCGGCCGCCTACGCGCTGATCGCCTACCAGACCGCGTATTTCAAGGCGCATCATCCGGCGGCGTTCATGGCCGCCAACCTGTCGGCGATGATGGACGACACCGACAAGCTGCGCCAGTTCTACGACGACGCGACGGCGCTGGGCCTGTCGATCCTGCCGCCGGACGTCAACGCGTCGAACTACCGCTTCGAGCCGGTCGACGGCGAGCACATCCGCTATGGTCTGGGCGGCATCAAGGGCACCGGCCGTGCCGCGATCGATGCGATCGTCGCCGCGCGCGCCAAGCGTCCGTTCACCGACCTGTTCGACTTTTGCCGCCGTGTCGACAAGCGAAGCGTGAATCGACGCGCCATCGAGGCGCTGATCCGTGCCGGCGCCTTCGATTCGATCGACACAAGGCGAGCAAGCCTGCTCGCGTCGGTCGGCGCCGCGCTCGATCACGGCGAGCGGGCCGAGCGCGCGGCCTCGCAGGTGTCGCTGTTCGGCGAGGAAGGCGGCGCGGGGCCGGCGGCGCCGGCGTTGATCGCCGCGCGTGAGTGGTCGGAAGCCGAGCGGCTGGCGCAGGAAAAGGCCAGCCTCGGCTTCTACCTGTCGGGCCATCCGTATCATGCGCACGCCGCCGAGCTCTCCCGGCTGGTGCAGCAGCCGCTGGGCGCGCTGAAGCCAACGCAGACGCCAGTGCGCATCGCCGGCATCGTCGTGCAATTGCGCACCCAGACCTCGCGCCGCGGCAAGATGGCGTTCGTGACTCTCGATGATGGCCGCGACCAGCCGGAGATCGTCATATTCAACGAAACCTTCGACGCCAATCGCCATCTGCTGCGCGAGGACGCGGTGCTGGTTGCCGAGGTGAAGGTGCAGCAGCGCGTCGGCGACGATGGCCAGGTCCAGGGTCTGCGCATCATCGCCGATGCCGTCTACGACCTCGCGGGCGCGCGGCGAAAATGGGCGCGCGCGCTGCGCCTTTCGTGCAACGGGTCGAGCTCGGCGCAGCGCCTGTTCGATCTGATCGAGCCGTTTCGCCGCGGACACTGCCCGGTGACGATCAACTACTCCAACCAAGCGAGCGGCGGCGACATCGAGCTCGGCAGCGACTGGCAAGTGAACCTGGACGAGCACCTGCTGGCCGGTCTGCGCGAATGGCTGGCGCCGGAGAACGTGACGGTCGTCTACTAGACAAGTTGGCGCGCGAGCGGCGACGGCGCGACGCGAACTCCCTGCCCTCGATGTTCGACGACATTCTCGGTCGCTACCGGTCGTTTCTGCGCCTGCCGGACGTAGGACTGCTGCTCGCGACCGCGTTGGTGACACGGCTCCCGATAGCGAGCCTGACGCTGGCGATGCTGATGCACGTGCGAGCGCTGACCGGATCGTTCGCGCTGGCCGGTTTGACCGTCGGCGTCGATCTCGCGGCGTCGGCGATCGCCGCTCCCGTGCTCGGTCGCATCATCGACCGCCGCGGGCCGCGCGCCGTGATGCTCGTTACCGGCATCGTCTGCCCGTTGGCGCTGGTCTTGATATTGCTGGCGGACACGCTGGTGCTGTCGGTCGCGGCCCTCGTGGCCGCCGCCGCGATCGCCGGCGCCTTCGCACCACCGGTCACGGTGCTGACGCGGACCGTCTGGCGCTACCGCTTCGAAGATCCCGCCGATCGCAAGACCGCGTTCGCCCTAGATGCGGTGTTGATCGAGCTCGCTTTCACGCTGGGCCCGGTGCTCGTCGCCCTTTTGCTGGCAGTCGCCTCGCCGCGCGTCGCATTCACCGCCGCCTTGCTGCTGGTCGCGCTCGCGGTACCGGTGTTCGCATTGTCCCCGGCGCTGAAATACTGGCGTCACCAGCCCGGCGTCGAGCGGCGCCTGCTCGGTCCTCTGGCCGATCCCCGCCTGCTCGCCGTCTATACGGTGACGTTCCTGCTGATGTTTTCGCTCGGGCTGCTCGAGATCGGCTACGCCGGCTTCGCGACCACCGCCGCAATGCCGGCGTTCGCCGGCATCCTGATCGCGATCAATTCGATCGGCAGCGGCGCCGGCGGCCTGCTTTATGGCGGCGCGCAGCTCGCGATGCCGGTCGAGCGGCAGTTGCCTCGATTGCTGCTGCTGGTCGTGCTGCCGCTGGCAGCACATACGGTGACGAGCTCGCCCTGGCTGCTGGCAGCGCTGGCGCTGATCGCCGGTGTCGGCATCGCTCCGGCGCTCACGGTAGTGATGCTCCTGATCAGCGCCAATGCGCCATCGCGCTACGCGGCCGAGGCATTTACCTGGTCGACGACTTTCCTGGTCGGCGGCCTCGGCGCCGGCCACGCGCTGGGCGGCAGGATCGTCGAAGGCCATGGCGCACGCGCCGTGTTCGCCGTCGCGGCAGGCGCCGCCGTGGCGGCCGCGATCAGCGCGCTGGGCGTGCGCCAGCGAAAGCGGGGACGTCGTTAATCGGGCGTTTTCGAGTCGTGCCCGAACGGGCGGATCCCCGCCCGGTCAAGCCTTGCGCGAGCGTGTGCGGGCTGCCTTCCGCGCCGCTGCCGAACGCGCCGCCGGGCCGCGTTTCCTAGCCACCGCCTTCGCATGCCGCGACAGCGCAGTCGGGCTCGCGGCGCTGCTGCCTTCGCGCTTCAGCGCGGCGGTCGTCGCTCTCGATCGTCGCGGCGACGGACTGGCAGCCTTGCGCGCGCCGGCGGCGTTGGCCAGCTTTGCGCTGCGCCGCGTCTTTGCCGGCGCCTTGCCCTTCGCGGGCGGCTTGAGCGCAACGCCCGCGCGGCGTGCTTTCGACAGGCCGATGGCTATGGCCTGCTTCGCCGACCGCGCCCCGTGCTTGCCTTCGCGCACGTGCTCCATCTCCTCGCGGACGAACTCGCCGGCCTGAGTGCTCGGCGCCTTGCCTTCGCGCTTGTCTTCGGCCGCGCGTTCCAGTGTTTTCCGTTCTGGCATGGGTTTCTCCTTCGCATCGACTCGGGGTCGAGTAAAGCTTACAAGCGGCAGCAATAGTTGCCGGACGACGCACGGCCGCCGACGGGCTGAAGTCCCGGCCGCTCAGCCGCGCTTGCAGGCGGAGTGCCCGCAGCCGCAGCCGGTCTGCGTCGACGATTTGCTCCCGGCGTTCTGCTCGCAGTACTCGGAGCAGTACTTCCTGCCGGGAGCAACGTCGCACATGCACCCGGGGTGCGCGCACTTGCTGTAGCTTGCCGATCCCATCGAACCTTGCATTTGCGCCATCGCTCGTCTCCTGTAAAAAGCGCGCAACCAAGCTCGCCTGAAAAAGCGGCAGCAAAAAACGTTCCGGGAATCGAGATCCGCCTCACCGGGGCGGGCGGCCGCACCGGAGGAGCGCGTCACCGAAAGGCGCCGCGGTCCGCAGCCCTATTGGACGCGCTCGAGCTTGTAGACGAAATGCTTGGTGTCGCCGAAAAAAGAGAAGCGGAAATACTTCTCGTGGTAGAAAAGCTTGACCTTGGCGTTGACCGCGATCGCTTCGTCGATGGCCTTGCGCACCGCCTCATCGCCGTCGCGCACGCTGAAGTCCCACAGTCGCGTCGCCGTGCCGGTGCCCAGCGACGGATCCTGCTGCAGGAAGCCGAAGTCGAGCGTCCCTTCCCAGGTCTTGAATACGTAGCCCGAGCGGGACAGCTTGATCACCTGTCCGACGCGGTAGCCGTCGCTGTAGTCGGCGCCAAAGGCGATCCAGGCCGCGCCGACGAGGACGGCGATAAAGACGAGGAGTGCGATGAGCTTTTTCATCTCGGACCGGACGGGCGGGCGCCCAAGTGTAGCCCGAATGCCCGGTCCGAGGGTACGCGCAGCCCGGGCTACAATGACCGCTTCGGACCAGCGACTGCGCCAGCGATGCCCAACGCCATTCCCGCCGTCATGCACTACGTCGCCGCGCGCGAGCCGGGGCCGCCCGAAGTCCTGACCCTTGCCGAGACGACGACGCCCGCGCCGAAGCCCGGGGAGGTGCTGGTCGAGGTCGCCTACGCCGGCGTCAATCGCCCCGACTGCATCCAGCGCGCCGGACACTATCCGCCGCCGCCCGACGCTTCGCCTATCATCGGACTGGAAGTGGCCGGCACGGTCGTCGCGCTGGGCGACGGCGTCACCGAATGCCGCCTCGGCGACCAGGTCTGCGCGTTGACGCCGGGCGGCGGCTACGCCGAGTATTGCGCGACGCCGGCGGCGTGGTGCCTCCCCTATCCCGAAGGCCTTTCGGCGCTCGAAGCGGCGAGCCTGCCGGAGAACTACTTCACCGTCTGGAACAATCTGTTCGACCGCGTTCATCTGCAGGCGGGCGAAACGGTGCTGATCCACGGCGGCTCCGGCGGCATCGGGCTGGCGGCGATCCAGCTCGCGCACGCGATCGGCGCCGTTACGATCACGACCGTCGGCAGCGACGACAAGGCGGCATTCTGCAAGACGATGGGCGCCGACCACGCGATCAACTACCGCCAGCAGGACTTTGTCGTCGAAGTGGCCACGCTTACCGCCAAGCGCGGCGTCGACGTCATCCTCGATATCGTCGGCGGCGACTACATCGAGAAGAATCTCAAAAGCCTGGCGCTGGAAGGCAGGATGGCGATCATCGCGTTCCTGCAGGGCAGCCGCGTCACCGTCGACTGGCGCCATATCATGATGAAGCGGCTGACCATCACCGGCTCGACCTTGCGCGCGAGTCCGGCGCCGAGGAAGGTGGCGCTGGCGCGTTCATTGCGCGACAAGGTCTGGCCGCTGTTTGCCGCGGGCAAGTTGAGGCCGGTCATTCATCGCGTGTTTCCATTGGCCGAAGCGGCGGCCGCGCATCGGCTGATGGAATCCAGTGCTCACATCGGGAAGATCATGCTGGCCGTGCGGCCGTAACGGCGCCGGTCGCTTTTGCGCGTTGCGCCGGCGCGAGGATCCGCGTCGAGTCAGTAAGTCGCCCTCCCGCCCGACAGGTCGAACACCGCACCGGTAGAGAACGAACAGTCGGCGGTGCAAAGCCACGCGACCAGCGCCGCGATCTCGTCGACCGTACCGAAACGCCCCAGCGGGATCTTCGACAGCATGAAATCGATGTGCTGCTGCGTCATCTGATCGAAGATCGCCGTCTTGACCGCCGCGGGCGTCACGCAGTTGACGCGAACGCCGGATTTGGCGAGCTCCTTGCCCAGCGACTTGGTCAGGCCGATTACCGCGGCCTTGGACGCGCTGTAGGCGCTTGCGTTGGGATTGCCTTCCTTGCCGGCCACCGAGGCGATGTTGACGATGCGCCCGTAGTTCCGGGCGAGCATCAGCGGGACGACTGCCCGGTTGCAGTGGAAGACGCCGTTCAGGTTGACGTCGATCACCTGGCGCCAGGCATCGACCGGATATTCCCAGGTCGTCGTGTTCGGGCCGGTGATCCCGGCCGAGCAGACCAGGGCGTCGATGCGTCCCAGCGCCGCTACCGTCGCCCTCGCGGCGTCGGCGATGCCGTCGGCATCGGCGACGTCGACCTTGCGTACATCCGCGCCCGCGCCCAGCGTCGCCGCGGCTTGCTCCAGCGCGCTCGCATCGCGGTCCCACAGGCTCACTCGTCCGCCACTGGCGTGCAGCCGCTGAGCGACCGCAAGCCCGATGCCGGTCGCGCCGCCGCTGATGACGGCGACCTGGCCATCGAAGTCCAGTCGATTCATTGTTGCGCGCCCGTGGTAGCTGGTCGCGAATGCTAGCACGCGCCGGAAGCGCACCGCGGGCGAATACCAGACGGAAGACGACGACGCCGAAACCGGACGGCGGACCGCTCGGCCGATTCCTACATGCGAATCGGACGACCGCTGATACCGCGAGCGGCGCTGCGGGCCGATAGTTAAAGTTGCTCAACGGAGCATCGACGCAGCACGCTGTGCCGGTGTAGTCGATTCCAGTTTCAATGACCGACGAGGAGATAGTGATGGAAGAAGGCCAACTGCGATCCACGCCGTACAATCCGAAAATCGAAAATGCCGCTCAGCAGGCGCACCAGAACGTCGACCGTGTCGCCGATAAGGCCGTGTCCGGCGTCGGACGGGCCAGCGACTCGGTACACCGCGCCGTCAACACGACTGCGGACAAGGCGGCGACCGCCGCCGAGTGGGCGAGCCAGATGCCTGAGAAGGCCCGCCGCGCGCAGGGCGCGATAACCGAAGCGGCGTGTAATACCATCCGGGAACGGCCGCTGACGACGGTATTCAGTGCGCTTGCCGCCGGCTATATTCTGGGACGCATCGCGCGCTGGTAGGCGCTGCGGTTTCCGTGCGCCGCGCTCGACGCGACGCACGGAAACGGGACGGTTGAGCGACGGCGCTGCGCGAGCAGCGCCGTCGGCGTCTTAGGCGGGCGTCGCGGGCCTGTGCACGACGCCGTCGGAATCGACGGCCAAATACGCGACGCCCTCGCTGGCGAGGAAAGCCTCGGCGTCGCCTTCGAAAAGCATCGCAATCGTCGCGCAGCTCCCTGCTACCACGCAGAGCGGCGCGATGACGCTGACCGACTGCCAGCCCGTAACGGGAAGCCCCGAGCGGGCGTCGATGATGTGGCAATAGCGGCGTCCGCCGGCGTCGAAAAAGCGCTGATAGTCGCCGCTGGTCGCCACCGCTCCGTTGTCGATTTCCACCGTCGCGATCACCGCGTCCGCTTGTCGCGGATGCGAAATGCCGACGCGCCACGGCGATCCATCGCGTTGCGGCCCCGCCGCGCGGACATCGCCGCCGAGGTTGGCGAGCGCGTGCGGCGCGCCGCCGTCGTGGCAGATCGTCGCCATCCTGTCCGCTGCGTATTCCTTGCCGATGCCACCGAAGTCGATCTCCATGCCGCGTCGCGGCAGTCGCACGCTGCGACGGCTCCATTCGACCGAAGGCCAGTCGATCAGCGCCGTCGCCGCCGCGACCTCGGCCGGGTCAGGCAGCCGCGGCGGCGAACGGCGAAAATCCCAGGCGCGGCGAAGCACGCCCGAGGTGATGTCGAAGCGACCGGCGCTGAGGCGATGGCAGTGATCGGCGTAGCCCAGCAGCGCGTAGGTCTCCTCATCGATCGCGACCGCCGTGCCGCCCGCGGCGCGATTGATCCGTGCCGTCACGCTGTCGTCGCGATAGCGCGAATACTTCGCCTCGATGCGCCGCACGTCGGCTATCGCGCTATCGGCCAGCGTGCGCCCGCGGCTCTCGTCGTCGTGCCAGATCTGCAGCTCGTTCGGCGAGGCCATCGCGTCAAAGCCGAAGCGGAATAGCGGCATCGCGTAACTATGCCCGAGGCTCGTCCGCCGCTGTTAAATCGCGCGTTCAGAACGCCTTGCTGATGCCCGTCTGGATCCAGCGCGCCGACAGCGGCTCGAGCCCGGGGCTGCCCCCGCCGGGCCGCCAGTCCGAGCGCTGCCGGTAGAACTCGACCTTGAGATCGATTTGCCAGCCGCCGGGCAACAGCTTGACGATGGTGACTCCGGGATTCAGCGCGCCGAACGCCGACAGCCGGGTGTCGGCCGTGTAGGGCTCGCCGAACGAAAATCCCTGCGGGAACGGCGGGTCGAAGTAGAAATCGGCCGCGGCTTGCGTGTAGTAGCGCAAGCCGGGTCTTATCGACCAGCCGTTCGGCAGCGGCTGGTGCCAGGCCGCGTCGACCGTGTGCGAATCGCTGCCGAACGAATCGCGCGTATATCGATAAGACAGCGACAGTGTCGCATCGGATTGGGACAGGTGCTGGTTGTACCGCGTCAGCCAGGCGAGAATGCGCCTGCCGTCGGGACGAGTGTCGAGCGTCTTGTACGGATCGGAATAGTAGCCGTGTCCCGTAGACCAGGTCAGGTTCGACTGAACGATCGCTTCGGGCGACAGCGCCTGGGTTATGCCGAGCAGCAGGTCGATGGTGCGCCG
Organism: Casimicrobiaceae bacterium; assembly: GCA_036270955.1. Taxonomy (GTDB): domain Bacteria; phylum Pseudomonadota; class Gammaproteobacteria; order Burkholderiales; family Casimicrobiaceae; genus PALSA-1003. Next base: position 17,317 of record DATBBM010000102.1, on the reverse strand, counting down.
GTGCTTGCCTTCGGCGACGCCGTTCGTGCTGTTGATATCGTCGCTCGCGCCGCCGATGCCGAACGCGTAGGTTCGATTGCGGTCGTCGCTCGATACGCGGATGTCCAGCGAAAGCGCGCGAGAAAAATAATCGCGTTCGGACGAAATCGCGGCGCCGACGCCGATCGCGGCCCCGTCGAGGTACTTGGTGAGCTTGACGTTGCCCGCAGTGCGATAGTCGGTCACGCCGCCCTTGCCCGACGCGCCGGAAAGCGCGTTGTGGTACAGCGGCGACGCGCCCGAGATGCTGTCGTAGACCAGCGAGCCTTCTGCAGCGAGCGAGTCGGAAAGCGGCTTGAGCAGATACAGCGAGGGACTGTGCACGTGAATCCGGTCCGCACCGGGCTGCCAGTCGCGGTAGTCGACGTACTTGAGCGCGACGAAACCCTGGTCCGGCGCAGTCTGCGCCAGCGCCGGCGCCGGAATGACGCCCGGGAGCGCGAGCGCGGCCGCGAGCAGCGCGCCGGCGGGACCTGCCGGCGCGGTTACGCGCGGGCTGATGTCCTCGTCTTCAGTTGCAGCCACAGCCACCGCCGCCGACGCCGTAGCCTCCGCTGCCAGCTTCCTTGCTGGTGTAGATGTGATCGGCGAGCCGGGCATTCAGCGGATCGGGGTCGAACTGCATCTCGGGCTTCGCAAGCTGCCCTTTTTCCCACGGTTTCGGCGGCTGCACCGTTGCGCAACCGGACAGCAGCACGACCACGGCGACGGCGAGCCAACCCAGGGTCAGCGGCGCCCGAAACAAAGGATTCAACGATCGCATCAGCGCGCCGCGAGCAAAGCCTGGATCCGCTGCTCGAGCGCGGCTTTGCGTTCATCGTGAAAACCGTGCTCGACCTCGACGACATTGCCTCGCGAGTCGATCAGGTACGAGCTGGGCATCTCCCGCACCGCGTAAGCCAGCGGGGTTGCGCCGGCTTGGTCGTAGGCGACGGCGAATTGCGCGGGATTAAGCTCGAGGAACCGCGCGGCGTCTGCCGGATTCTTGTCGACGTTGATCGCGACAATCGCGAGGCCCCGGCTGCCGTAACGGCGCTGCATGTCATTCATCCACGGAAACGAGCGACGGCATGGCCCGCACCACGAGGCCCAGAAGTCGACGTACACCACCTGCCCGCGCAGCCTTTCGAGCGACAAGGTGTCGCCGTGGGCGTCGCGCAACGTGAACGCCGGCGCCGGTTCGCCGATGCCGGCAGCGAAGGCCGCGTTGGCAACGAGGACGAACGCGGCCGCCAGGGCGGCGCGGCGTATCAGCACCGCGTTGGAAGCTGCCGGCTCGCCTCCGGCCGAGACACCTGTCCGACCGCTCACTGACAAACGGTGCCGGGGTTCTGAAGGACCTGGCGCGTGATGGTCTTGGTCTGCGTCACGCCATCGACCGTGTAGTTGAACGTCGCGGTATTGCCATCGGTGAATGTCAATGTCGCCGAGCCGGCGACCGCCACCACCGGACCGCCCGGCGTGCCGAGCGGCGGGAACGGCGTCGCGCTGAACGGAGGCCCAGTCAGCCGGCCGAGCTGTGTGATCGTGTACACGCCGGGTGAAGTCTTGCTCGCAGTTCCGACCAGCCACATCGGCGTGTGGTCGTGCGCAAAGGTGAACCATGTCACAAAGATCAGATCGCCCTGGTGGGTCAGATTGACGCCCCAACCCGCTTCCGAGCCCGGTGGCGCCGCCCACCACAAGGCGGTGTAGTTGGTCGCGAGCGCCAGATTCGGTTGTCCGCCAAACGTACAGACGGGAAGCGGTGCTGCCGCGAGCACCTGACGCGTGATCGCCTTGGTCTGCGTGATGCCATTGACCGTGTAGGTAAACAGCGCGTTGTTCGCGTCGGTGAACATCAGCGTGGCGGGGCCGCCGAGGCCGGACACGGTTGCGCCGCCGGGGCTGCCCAGCGGCGGGAACGGCACGGCGTCAAATGCGGGTCCCGTGCCCTGAACAAGTGTCCCCGTGTAGGTATTGGGCCCAGTCTTGGTAGCCGTCATGACCAGCCACGTACCTTTGCCCGTCATGTCATAGGTAAACCACGATGCGAAGATCGTGTCACCGTCATGGGCGAAATTGATTCCCCATCCCGATTCCGCGGGATTGAACCAGAGTCCCTGGTAGTTGATTCCTCCGGGGCCCGCGACCGAAGCGGAATAGCCGACGAAATTGGTCGCGACGTTGGGGACGATCGTTCCCGAACGGGTAAGCGCATTGACGCCGTCGGTCGGCAGCGAAGCAAATGTAACCTGGTCGACAAACGCATAATTCAACGTTCCGCCGTCCGTGGGCAGGAAGCCGCTAGGTATCACGTAGTTCGGCGCGACGAGGTTGAGGGCTGCGAAGCCCGGGGTCGCGATCAGCACGTGGCTGTTGGCCGTGGGGCTGGGATTGCAGCCATAGTACCCATCGCACATGTTGCCGCCGGGCAGGTTCGCCGGGAAAATGTAAGTCTTTGTAACTCCCATGTGGGTACTGGTCAGCGCCTGACCCTGGAGAAAGTTCTCTCCGTCCATCCCCTGCGACTCGTGGAGCACGACAAACTGGACGCTTCCGTCGGCATTCGAATACATCTGCTCGATCTGGAAGGTGTGAAACTCGGCCCGCGCGGCAGTGGCCACGAGTGCCAGCGCTACCATCGTGAGCCATCGGGAGGAAGGTAACATCGTGAACTCCTGCTATCGGTTGGAGCGCGGCGGCGTCGAAACGCCGCCCGAAGGTCGTCCGTGCCAAGCTAACAGCGCCGCTCTTGCGGCTATTCCTCTGCGCCCGCGCCGGAATACCCGCGCGACGCGGCTGTTTGCGTCGCTCTGATGCAGCGTGCGACGACATCTGCCCGTCTACATCGCCGGCCGACGTTCGCCCTGCTGTTCACATTGGCGCTCGCGCTCGCGTTGCCGGCAGCGCGTGCGCAGGCGTTGACCATCGTCAATCAGCCTTGGGTACGGCCAGCCTCTGCGGGCGGTTCTACCGAAGTGTATATGAACCTGACGAGCACCGAGGGTGCGACGCTGGTCGCGGCGCGCAGCGAACTCGCGGCCGCGACGACGCTGCATCGCCCGGGCAGCGACGCGCGCCCGGCGGCGGAGCTTGCGCTTCCCGCAAGGGCTATCGTCGAGCTGGCGCCGGGGCATTACCGGTTGTCGCTGCGCCGGCTCAACAGAACGATCAAGCTGGGCGACGTCGTGCCCTTGACGTTGACCACGCGAAGCGCCGATGGCGCGCTTCAGGACATTTCCGTCGGCGCCGTCGCTCGTCATCGTTCACCGGTCGATGACGAGCGACGCGCGCATCACCATCAGCACTAGGCAATAACCGCACTGCCGGCGGCTGCAGCCGCGTCGGCCAATCTCCTAGGTCAAATAGCGCCGCGCCTACAGACGAAAGCGCGGACGTCCGATAGGCATTCCCGCGCCGTCCCTGCACCATGAGCCTGTGTCATCAACGCAAAGGAGTCTTATCGTGCAAGCACGACACAAGCTTTTGGTCACCGGCTTGATTGCCGCTTCACTGGCGCTACCGCTGGCCGCGCAAGCCCGGGTCGACGTCGACATCAACGTCGCCCCGCCGCCTCCGCGTTATGAAGTGGTGCCGGCGCCGCGCGAGGGGTACGTCTGGGCCCCTGGTTACTGGGCTTGGGATAGCGGCCATCACCACCATGTCTGGCGCAAGGGGCACTACGTGCACGAGCGCCACGGCGAACGCTGGGTGGCGGATCGCTGGACCGAGCATAACGGGCGTTACCATTACGAGGCGGGTCGCTGGGAGCGCTGATTCCCTGTCCTGACCCGTCCTTGCACTTACGCGCCGGCGGGCTCCGATATTGGTAGCTCGCCGGCGTCGCTATTATTGGAGTGAGCAAGCAAAGCTCGCCGGCGCCGTCAGGCCGGCGAGCTTTGCTTTGCCGGACGCCGCACCAGATACTCCCGCCAGATGAACCACATGATGACCACGTCGATCGCGGCGAAAAGCAGCAGCGAGACCGAGTGGGTATGTGTAAAGCGGTAGAGCGAGTAGCACACCAGCGCGCCGATCAGCGACAGCCCGACGGGGAACGCCCAGATTTTTTCGCGCCACAGAGAATAGACGAGAAATATCTTCACGGCGCCATGAGCCAACAAGTAGAAGCTGGCGTACGCCTTCGTTCCCATCGACAGTTTTTCGGCCGCGTCGATCAGCGTGTTGGCCAGCCAGTCGTTCGGATCGTCCTCTATTTCAGACGCGGTCAGCCATAGCACCAGCTGATTGACCGTCCGCAGCGGGACGAACAGCGCCAGCGCCCCGCCGATCAGCTCGACGATGCCGTTGAGCCCCTTCAGCAGCAGCGCGACTTCGAACATGCGACGCGTGCGAACGACCTCGGCCGTGGATTTCGGAGCGATTTGCATTGTTGGCGACGGGCGCCGATGCGCCGCTGGGAAAAGGTGCGCCATCATACGTCAGGCGGCCGCGATCTCGCGCCGCGAGACGTAGGCGTCGTTCGGCCGCGAGGCCGGGTAGCGCGTCACGCCAGCGCGTGTGCGCGGGCGAGCGCCATGATGCGTTCGGCGCGGCGCACATGAGGCACATCGACCATCCGGTCCTCGAAGCGAAACGCGCCCTCATGTCCTTTCGCTGCGGCCAGCAGCGATTGTGCCTGTTCGATTTCCGCCGGGGCCGGCAGGAAAGCGGCGTTGATCGGCGCGACTTGCGCCGGATGGATCGCCAGCTTTCCGGTGTATCCCATCGCCGCGGCCTCGTCGCTCTCGCGTTGCAACACGTCGGTCGACGCGAGCTCGACCACCGGCGAATCGATGATGCCGATGCCGGCGGCGCTCCCGGCGAGCAGCGCCAGCGCGCGCACCACGCGGAATACCTCGAGCATCGCCCCGGATTCATCCTTGATCCTGCGGGCACCGATGGCCGCAGCAAGATCCTCGTTGCCGCACATGATCGCGACAACCCGCGGATCTGCAGCGCACAGCGATTCCAGCCGCGGAATCGCCCGCGGATGCTCGGTCACGATCGGCACCACCGCGGTCGAACCGACCTGCACTCCGGCGTTCGCTTCCAGGACGGCGAGCTGAGCCGACACCTGCCGTATGTGGGCGGGCTCGCTCGCCTTGGGCAGCACATAGGCATCGGGCCGCCCGCGGAATGTCCGTTCGATATCGTCTTCGGCCAATCCGCTGTCGATCGCGTTGATGCGGATCGAGACGACCGTCTTGCCGCGCGCTGCGGCCGCGATCGCGCCGGCCGCGATGTCGCGCGCCATCGCCTTGCGTTCGCCGGCAACCGCGTCCTCGAGGTCAATGATCAGCGCATCGGCCCCGAACGACCAGGCCTTCGAGAGCTTGCGTTCCGAATCGCCGGGAACGAACAGCCACGAGCGGAGGAGACGATAGTCGTGCGTCATCGGCACTCTCCCGCCGTCCGGGCGCTCGCCGTCAGTTCCAGTCTTTTCCAGTCGCGCCATTGCGCCGGATAGCGCCTGACATACCGTTCGAGCAATCGGCCAAAGGCCTGCGCTGCAGCCTGCAATGCGTCGTCGCTCCCGCCGTCGGTCGAGACCGGCAATGCGGGCTCGATGATGACGCTAATCCTGTGCTGGTCCGCGCCACGCACCGTGAAAACAGGCAGCAGTGACGCCCCAGCCAACCGCGCCAGGCGAGGAGCACCGACCGCCAGATGCAGTTTGCCGCCGCAAACATCGATGCCGGCAATGCGCTGGCCTTCCCAATCGCCGGCCGTTATCGAAAGGATGCCGTTCTGCGCCAGAACGCGCATTGCGGCGACAGCGGCGGCTCCCGGCCGATCGCGGTCGAAAACGATGCGTCCCTCCAACTGCTGCCGCTCCGCGCCGGTTCGAATGCCGTTGTACAAGGCGATCCCGGCCGTGGATTTCGAAAAGCCGTGTTCCGGCCGGCTCAGATGCCAAAGCGGATAGCCGGCGTCGTGTAGCGCTTTCTTGGTCGCCAACGCGTTGAAGCAGAAGTGCGCCACCCAGAGCACCGCCCCCCTGCCCGCGGCGAGCGCCGAATCGAGATGCGCCGCCCCCTCGAGATGCAGCGCGGGGTTCCAACCCCCGCGGCTGCGGCTCTTCAGGACCTGCAGATTGTGCTCGGTTGCGCCCGCCGCGACCTCGAGCGCGAAGGCCCGGCCTTCGAACGACGCGTCAGATTCGCCGACGACGCGACCCGCGGCGCGCGCTACGCACTCCAGATCCCCGGCGCTCGCCCTGGCCCTGATCGATTCGAGGCGATAGCATAGCGTCCGCCAGCGCCGCTCCGGGACTGTCGATGCGAACACCCACAAAAGCGGAAGTGCGAGGGCGAGCTTTGCGTCCGCCAGCGTTACCCAGGGACGTCCGGATGCCGCGCGCTTGCGTCTTATCACCATCGTCTCGATGCCAGCCAACATCGCCCCGCCCATTATGGATGCTTCCTCCCCGACAGCGCCATGACCGGCTCGACTGATATCACATTCGTCCTGACGAGCTGCGGTCGATTCGACCTGCTGGCGGACACACTCCGAACCTTCCTGGCGTGGAATACGGCGGAGATATCGCATTATGTGATCGTCGAGGACTCGGGCGATCCGCGAATCAGCGATGTCCTCGCGTCGTTCGATACGCGGTTCGAGCTGCTGCTCAACGATCCGCCGCGCGGGCAGATGGCGAGCATCGATCTCGCGTATGCGCACGTGCATACCCCGTACATCTTTCACTGCGAGGATGACTGGCGGTTCTTCCGGGGCGGCTTTGTCGAGGAGTCCCTGCAGCTGTTGGAGCAGATCGCCACCATCTCCACGGTCAAATGCCGGCGCCGCGGACAGAATGACCTGCACGATCAGATCGTCTACTCGGCTGGCGTGAGCCGCCTGGGCGAGATCGAATATCGCCAGCCGGCGCTGGACGCGCATCCGGTGTGGGGAGGCTATTCGCTCAATCCGGGGCTGCGGAGGCTGTCCGATTGGCGCGCAGTGGGGTCACTCGCGGCATGCGGTCACGAGATCGACTTGAGCCGGTGGTTCAAGCAGCACGGGATGGGAATCGCGAGCCTCGAACGACCGGCCTGCGAAACGACCGGCCATGGCCGCCACGTGCACGACGAGTTCGCGCCCGCAAGCTGGAATGCCGCGATCAGCAGCAAGCCCCCGCTGCGCGCGCCGCCGCCGGAGTCACGCAACGCTCTTTGCCCCTGCGGGTCAGGCAGGCGCTACAAGCGCTGCCACGGATGGAGAGCATAGAGCCCGCGCCGTGGGCACGGACCCGGGAGATCAGCGCCCGCCGAGTTGCCTGCGAATCGACGAGCTCCACGCGAGGAGCTTCGCAGGCGCCAGCGAAGACGCGACGAGCTCGTCGTAGGCGCGAAACGGAACGCTGAACGGGCGCTCGACCGATGCCGTGTCGGTAACCAGATGGACAAGGATGAACGGGCTGAGGGCACGCAGCGCCGCGCGGATTTCGGACGAGCCCTCGGCCTTGGTCATCGGCGCTCCAAAACGCCGTGGCCTTATCTGAGCGCGTGTTTTCACGACCGGCCACAGTGTCAGCTCGGCTATGGTTTCACTGCGGCTCATATAGCTCCCGGAAACGCCCAGCATGTCGATCATCACCGGATTCCATGTCCGCTCGGCATTGATCTGTGCGGCCAGCCGGCAGGCCTTGTCCACCAGGTCCTTCGCTTCCCGCCGTTCCAGCGGCGCGACCACCCGCGCCTGGGCAAACTCGTGGAAGCGTTCGGTCAGCCGGTAATTGCCCGCGTTCTCGGGGTCGGCCTGCAGCAATCCGCCGGCGACAAGGGAACGAATGAGCGCATCGGTCTCGTTCATGTCGAGTCGAAAGTCTTCGCGAAGGGTCTCTCTGGTCACTCGCACACGGTCGGGTGGCAGGCCGAAGACGCGGGACAGCGTTCGCTCGGTACCACGGCGCAAACTCAGCGGCTCGAGGCCGAAATAGAGCTGATTGGAGATGAGCGATCGGATCTTCATACGCGGCCCCCGCTTGCCATTGTCATAATGGTAGCTCTGATGATGGAAAAATTGCAACCACCGAGCTCCAGGTTTGTAACCTACCTATTTATGACAACTGGGGCCCCGGCGGTCTGGAATCAGCGCGCCAGGAGGTGCGTCAACCCCATCATGGCGGCAAAGGCGGTCAGCGCTACCGGCACGGCGGGCGCGAACCGAGCCAAGCCTTTGAATCGCCGCCCGCGGTCGCCGCTATGGCGCTCGTAAAACGCCTGCTCGTCTCGCAGGCGCTGCTGCCGCGTCAGCTCCGTAGACGGCCGACGCGATACGTTGAACAACACGGCGAGCATATAGATCTCGTGCATCAGAATCTCCCAGGCAAATAGTGAAGTGAACGCATACTTACCGCGACGGCAGCCGCAGTGGGAAGCTTGAAGGATTGTCGAGCTCGCGCATGCGCCGCTCCAGGTCGTGGATGTCGGTCGCGCCGGCGAGATAGGCTTCGCGCTGGTCGCGGTCCAGGCGCGATACATAGCCGGCAAGGCGCCGGAAAATTCTCCCGATGAAATTCCCCCCCTTCGGCGACGGCGGCCGCATCACGGGGCACGACCGATCGACGGCGGCGCCAGGCGCCCGAAACGAATAGCCAAGGCCTTGCTTGCCCGCCCGAGCAAGTTCGCAACGCATTGACTTCGCATATCGCGGGCCATGCGCGCCACGGCCAGATAATCCATGCTTTCAGCCTCGGCAGTCGAGTCCGTTGTGCGTTGCACCATATCGGCGGTATACTGAGCGCTAGGCAGGGTTGCAGAGCGTTCTTCGCAACGCGCGACGAGACTGGGCTCAAGGGTCAGTGCCAAGGTTTCCATGGATGCGATCCTGTTCATAAGCTATTAATAAGGCTGCTCTAATGAGTGCTACCCTCCGTTGTACCGACATCGGCCGGGCCGATCCAATCAAATATGGCAATGGCGCCCATCAGGATGGCAAAACATGAGCAAGATCATGGTGCAACGCAATAATCCGGCCTTATCCGCCGCCTTCGGGGCCCGGGAAGGAAGATCATGGACCTCAACCAACTACGCTCCTTTGTCACCGTCGCCCGATTTGCCCATCTGACGCGCGCGGCCGAGGCGTTGCATTTGAGCCAGCCGGCGATCTCGGGGCACATCAAGGCGCTGGAGGAGCAATTCGGCATCAGCCTGTTCGAGCGGACCCCGTCGGGCATGGACCTGACGCCGTCCGGCCGGCAGCTGCTGACCGAGGCCGAACAGATCATCGGCGCCGTTCAACATCTGCAGCATTCCGCCCAGGGCTTGCGCGGACAGCCGACGGGCCGCCTGAAGCTGGGCACGGTGCTCGACCCGGTCGTGCTGCGTGTTGGCGATCTGCTGGTGCGCGCGCTCGACCGCTACCCACAAATCGAGCTGGAGCTGCACCAGGTCTTGTCGAGCGATGCGCTGACCCGCGTGGGCGAGCAATCGCTCGACGCGAGTTTTTATTTCGGCGCGGCTCCGACCGCCGACCTGCGCTCGATCCCCTTGCGCGACATAAGCTATCGCGTCGCAATGCCGCTCGCATGGGCAGACGAGCTGGCCGGCGCCTCATGGGATGCGCTCGCCGACCGGCCGTGGATCGTGGCGCCCGAACCGAGCTCGCACCGGCAACTGGTGACGAAGCTCTTCGACGGTCGCGTCCACCCGCAGCGGATAATCGAAGCCGACAACGAATCGCTGATCGTCAATCTTGTCGAGTCGGGCGTCGGCGCAAGCCTGATTCGCGCGGAAATCGTGACGCCGATGGCAGATGCCGGGCGTGCCGCGATCTGGTCCGGCGCCGGCGTGACGACGAAGCTTTGGCTGGTCCACGCCGCCGATCGCGACGGCGATCCGCTGCTCGCCGCGCTGCGCGATGTGCTTGTCGACGTCTGGGCCAACGTCGCCGAACCCGAAGCGCAGCCGAGCTAGGCAAGGCGCGGGAGGCGGTCGGGTTCTCACGCGCGTTTGCGCGAGTCGCCGGGCAATCGGCCGCGGTTGATGCATAATCGACGCGGATCGAACTGGCGCCGTCTCTTTTCGCCTTTTCCGTCTTTCCGGACGCGAAACGCGGAGCGCGTACGGCGCGCGGAGGCTTCAGTGCTACGAATCGGCCGGCATTTGTGCGCGCTTCTGCCGCTGGCATTCTGCTGCATTGCCGGCGCGAGCGACGTAACCAAGGTATTGCGGGTCGCGTCGCCCGACATCGACACGCTCGACCCGCAGCAATTCTCCGACGATCCGTCGTTCCAGGTGCTGATGGCGGTGTACGAGCCGCTGTACGAATGGGACTACCTGGCTTCGCCGCCAAGACTCTCGCCGCTCACCGCCGCAGGACCGCTCGCGATCAGCGATGATGGAAAGACGTGGACCGCTCGTCTGAAGTCGGGGATATTCTTCACCGATGATCCCGCGTTCAAGGGCAAGCCGCGCGAGCTCGTCGCCGAGGATTACGTTTATTCCTATAAGCGGTGGCTGGATCCCAATCTTCGGCGGGGCGGCTCCCCGATAACTACCGATCTGATCGTGGGCATGCGACCCGTCGTCGACGCCGCGCGCAAGAGCGGGAAGTTCGACTACGATCGGCCGATCGAGGGCTTGCGCGCCCTCGATCGCTACACGCTGCAGCTCAAGCTGGTCGAACCGAACTACCCGATCATTCGCGACCTCTTCGGTTTCGTCGGCGCAGCCGCCCGCGAAGTCCTCGACGCGGCAGGCGGCGATATTCGCACCCGAGCTGTAGGGACCGGGCCGTTTCGCCTGCGCGAGTGGAAGCGCGGATCGCGCATCGTGCTCGATGCCAACCCCACCTACCGGCGCGTCCGTTTTCCCGAGAGCAGCGATCCGGCACATGCGGCGCTGGTGCGCAGCATGCAGGGAAAGGTGCTGCCGCAAATCACGGTCGTCGAAGTAAACATCATCGACGAAGACCTTCCGCGTATGCTGCAGTTCGAGCAGGGCGGCCTCGATTACATCGGTATCCGGGGCGAAGTCGCGAACAGGTTGCTCGCCGACGGCGCGCTCAAGCCCGAATACGCGCAGCGAGGGATCACGCGGCGGGTGTTTCCGGAGCCTTTCCTGTTTTCGTTCTATTTCAATGTTGCCGATCCGGTCATCGGTGGCTTGAGCAGCGAGCGCATCGCACTGCGCCGCGCGATCGCTGCGGCGCTCGACGTTGAAACGCTGGTCAAGGTGGTCTATGCCGGTTACGCGCTGCCGGCGAACCAGATCGTCCCACCCGGCGTCGGCGGACACGATGCAACGCTGCCGACCAAGCCGATGTACGATCCGGCGACGGCGAAGGCGCTGCTCGATCGCTTCGGCTACCGCAAGGGTGCCGATGGCTATCGCAACACGCCGGACGGAAAGCCGTTGACGCTGATGCTTACCCTGCGCTCCGGGCCGGTCTCGCGCGAAATCCAGACGCTGACCAAAAGAGACCTCGATGCGGTCGGCCTTCGCACCGACTACAGGCTGACGCCGTTCCAGGATGCGATCAAGGAGCTGGAAAGAGGGCAATTCCAGATGTATTTCGGCGGCTTCGGCGGCTCGCCCTCGGGTTGGCCCGAGCTCTTCCAGCTGTACAGCAAGCAACCGCAGCGGGTGAACGTCTCCCAATTCAAGCTCGACCAATACGATCGCGCAGCCGACAAGTTCCTGCGCAGCGCGAGCGATGCCGAGCAGGTCGCCGCCGCTCGTGAAATGACCGAGCTCGCCCGCACCTACATGCCCGAGCTGCCGGCGATCTTCCGGCTGCAGAACGACTTCGTGCAACCGTGGGTGCTCGGTTTCAGTCCCCAGGTGTTCTCGACCTACTGGAAGTATCTGGACATCGACCTCGCGCGAAGGGAAGCCGGCCGATAGGCAGGCTCAACACGCGGCGCGGGATCGATCTATTCGGAATGGTCCTCGTTGCTGCATCGCGCCGCTTCCAACGCGCGAGTTGGTCGATGACGGGGCCGCCGGCAGGCGACACCCTAGTCCCGGCCGTGCGTCGACTGCCGCTTTCTCCTACATCAACTTCGGACCCGCGCTGATGTTCAGCCGGGCAGCCCGGCCGTACGATCTGCGCAAGTCGCCCGCTGGCCGGGGCGAAAGCCGGAGAGGAAAATGAGCTGGATCACTGCGTTGTCCGGCCGCGCCGATACGGTCGACCCGTCCGAAGAGGACACGGTCATCAACGGCGCGCCTTACCGTCCGAGACCCTTTCCCCCTACCGCCGCACATGCGGAGGCGGCCAACAGCCCGGCTGTGCATCACGAAGCGGGCAACAGGCGGCTCGACACCCGGCTAGCCGAAGAGCTGAGGCGCCGCGCGCTCGCGGTGATGCACGCGCGTTGACCCGGCCGCGGTGCGCGGCATCGTGCGACGCTTGGCCGCGGTGCGCGGCGTAGTGCGACATATCCGGAATTTCCTGCTGGTGCTTATCTGCGTTGGGGCGACGTCGAGCGTCGCCGCCCAGGGCAAGTTTTGCATCAGCACCGATACGCTGACGTTCGGCAACCGCAGCGTCGGGACCAATACGACGATGAGCGCTACCGTGACCAATTGCGGGAGCGAGACATGGTCGTTCACCGACGTCAGCATCGACCCCGCGACCGGCCCGGCCTTCCATCCTTCGACGACTTGCTTGAGCGGGATGGCACTGTCTGCTGGCAGCAAGTGCTCGATCAGCGTTCTCTTTTCGCCGTTCGCTCCGGGCCAAACCTCCGGGGGCCTGTGGCTCGACAATACGAGCAGCACACCGAACCCATTGCTCGCGTTCTACGGCCGCGGCGTCGATCAGCAGGCCGGGAGCGCGACGCTCAATTTCGTCCCGGCGAGCGCCGATTTTGGCGAGCAGGTTGTGGGAGTGCAATCGCCGGCGCTGGTCGTGGCGCTCAAGAACCTCGGGCCTGCAACATTGACGCCGAGCGCGATCGTGCTAAACGGTCCTGCCGTTTACGACTTCTCCGGCTCCGAAGAGACGTGCGGCGTCGGAGTCGCGATCGCCGCCGGAAAGTCGTGTCAGCTTTCCCTCTACTTCCAGCCACAGCAAACAGGATCCCGGCTGGCGAATCTGATTGTCGATGCGCCGGAGCTCTCGTCGCTCGCGATCATGCAGGTCGCCGGCACCGGAGTGGCCGCCTCGACGCCTGCGGTCTATGAAGGCCTATGGTGGAACTCACCCGGCGGATCCGAGGCCGGCTGGGGCATGAATCTGGCGCAGCAGGGCGACACGATTTTCGCGTCGTGGTTTACCTACGACCTGACGGGCAAGGCCTGGTGGCTGGTGATGACCGCGAACAAGACGGGGCCGGGAATGTATGCCGGAACGCTCTTTCAGTCGACGGGGCCGCCGTTCAGCGCCGTTCCGTTTCCGCCGATAGGAAGCACCGGCGGCGCCACCGGCGCCGCCCTCGGGAACGCAACACTGACGTTCAGCGACGCCAACAACGGCTGGTTTGCATACACGGTCAACGGCATCAGTCAGACCAAGGCGATCACGCGCGAGACCTTCGGAATCTTGCCGGCCTGCAGCTCCGTAGCTCAGTCCGGCCTGGCGCTCGCCACCAACTATCAGGACCTGTGGTGGAACGCACCGGCGGGGTCCGAAGCAGGCTGGGGAATCAATGTTGTTCACGAAGGCGACACGATCGTCGCCACCTGGTTTACCTACGACCTCGACCGTTCACCGATGTGGCTGATCGCCACCGTGTCCAAGACCGGTCCAGCGACCTACAGCGGGCAGCTCTACCGCGCCGCCAGCGGACCGCCGTTCAATTCGATCCCGTTTCCGGCACTGGCGAGTCCGGGAGGAGCTCAGGGCAGCAACGTCGGCACCGCCACGTTCAGTTTTGTCGACGGCAACACCGGAACGTTCAGTTATACCGTCAACGGCGTGACCCAAACCAAGACGATCACGCGCGAAGTGTTTACGCCGCCCGGTACGATCTGCCGCTAGCGCCCGTCGCGACGACGCGCGCCGGGGACGCGGACATCCCCCGATCGAACTGAACGATCAAGGCCCCGATTCCGCGAGCCAGTGCGAGGATTTGGTCGATTCGCCTTCAACCAGATATTGCTTCGCGCGCTGCTGGATTTCGCGATCGGCGATGCTGACCCTCTCGTGCTGGCGCAGATGCTCGACCCAGGATTCGTCCATGAAGCATTCGATGAACCGCGTAGGGTCACCGGTATCGTGAAACAGTTGCCAGAAATAGGCTCCGTTGCGGCGACGCATTTCGCCGACCTCCTGCATCGCCGTCACGAATTCATCGCGCTTGTCCCCACGAATTCGGTACGCGATCGTCACCAGTACCGGGCCGCTGTCGGGTTCCGGCGTTTCGGCGAGCACCGGCTGCGGCCAATCCATCGCCGGCTTGAAGTTGAGCACCGCGTGGGGACCGAGCTGGAATCGGTAGGTGAGCACGATCGCCACCAGCATCCCGATCGCCGCTGCAGTCAGCGCAGCAGGGATGCCTGTCCTGGTCGCGACCTGGCCCCAAAGGATGCTGCCGAGCGCCATCCCTCCCATGAATACGACCACAAACGCGGCGAGTCCCCGGGCCCGCACCCATGGCGGCAGCGTCATTTGCGCCGCGACCTGCAGCGCCGAAAGAATCGAAATCCAGGCGACGCCGGTGGCGAGCATCGCCACCGCGAGGAGCCCGATGTTTTGCAGATACGCCAGCGCGAGCGCGGCAAGCGCGTAGAGCGCGCTGGCGCCGGCCACCAGGGCGTCGCGCGATAGCCTGGCCCGCACGCGCGGCAGCAGCAAGGCACCGGCGACGGCGCCGACGCCGATGCAGGTGAGCAGGAGGCCGTAGACTTCCGGGCCGCGGCCGAGCTCGCGCCGCACGATCAGCGGAAAGAGCGACCAGGTCGCGCTGGCGAAAACAAAGAACCCTATACCGCGCACGAGCACCGATTGCAGCGCACGGGTGTGCATGACGAAGCGCATTCCGACGCGGATCGCGCTGAAAAATCGCTCGGCCGGCAGCGCGCTCTTGCGATGCTCGCGCTTCCAGTGCACGAGCACCGCGAGTATGCCGAAGTACGACAGCGCGTTCAGCACGAAGACGAGCCACGGACCGACGGCCGCAACCAGGAGTCCCGCAATCGCCGGCCCGATCGCCCGCGAGGCGTTGATGGCGATGCTGTTCAGGGCGACCGCGGATTGCAGCTCGTCGGGCCGGACGAGATCCGGCACGATGGCCGCCCACGCCGGCATCATCATCGCCGCGCCGATGCCGAGTGCGAAGATGAATCCGAGCAGAACCCAGACCGTAGTCAGGTCCAGCAAGGTCAGGATGCCGAGCGCGCCGGCAACGATCAGCAGATAGACCTGAATGCCGATCAGCAGGCGCCGCCGATCGATTATGTCGGCCAGCGCCCCAGCGGGCAGCGCGAGCAGCATCACCGGAATGCTGTCGGCGGCCTCCACCAGCGCGACCAGCGACGGCGAGGAGGAAAGCGAGGTCATAAGCCAGCCGGCACCGACATCCTGCATCCAGGTGCCTATATTCGAGACGATCGTCGCGATCCACAGGCTGCGAAAAAGCTTGTTGCGCAGCGGGCTCCAGGCCGACGACGCCGCCCCGGGGACCGAGTCCGCGGGCGTGTCCGATGGAGAAGTTGTCATGGCGTGCGGTCGGGAAACGTTGGATCGAACGCGGCCGAATTTGGACGAGCGATGCTAGCACAGGGGGTAATCCTCCGGCGCGCCCGTGCTCGATCCCGGTAAGCCTGCGGACTACAACAGCGCAACAATTCCCTACTCCCGATTCAGAAAAACACCGATTGTTGCGACCTTGGCCGTCGAGGGAACATTCGCCTGAACGCGGGCATACCAGAAGAAGAAAGGTTTCAGGCAAGTGTTGCGGCTCTTGACAGTACTGTTGTTGGCGACATTGCTCGGATCGGCCGGCGTCGCTGCCGGCATCGTTGCCGGCGTCCCCACCCTCGTCGAATTCGTGTTCATCGGGAGTCTCGCGCTGTTCATTGTGACGCTTACCAGCGGCACCCTGTTCGCGCGCACCGAGGACGGCGCCCGCTCGAGGGCAGGGGCAGCGTCGGCCGGTGCGATCGGCCCTTTGCCTGCCGAAGAACATCAGTCGGATCTCCAGCCGGCCGAGTAATGAACCTTGACCGCTCCGGCATTGCCGGGGAGGGGCGGTACAGTCTCCAGGCGCGGTCGGCCTGGACGTTAACAGCTGGGATCCGGAACGCCGGCCTAAGCGGCGCGAGACGGTCGGATTGGCCCGTTCCGTCAGGTGTCGAGATTCTTACATTTCGCTAACTGACAACCGCCGCCCGGTCGCATACGCTGCGGTCGGCGCTGCGTTGATATCCTCCTGAATGCAGTGGCCTGGCGGCGAGCTGCGCGATCCGCAGCTCGTCCGCCTTCTCCGATTCCCTGTCTGTCTCTTACCATCTCCCACCGGCCGGGAGAGCCTTTGCATCGCCACGAGCCGCAACGAGCGAATGCCAGTGTCGCGCCATGGGGCCCCGCCGCTACAATCGTAACCAACCATGTGGCAGCTTCGCACCGATAGTCCATCGCTCAACACGCCCGCCGGCGGGCTTTCGCCTGCGCGGTCGGTCGCTGCCTTGCTGCGTTAGGGGCCGCCTTGCCCGCCGTTCTTCCAGGGTATTTGAAGATCGTCGAGGCCCTGGCCCCGATCATGCAAGGGCTTCCGGGCGTAATTGTCACGATCGATGGTCGCGATGGTGTCGGAAAGACGACCCTCGGACGCTACCTTGCGTGGCACTTCAATGTGACGCTGATCGAGGCCGATCTTTTTCTGATTCCGTCGCAGGACTATCTCACCCATCTCGACTTCCAGGTAAATCGCATCATCGAGCGACGGTTTACATTGCCTCGTCCCGTAATCGTCGAAGGTGTATCGATGCTTCAGCTGATGACGCGCATCAATCGCGTTCCGGATTTTGCCATCTACATTACGAACCCTCGGTATTCCGGCAGCAAAGCCCTGGAACAACTGCTTTCCGCATACGAAGCAGCTTATGCGCCGTCGACGAAGGCGGACATCGTGGTGAAGATCGAGCATTGATGGCGCGGTCAACTCACTATTCGTCAGGACGCCGTCAGGGTTGTTTCCGATTGAAACCGGGCGCTCGCGTTTGCTTTCTCGCGTGTATATTCGGCGACACCCAGGACTCATTTATCGCCCGCGCCCGTGCCCCGTCGCGTCGCCACGAGAATGCTGGATGCAGTTCGACATCTGCTGATCGGCGCGGTGTGCGTCGCCTTGCTCGCGGGCCCTGGCTGCGCATTTGCGCAGGTACTCAGGTTCTCGGTTGGC